>JACPGK010000032.1 GCA_016182495.1 Candidatus Kerfeldbacteria bacterium
ACCCAGACATACAATTCCGTGATACGATTATTTTCCAAAGAGAGCATAGTATTCTATGGTTAAGCGTTAGATACTTACCATTGTACATGCTCTTTTTGCTATTTTCCTAATGATTCTGAATTTATGGGTTCAGGTTTATCCGCTCCGATTGTTGTAGTGAAACACAAAAGGTGGTGCTGTAGCTGCCTTATTTGCTGCTATGTTGAATGGCATAGCCTTCTTGAATACTTTTGCCTTCAAAGATGCGTTCAGCTTCGGCATGATATTGGGGCTTGTCTTGTTTGACAGGCAATTCGACATGAAAAGTAGTGCCCTTATCTTCACCAGGGCTCTCTACCCAAATTTGGCCGCTATGCCCATCTACAATCTTTTTGGCAATATATAACCCCAACCCCGAACCATCTGGTTGAATGCGAGCGATGCCTGAACCACGAATAAATTTTTCAAACAAATGATGCGCTTCCTTTGTATCAATACCCATGCCGGTATCGGTTACAAAAAAATGAATTTTATTATTATCTTCCGGCAGTAATTGAATGGTAATGGTACCTTGAGCAGTATACTTAATGGCATTGTCAATTAAATTTAAAAACACATCACGAACACGATCATTATCCACCATCACCTTCACTGGTTTGCTATTGGCTTGAACAAATACTAATGCTAGATTTTTTTTATCCGCCACTGGCTTTAATTCATTCAGGGCGGTATTAATAATCTCAATCAAATTATACTCTCCAAAATTCATGATGAAGTGGCCAGCTTCAATACGAGTGACATTCAATAACACATTGATCATGCGCGCCAAACGCTGGCTAGCTAAATACACATCATTCATCACTTGAGCTTGCTCGGCCTCCATTTTACCATACTCTCCTTCCAAAATCATTGATAGATAACCAATAATACCAGTCAGTGGTGTGCGCAGTTGGTGTGAGGCCACGCTCATAAATTCGGATTTCACCTCATCCAGTTCGCGTAAATAGGTATTGGCTAATTTTAATTCCAAATAATTATTAGCCTTATCCAGTGCTACGGCCACCACATCAATTAAACTTTCGATAGCTTCTTGTTCATGCAAGCTTAAATCATCAAAACTTTTATCCATGGCAATCACCAATAAACCGATCACTTGTTGAGAAATAAGTAAAGGAAACACTAAACTGGTTTGAATCTCAACTTGGCGTTGAATGGCGGATAATTTTTTTTCGGGTAAGAATGGATTAAATAATTTTGAAAAGATTGTTACCTCTTGCCGTTGTTTCGTATTGACGACTTGCGCTAATACTGTGTCGTTATGTTCTACCGGGATACATAATTTTGAAAATTTATCCTCAACTTCAGAAAAGGCAGCTTTAGTTGCTTGAGAGGATGATAACGCAATTGGTTTGACGCATTGATCATGATTATCAACCACAAAAATTGATACCAGCTCTAAATTTAATGATGTACGAATCTCAAATGTTAGCTTACGCGTTAATTCTTCTGGGCTAAAAATATGAGTAGTAATTTCATACAGATTGCGCAATAACGACAAGGTTTTATTGCGAACTGCCAACTCAAGATTGCGCTTATACAGCTCTTGGTTAACTTTATTCAAATACGAAGTATCAACCTGCTCGGTTGATTTGGTGAGATTCGTGGAATTGTTTTGCTCGGCAACAGCGAGCTGATCAGTCGGCTTGAGGTTTGGCGCTGCTGGCATGTGACAATTATCTCAAGGCCGATGGAACTTTGTCCGCTGGCAATTCAAAAATAATATCTTTAACCGCATCTTTGCACACTTCTTCAGAGGCATGTCCAAACAAACGACTATATTGCTTCACCAACAAATTGACAACTTCTTTTTCATCACCTTCAATCGCCACACCTGAATGATTTTGCAACTTTAAACCTTTCACTTTGCTCGCCTCATCCCAAGCTAAAGGACCTATGACAAGCTCTTGTTCTTGGATGATTTTTATTGCCATGGTTTGGAGGAGGGACATAGGATTATTTTCCCTGTTTTATATAAGCCACATTAAATTGCAGTAAACTCATCGCAAGCAAGAAATAAGCTGCCATGTAGATCAAATCCCCGTAGCTACCATTGACCCAAGTACCTTGAATAGCCTGATACAAAAAATTAAAATCAGCGACATATTGTACAATCAAAGCACTCAATAGAAAAAAGATTTTATTTTTCATTAAACCACCAAGCAATCCCTTAGATAAACTTAGCGTTAAAATTGCTATAGACACATAAATCGCCTGACCAAACGGGTACCCAAAATCAAGTAACATCCTTACAGGGGCTGCCCAGTCAAAATCATAGTCTTTGAGAAAAGCTACATATGAGACAATTAGCATCAAAACAGGAAATACAATTGCCACAACCTTTTTTTGAAAAGACTTGAGTGATACTTTGATACCAGAAGCTTTAGCTAAAAACAATGTACCAAGTATGTATAGTGGTATGCTCCCAAAGTAACCAACATCCGCCAGTGATGGGTATGGAATATCAGTTTCGAGAAATAAGTTGTAAATGCTAAAAGTAGTTTGGCCAAACGCCTGGAAAAATGCACCAATAGCAAACGACATTAAGGCTTTACCCATTACTGACCTATGGCTACCCCAGTCCATTGCCAAAATAACGCCGATAAACCCAGCGGAAATGACCAAGACTTGATATGAGGCGGCCCAAACTAAGTGATAATACTCATTCGGAGAAAACCTCAAAACAGACCACCAGATCAGAAGAGCAACAAAGACCACTACTATGGCTATACTTTTATTTTTATTTTTTTTACTCAACATGGTATAATTATACCACATCTAATATATAATGCAATAGTAGTCATCACATGCGTCACCAAAAATTTGATGTTAATTAAATAGATTGGATAATATCAGTACTAATTTTGATGATTGCACATTTTCCGAACTTTTCGCCCCTTCAAACAACTCATAGGGAACACGTAGTTAGAACCTCATTTGAACGACTGCCTTATTCTGACCACAACTTCACAAGTCTGTGGTCTTGGAATGCAATGGGTGATGCACATATATCCCAGCATAATGATAATGTTTTAGTTCTACTAAACGACTATATCGACTCCTCAAAAAAAATACTCACGTTGATTGGTGCAAAAAATTTCCCTGATTCAGTTAAAGATATTTTGAGTGGGCCAATAAACGCTCTACCCAAAATATTGGACCTTATACCTGAAGATTTAATGCAACAACTAGATGAAAAGTACTTCATTATCACTGAAGATAGAGCTAGCCATGATTACATTTATGATGTAAAAAAACTACTGACGTATTCAGGCAATAAATACGGAGCAAAAAGAAATTTTGTTAACCGGTTTAAAAAAAAATGCCCAGAAGCTTACTGTATTCATATTGACTTATCAAAAGAAATAAATAGACAGAAAATTCTAGATTTGTTCAACAGGTGGACATCCTACAGGGCTTATTTGGGTATCAACCATACAAAAGAGTTTAATGCGTTAAAATCATTTTTAGAACACTCACATATATTTGATAATATAATCAGCCTTGGATTATATGATAACGAAGTACTGATAGGATTTGCTATTGTAGAGTTTACAAACAAAGATTATTGCATAATTCATTTTGAGAAAGCTGACTATACCAATTACATTGGAATATACCCCTTCTTAATGCAAAAAGTTGCTGAGTTAGCCAATGGCTTGGGTTGTCTTTATATAAATTATGAACAGGATCTAGGATTAGACTTTTTGGAAAAATCAAAAAAAAGCTACCATCCAGAATTTTTTCTTAAAAAGTATAAAGTATCATTGAAATAATTCGGTTAAAAATTCATGATGGGTTCGATATGGGACAATTGATGCATTAATATATGAGATAGAGACCAAACATCATGCCAGCCATGATTAACAACTTTGGAAACAATAGTTTATAGTTAGTGTTGGTCCTGAAATATACTACAAAAAAAGATAGGAATAGTATTAAAGTGAGAACAAAAATTGGTTGCAGTCCTTCAATCACCTTAACAATGGTCACGCTACCTAGGCTTAGGGCAATGTCCTGAAAAATCATTGCTGCGATGTTTATAATCTCAGAAATAACAATAAACGATAGATACCGTTTATTGTATTTAAAAACAGAAACAGTTGCGTAAAGATTCTTTTTGCTACAAAGAAAACAGAGAGTAGCAATGATCATGCCTAATGTTATAAAGAAAAAACCTGAAAAAAAGGTTCCGGCATTATTATAAGTTTCCTTCTCTAAAAGCGCGTTCACGGCATATAGCATTGACGCAAACAACATGATTATCAGAGTTGGTGAAAATCTAAGATACTTTTTACCAAATAGCGAAATAAGTAGGGAGCCAACAATGATGATTCCAGAACCAATGCTTTGACGAGTGTTCAATACTTCGCCCAAAAAGATAAATGACAAAACATAAACTATGACAGGTGTTAGAGTCCATAAAGCAATTACAATAGATGTTTCTTCCCGGGACAAGGCCTTGAAATAAAACCAATTGGATAATACTATAGCTATTCCAGAAATAATGCCGAATATAATCGACTTAGTCTCAAAAAAATTAGCCTCACCAGCACTTATGATTAGAGGCACGAATAAAAAAAGTCCCGTCATTATGATCGCAAGAGAGGGATTTTTGTATATTTTCTTGATTTGGTAGTCATCAATAATATTAACAATTGCCCACAGAAATGGGCTCAATGTTGCATAAAAAAAATATTCTCCCATATAGTGAGTAATTATCATACAAATAAATAAATTTGTATAGACTACGCTGTTGTCCAAACGGCCTACAGTTACGGTGGTTCCACCTTCCTGGGTATAGCGCTGCGCGTTATCCAGCAGGTTAAATTATGTTATGAAGAAGAATTGTGGATAAGCGTACCGCGGAAAGACTGCCCAGCCAATAATCGACTGACATTGCCTAAATTTTTACCATGGGCAATAGCCACGCTAATATTTTTTTGTTTGGCTAACTTGGCAGCAATTGGATCAAACGGCATGTTCAACCCGGGCAGCCAGGTTTTACCAACGATAGTTTGAAACTGCACCCAACTAACGCGTTGCAACGGTTGAGCTTGTCGGTAACGCTGTGGATCACGATCGTAGACATAATCAATATTGGAAAGATTAATCACTTGGGGAACAGCATTATAGCTCGCCAACATGACAGCATCGTAATCGGTTGATCGACCTGGTTTCCAGCCAGCGCCAATATACAACGACTGCGCGCCAGTTACCTGCCAGCGTGGATCAGTAATAATATTTGGATAAGCCTTGCCACCAAAACTACGTAACAGTAACTCGGCATTAAGGCGCGAGGCACTAATGCCAATCCAATCTTGATTAGCGACTGATAGTTGATGATGAATGGTTCGAGCTGCCTGAATGTACAAGCGAGCCGTAGCACCGCCACCGACAAATATCACCAGGCGTCGAGTGCGTGCCAGTGTTTTGGCCCAACGCACAAAAGCGGTGATATAACTGGTAGCAATGCCGCTTTTGGTGACTAGCAAGGAGCCACCTAATGATATAATAGTAATCGGTTTATTCATAAATACTGCTGCTTGGCGGCTAAATGTTCATCGTAGGTTGTAGAGTAGATCACTTCCCCAGATGGAGCGGCTAAAAAATACCAGTAATCAGTAGCCGTTGGATTAATCACTGCCGTAATCGCATCGAGGCTAGGATTACAGATTGGCGAGGGTGGTAAGCCAGCGTTACGATAGGTATTGTAAGTGGATTCAATATTTACGTCAAAAGGTTGATCGCTGTGACGCAAGGCATACAAAATGGTAACATCAGATTCTAGCCGTTTACCAGCCGCCAGGCGTTTCCAAAAAATATCGGCAATAATCGCTCGATCGTCTGATCGGCTGGCCTCTTTTTCAACAATACTGGCTAAAGTGATTACTTGGTACAGGGTGTGTCCTTGATCGATAATTTGTTGGCGCAACGCCGGCGTCAGTTTGGCATCAAAATTAGCCAACAATTTATCAACCACATCATGCGCGGTATCACTCTGATAGAACCGATAGGTATCGGGAAATAAAAAACCTTCCAGCGTAGTCGGATTCGGCCAATCATGCAAAAATGTATACGGATACGATTGGGGTTGGGCAGCTGCTAAAAAATCACCGGCCCTCACTAGCCCAACACTGGCTAACTGTTCAGCCATGGTTTCGCTGGTCCAGCCTTCCACTAAAGTAACTTGCAGTTCGTTCGGTAGATTGATACGCCGAGTAATGGTGTTCGTGACTGTTACAATACTGGTGTCGCCAGTAAAGGTGTACTGGCCGGCTCGAATAGCAGTACGTTGGCCGGTTAAAAAAAGATGGGCGTACATCACCCAACGGGATCGAATAGCGCCGGCTTGATATAACGCTTCAACTGCTCCTTCGGTGCCACTCCCTGCTGAAACAGTCACCAGCACTGGCTGAACCAAGCTAAGTGGACGCCGGCTGGCAAACAGGTAATAGCCAAACAGCATACCGCCCACCGCTACCGTTGCTAAGGCAGCATACCCTAACCGTTTCATAATAAATCAGTGCGCTGTTGACGTTTCAATTCTTCAACCAGCTCTTTAACACGCTTGCTATCATCAGCCGCACATACTAATACGGTATCCGGTGTATCGACAATCACAATATTATCTAAACCAATGGTTGTAACCGTTCTATTACCGGCCGCAAATACTACACTATTACGACTATCTAAATCAATATGATCACCTCGGCTAACATTCCCCCGGGTATCATTGGGCAGCTCGGTTTTTAATCGGCTCCAATCGCCAATATCATTCCAACCGAACTGACCGGGAATAGCAATAATATTAGGAGCTTTTTCTATAATGCCGTAATCGACAGCAATTTTTGGTAAGGTGGGATACAATTCGGCTAATGTAGCTGGTTGCTGTTGAATGCGCTGTAATATTTCATACATGTCCGGTAAATACCGTTGGTACAAGGCTAACACGGTATCAGCCCGCCACACAAACATATTAGCGTTCCATAAATAATGTTTAGCGGCCACAAACCGTTCAGCCGTGGCCAGATCAGGTTTTTCTTTAAAAGATTTAACGGTAAATACTTCTGGCTGCAAAGCTTCGCCCAGTTCAATATAGCCATAACCGGTATCTGGTTGCGTAGGTTGAATGCCGATACATAAAATATGATCAGGGTACCGGGCAATAGTGCGCTCGGCTAATGTTAATATACGCTGAAATTCAGTAGTGGCAGTAATACTATGATCAGAACCTAAACTAGCAATAATGGCCTGGGGATCATGCTTAGCTATAGTAATGGTTTCTAACCCCACCGCTGCAGCGGTATCACGTAAGGCCGGTTCAAGTAATAGATGACTGTTGGGGATATCGGGCAATTGTTGTTGCACTACATTGGCGGTCGCTTGATTGCATGATACATAAATATGATCTGGCGATACCAAACCACGGACTCGTTCAACTGATTGTTGCAATAAAGTATGCTGGCCAATCAGAGCATGTAACTGTTTAGGATAAGTGGTGCGTGATAACGGCCATAGCCTAGTACCAATACCACCAGCGCGGATAACGACATACATACGATATGGCTATTCTATACCAAAAGTAGCCCAGCGACAACCACGCCTAAAGCTATACGATACCAAGCAAATGGGCGCAATGACCAGCGTTGAAAAAATTTTAGCAGATAGCGAATGACTACTAAACCGACCACAAATGATACAGTAGTGCCCACCATAATAATCAACAGTTCATGATTGGTTAAGTGCGCTTGAGCCAAACGGACAGTTTGTTGAGCTCCAGCGCCAGCGGTAATAGGCAAGGCCAATAAAAAAGATAGCCGCGCGGCTGTTACCCGTTCGTAGCCTAACGCCATAGCGGCAGACATAGTGATACCCGATCGCGACGTGCCGGGAATGAGGGCAACAGCTTGGGCACTGCCAATCAACATGGCTTGCCACCAGGTGAGTTGGGTAACTGTACCATGCAGTTTTGGCAATCGTTCCACCACAAAAAAAATACCGGCCACCGCTATCAACATCACTACCACTACCCAGGGAGATCGGAGTACTTGTTCAATACTATCCTCAAATAAAAAGCCTACTAGTCCAGCGGGGATGCTCCCTAGGATAAAATAGCCTAATAATTTTGGTATGGTCCGAAAATAGTGTATAATATCTTTACCGAAAAAAATCACCATGGCGAAAAATGTACCAAGGTGTAGGGCTACATCGAACGCCAACTCGGAATTAGCACTGACTGGTAACCACTGATGTAGTAACAATAAATGACCAGAAGATGATACTGGAAAAAATTCGGTTATTCCCTGTACAATACCTAAAATACTGGCATACAAAAAATCCATGAAGTTTGTTATTATCCCATTAGCCGCCCTGATTATAACACAGTGTTGCAAAGTCGCAATCGACTTTATTAAACATAAACGCACTCGTTTTAAACTGAAATATTTAAATTACTATGGTGGCATGCCATCATCGCATTCTGCCTTATTTGCTGCCTTGCTGATAGTGAGTTGGCTAGAACAAGGTTGGCAATCGTTTGAATTTGCCTTGAGTTTGATTTTATATTTGGTGGTGGTACGCGATGCCGTTGGTATTCGATGGCATTTGGGACAACATGGGGCTATCTTAAAACAATTAATTGAAGAGCATGATCGCGATCATCAGTATCTTAATCATGATCAAATTAGGCATGGTCAAATTGTCACGCGCTTGGGCCATACGCCGTTAGAAGCAGCCGTTGGTACACTGTTTGGTATTGTGATCGCTGTTGTACTATCTGGCGTACTTTAATACTGTTTGTCGATTGGTTTGGGTAGTATCCGACCAATCGCTACAATCTCCCCAAACAACGGTTCGTGTTGCACCAGGGGCGAGGCTCGATGCGCTATCAATACACTATCAACGTCATCTGGTCGAGTGAAGATACCAACTTGGCCGGAACTGAAAAAAATAATATCAAACCAGTGTTTGGCAGTATCGGCTGGCAGTAATTTATGTTGATGCTGCAACCATACTTGCCAATTGGCTGGATTAGTAACAAAATTGTCATCGCGCGGTTGGTGCTGGTACCCCAGTGGATTAATGGCATAATCGGCCTGCAGTTCAGTGATAAATGAAATGCCAACATTAGCATAGGCGCGCTCGACTAATTTTGGATTCGTTACTAACCCTAACCGTAACGGCAGCTCAACGGCTACGCCCTCGCTGTAATCGTACAAGGTGCCAACCAGATCGTAGGTTTCTCGGTTAAAATCAACACTGTTATCTTCGCCATCGTTATCGATATCAATATCATCAATATTTAAAGTGCCATCACCATCTAAATCGCGATCTTGAATATTGAGCGTGCCATCGCCATCATCATCGGCATAGTAAAATAAACCATTCGGTCGATAGATATGCTGATTCACATACACCATAGTGCCTATACCGATAATGGCTAAACCAGTCGCCGTTATAATAATCCAGCGCTGTTTCACTGCAATAGCCAAAGCGCTAATGATTAAAGCAAACTCGGCGGTAAAGTTTGTTACCAAACTATAGCGCACAAAAATACTGTGCTGATACCATGGTATGTTCAACAGCCCGTACAAATGATTAGAAAAAGGTAAAAAAATAGCGGCGGTGCCAACCAAGGTATCGCCCACTAAATGAGTCAACGCCCCCAGCGCAAACAAGCTTACTCCCCGTCGCTGCAGTATTACGCCAAGCAGTACAATAATACTGTATGGTATCAAACTGTGAGTAATAAATTGACGATGCGATAGCGTGGCATTAACGAAGTAATAAAAAAATAAATCAATGTCGGGAAACATCCCGCCAATAAAGGCCACGGCATACAATCGGCGCCGCTGCTGGGCAGTGCTGGCTGGCGTTAACCACCACCGACGAGTCACATAGGCAGCCAAATAGCCAAATGGTCCGTGGGCAATAATCATCGGGCTTATGGTAGCATGCCAACGCGTTGACAACAACACATTCAGCCAGTATGCTTGGGGCAATTATGTCCCGCTCGGTATTGGATCAAAAAAAACGATTAGTGTTAAAACTTGGTTCAAGTGTATTAACTCGTGAAACCAAAATGATTGATCGTGCCTGGTTACACCAGTTAGCTGGCGCTATTGTAAAATTAAAATCACAATATGATATTGTGGTGGTGTGTTCGGGTGCAGCCACCGAGGGCAAACACCATGTTCAGCTCACACCGGCTGAAAAAAGTAAATATACCGAAATGGCTCGTAAACAATTATACGCCGCTGTTGGCCAACCCTATTTACTGCAGGCTTTAATTGAAGCTTTTAATCCTTATGGCGTCACTATTGGGCAAGCCTTGTTGACGCGTAATACCTTTTCAGAGCTCAATCGCTATTACAATACTACGGCGGTGTTGAACCATATGCTCGATGAAGGCATTATTCCCATAATTAATGGCAACGATGTGATTACGACGTTAGAATTATCATCGGGCGGGAACGATGGTTTAGCAGCTGTGTTAGCCATTGCGCTCGACGCTGATCGTTTGGTATTAATGACCAACACAGATGGAGTGTATGATAAAAATCCATTTGGTGAAGGTGACGCCAAAAAATTCTATACAGTGAAAGATCCCGACATTTTACTACGGATGATTGATGCTGAAACCAGCCAAACTGGTATTGGTGGCATGCAAGCCAAAGTACAGGCTGCCCGTTTAGCCTGGTACGCTGGCATTCAAACAGTAGTGGCCAATGGTTTGAATATTGAAACTTATCAATACGTGATGGATGATGCCCCCCCAGGCACTTGGTTTATTCCTCCAGCCGTACCAAGCCATTCAGAACAAGCTAAGATTCGTTGGTTTTTATCGGCCCGTAATAATTTTGGTTCAGTTATCATTGATGCCGGTGCCGAACAGGCCTTGAAACAACGCAAGAGTTTACTGTTTGTTGGTGTTAAAGAAATTCGAGGAGAGTTTCGATCGGGTGATATTATTAGTATTGAAAATACTCATGGGCAAATTGTGGCCTGTGGCTTGGTAGCCTATGATGCTCGTATCCTGCAACAAGCAGTCCAAGAACCTAGCCTGATTGACAAACCAGTCGTGCATGCCAATAAACTAAAATTACTCTATGTATAAACACGCCTTGGTTGTTGGCGGTCATGGCACGATTGGTCAAATTATGGTAGCTAATCTTAACAAGCTGCTCAATCCACCAATCGTCACTGTGGCCAATCGACAATCACACCATGCGCAATTGGCGCAAACGGCTGATGTTATTTTTTTTACAGTAAAACCGCAAGATTTCTCGGCAGCAGCCACTGCTACCAAACCTGGTATCAGCAACCAACTGATTATTTCCCTAATGGCTGGCGTTAGCACTACTACTCTGGTACAGCAGCTCAACAATCAGCGGGTGATTAGAGCAATGCCTAATCTACCAGCTAAAATTGGTTTGGGCATGACTGTGTGGACAGCTACTACGGCTAGTACAACTACTGACAAAGAATTTGTTCAAGCGTTATTCAGATTGATGGGCCAACAACTAGAAGTAATGAATGATCAGATGATTGATCAAGCTACGGCGGTGAGTGCTTCTGGGCCAGCCTACCTATTTTTACTAGCCGAACAATTACTACAGGCTGCCAGTTACATTGGTTTGCCAGCTGATCAAGCCCGCTTACTTGTTACCGAAACGTTACGTGGAGCTAGTACACTGTTAGCCGATAGTGCTGCCTCGCCGGCCAGTATCCGTGCTCAAGTCACTTCAACAGGTGGCACTACCGCTGCCGCTATCACCACGTTACCGTTAGCCGAGTTACAACAGTATTGGAATACAGCCATTATGGCAGCCTACCAACGAGCCAAAGAATTAAGTCACTAAACCTATGTCACAAACGATTGTTTTGAAACAATTACAAGCGGCCAAACAGGCTGCTCAACGATTAGCCCAATTAAGCACTGGACAAAAAAATACTGTACTCAAAACTGTCGCCAAACATTTACAAAACCATCACAAAAAAATTATAGCGGCCAATCAGCGTGATTTTAAACGCCTACCATCTGATTATGCCCTGGCTGATCGATTACGCTTAACGGTAGATCGCATTACCAACCTGGCTGATAGTATTCGAGCAGTGGTTACATTACCAGATCCAATTGGTGTGGTGATTGATCAACGCACTCGACCAACTGGTTTACACATTAAACGCTTGCGCGTGCCGTTTGGTGTAGTGGGGATTATTTACGAGGCGCGCCCTAATGTGACTACTGAAATTTTCAGTTTGGGCTTTAAAACCGGTAATGCCGTGGTGTTAAAAGGTGGCCGCGATGCTGATTGTACTAATCGTTTACTGGTACAATTAATCCACCAGGTACTACGCCGGTATCATCTGCCAACAGCTGCTATCACTAGGCTTGATCCATTTGATACCACAGCTACTCCGGCTCTGCTAGGGGCTCATGGCTTGGTTGATGTGATTATTCCACGCGGCAGCAATCGCTTAATTGAGTATGTGCGCGAACACGCCACGGTGCCGGTAATTGAAACTGGTGCCGGTGTTTGCCATACCTATGTTGAAGGCAGTGCTAATTTAGCTATGGCCACTCGCGTGGTGACGAACGCTAAAGTGCGCCGGTGTACGGTATGCAATGCGCTTGATTGTTTACTACTTGATAAGGCTATAGTAAAAACGTTGTTACCTCGTTTAGCTAAAAGCCTATTACCGTATGGGGTACTACTCCATGCGGATACGGCCAGCGTAGCGGTGTTAAAATCATGCTATCCAACATCATTATTACAATCAGCCAAAACCAGTGATTATGGAAAAGAATGGTTATCGCTGCAATTGACGATTAAAACCGTAGCCAACTTTAATAAAGCCGTTAGTTATATTCAGCGTTACAGCTCGGGCCATTCTGAAGCCATTATTACTGGCCAGCCACGATTGGCTCAAAAATTTACCCAACAAATTGATGCCGCGGCTGTGTATGTGAATACGGCTACTGCGTTTACCGATGGTTTTGAATTCGGCCTAGGTGCCGAAGTAGGCATTTCTACCCAAAAACTGCATGCCCGTGGCCCGATGGGGTTAGTAGAACTAACCACCTATAAGTGGGTTATTACCAGTAATGGTGCGGTGCGGACCGTTTAAGTGCCGCCAGGTACCACAGGGTAGCTACCGTAGATACAATTCTCGGTATCACCACTCGGCGCATACTGATATCAATGCGTTTGGTCCAACCTAAACGTAAATATTCAGGATAAATATTTAATCGGCGCACGGCCTTAGTTTGTTGTTGAAAAAAAGTTTGCAATACTATTCGACTATCACTCGTGCGCTGCCACTGACGAATCAAACTTTTATTAAGGCGCCCTCGCCGGAATGATTTGGTTAATAAACGTAGCAAAGCCATCCATTCAAACTTGGTATGACCCCACTGATGCCCCTCTTGCCAATCATCACGAATGGGCCATAGGCCATACCAGCGGCGTTGCCGCGGCTCAATTAATTGGCCGTGTTGATGTGGCGGTGTGTAGATATCGGTAACGATATGTGATAGATACGCTGAATATTTGGCAACATCAGCCAGTGATCGTTGTGGTACGGCAGCGAGCAAATCAAATTGTTCAATAATAGCTGCAATGCCATTGCCCTGATTGGTATCTGGATTATATGTTGAAAATGATGATAAAATTTTTTCGTTAAGCCATAAACCATCAACTCCATTCATACCTTCGTAGGTATTGATTAAACTCCAGTGCGGAAACTTTTCTATACTGGCCTGATTACTAACTACTTGGGCAGCTTGATAGTTCACACTGCAATGTGTGCCGGTGACTAATTGTGGAAATAGGCGATGCAGTAGGCGACCAGGAAGCATATTAGTTATGATGACTGTCCAATAATTAATTGAATGGTATCGGGAGTAGCATTCACCAAGCGTAGTTGATAGCCTGCTACGGTAATCAACTGACCAACCGAACTAAAATCAGCTGTTCCTAACACCGATTGAGTTGTCATATCAATGATGAGTACCTGGGTAGTAAGCGCGGTGGTATTAGTCACCTGATGATCTGTTACGGTAGCCAAAATATTAAATCGACTGATGGTGGCTTGTTGACCACGATGCAAAATAATTAATTCAGTGGCCGTAGGTGTTGTGGCCGTGTTGCTATTAGTTGAATTGTTATTCGTTTGGCTAGTACGTTCTCGCGCCGCTGAATTAAAGGATGATAACATGGTAAAGATAGCCACAATAATAACTATGGTAACGCCAATAATAAGTACTATGCTAAACCATGATCGATGTGTTATTTTTGTCATATACGATTAGTTTACCACACCTGGACGCCTCCAGAAAAGGAATCGGCAAAAGCAGCCCATTGCCGTTGTTGTTGCCAATTGGTTTTAACTTTTTGGTAGCGCCATAGGCTAACAGTGTTACCACCAGCCAGTGGTGTAATAATAATGTCATGCTGCCAGCTATTGTGTTCACGCGGGATGGTGCCCACCGCTAACCCTGCAACACTATTACCAAACGGAGCAAACTGATCAAGTAATGACCACTCACCAGTGCTGTTAGCTCGGTACAAACGCAGCTGACTAGTAGTATCCGACCAGCTTAATACGCTATCGCGAGTACTACCGGGAATGTGGCTAGCTAATAATTGTGGCTGACCGGTTACACTCACTGCCGGTGTAGCACCAATCAGGCGCAAACGATTATTACTGTAACGATACAGCTGTAATTGATGACCATGAGCCGTAGTAGTATAGGCGGCCAATTGCACCGCTTCGGGCGCACTGAAGCGTCCGGCGACTAACGCAGTACTGTGTTGACCGTCATTCATACTAAAACTGGCTGTCCGGCGCAGCCGGCCATGGCGTAATTGATATACGAGCAGACGATCTCTGCCAGTAGTTGGTTGAATGGTAATTAGTTCAGCTGGAGCAATACCATCAATATCAGCTATCACTAGTGGTTGATTGGCTTGTTTAATAATTGAACGTTGACTGACCAGTTTCAGTTTTTTGCTATGCGTCGCGTAACGATAAATTTTTAATAGCCCGGTATGTTCAGTTGGGCTGACCGCGATATCATCCAAACCATCACCCGTGACATCACCAGTGGCAACGCTCACCCCAGTTGTAGCCGTAGCGCCAAATGGCTTCAATTCGGCTATAGTATCACCAGTGATAGTATATATCCCTAATTGGCTGTTCGTACCAGGAGCAGTACTTACAATAACCGCTGATTGATCAGCCGCTACCACATTAGCCCGATTCAGTTGATAACTACCCCGGTCAGCGCTAGAAAAAGCAAACCAACTAGCAACAGTATTACCAAACCGATCAAACCGTCGCAGTTGTGGGCCACCACTACTGGCCGGTATCACTATAATATCACTTTGATTTTCAGCCGGACGAAGCGTAACGGTAAAATTACGATCTGATTGTTTAGCGATATAGCTAAATTCAATTTGGCCAGCTGTATCACTGGCTACCGTAGTGAAATAACTGCCATTAACGGTAATATCTACAATGCGCTGCACCGGAAACCCAGCCAATTGATAATTGGTATCAAGGTTAGCGGTGGCGGGTTGTTCGGTCCAAGATCGTTGATAATTCTGGTCAGCTTCGCCCCATATCACAGCGCTAATTTGGGTGGTTTTCTTGACTGGTGTTACTTGAAAATCAGTTACGGCGGTAGCGGTAGAACTAGGATAGGTTGCGTAACTAACTTCACCGGTTGTATTCACTGTATTGACAGTATCACGGTGAATGGTAGTAGCTGGAGTAACAGTATAGGTAGTGGTGGTGTTAGCCGCAGCGCTGGTAACCACATACACCACGGTATAATCATCAAATGGGTGACTAGTAACAGTGTTATAGTATTGGCCAGCATCATCAGATACAACGTAGGAAGCGAACTTATCATCCATTGTAAACTTTAAACGCAAATATGGTAAATCAACACTCCCTGAATTTTCTACAACGGCGGTATTATCATCATACTCTACTACCGTACTAAATGAACTTTTGCGAATTTCTGTCGGAGTAATGCCTTCGGGGGTAACGTGCATCAACGTAAAATGATAGCCGCCATCTGGTTGAGCAATATTACCGCCGGCACCGCCACTGATTAACTGACGAAAACCAGTAGTAATGGTAGGCACATCCAAGCTGGTTAATAACCGATAATCATAACCCTGTGAGTGCCCAACAATAGCTAAATCCACTTGATAGCGATCGAGCAATAAAGCCAGCTGTTGTTGATCGAGGCTATCTTCAATACAACACGTATCTACTCCCCAACTTGGTACCGCTACTGGATGATGAAATAGTGTAATGGTAGGTAGATCCGCGATGGATACATTATCTTCTAGCCAATCAAATTGGCTATCGGTAATGGCACCGCGACTGGTAGTGCCACTGGTCGACATGGCAATAAACTGCACTCCATTATAGGTAAAGGTATAATCAAGATCACCAAAATAACTCGAATAATGATTTGCTACCGTCACTGAATCGTGGTTACCAGGTACAGTGTACATTGGCGGCCAGGCTTCGGTAAGCGTATCATCGAGTGATTGATACATGGTTAATAAAGTGTTACCGTCGTCACTGCCTTGTACTAAATCTCCGGCATTGGTAAAAAATACTGGGTTAACCGTGTTCACCTGTTCAATTAATTGTTCAAACACGGGATTGCTTTCTACTGTACCAATGGCTTGATTATCTGACAGGGCCACAAAATACCAATCGTCTTGAGCCGCCAACCACGGCGCAATAGTAACAGTGGTATCACCCGAATCAACCGTAATGTTAAAGCTAAGGGTGTTTTTTGTTGTAGTAATACCAGGGTCAGCATCGTAGGTGCTAACCTCAACAAAATCAGGATCTAAATTAGTGAGGGTAACAGCCACTGTTTGGCTGGCACTGTTGGGGTTTGTTAAAGTAATGGTACAGGTTGGTGTTTGCAGGCGCACGCTATACCTCAACCCTTCATTCGCACTCACAAAACAGCCAGCGGTGGTGATAGTGGTATCAGCCAAAGCTGGTTGGACCAGCATCAATAACACCAGTACAGCTAGTATCATAGGGGTGGTTGGGTAATACGAGTAACGGCTTGGAGTGGTAGTAAGGCACATTTTAAACGAGTGGGCACCAGTGGAATGCCAAGTAAATTGAGCATCACATCACTAGAATATTCTAACACTGCGGCGAGCGGTTTATGGTTAATGTCATCTGCTAGTAATGACGCTGCTGCGGTACTAATAGCGCAACCTTGGCCGGTGAATCCAACAGCATCAATAATGCCAGCGTCAGTGACGTGAATAAAAAATGTAAAATCATCACCGCAGCTGGTATTGACTTCATGGCGAGTATAGCTAGCATTAGCCAACTCACCAAAATGATGCGGCTCTTTATAATGCTCCAGAATTTGTTCTTGATAGATATCCATGGAAGGTACTATACACTTGTTTTAGGCCGATCACCAATTGATCAATATCGGCTGTGGTATTATAAAAATAGACACTGGCTCGGGTGGTAGCAGGGATAGCTAACTGGCGTAGCAATGGTTGAGCACAATGATGACCAGCTCGCACCGCCACGTTATGCTGATCAAGAATTTGAGCCACATCGTGTGGATGTACTCCTGGTACTACAAATGAAGCGATGCTGCTGCGTTGTGTACGATCGGTTGGCCCTAACACTTGTACAAAATCAAGGGTAGCTAGCTGGTCAAGCAAATAATGGTACACTGTTTCGGTGCTGGCTTGTATTTGATCAAACCCCAACGTTTGCAAATATTTAATAGCCGCTCCTAAGCCAATCACGCCGGCGATATTTGGTGTGCCGGCTTCAAATTTATAGGGTAAATCATTCCAGGTAGCATGATCCAAAAATACTGTTCGAATCATATTTCCCCCACCTTGCCAAGGCGGTAATTGTTCTAACCAAGCTTGTTTACCATACACTACTCCGGTGCCGGTTGGTCCGCACATTTTATGGCCCGACCATACTAAAAAATCACAGTCTAGTTGTTGCACGTTGATGGAGCGATGAGGCACGCTTTGCGCGGCATCAATCACCACTGGAATACTACGCTGGCGAGCCTGTTGAATGATAGTTTGAATATCATGCACCGTACCAGTAGCATTGGCAATGTGCGCCAAAGCCACCAGTTTCACTCGATCATGCAGCCGGTTAGCCAGGGTGGCTAGATCAAGCGTAGTGTCAGTTCGCATTGGTAAAAACTCCAGCTTAGCTCCGTATCGGGCGGCCTGCAATTGCCAAGGCACCAGGTTGCTATGATGCTCGGCTGGGGTAAGCAGAATCACATCATCAGGTTTCAATACATAAGAGCTTAATGCATTGGCCAGTAAGTTTAAACCAGCTGTCGCGCCGCTGGTAAAAATAATTTCAGTGGTGCTGGCTGCACCAATCAACTGGCGGGTTTGTTCCCGGACTGCCTCGTACGCAGCGGTGGCTTGCTCGCTTAAACGATAAATCCCCCGGTGAACATTAGCATTGGTGGTGCTATAAAAATCAGTCATGGCGGTAAGCACGGCTTGTGGTTTTTGGCTGGTAGCGGCGTTATCAAGCCAGGCTAAGTGAGTCGTATTCAATAACGGAAAATCGGCTTGGTTCATAAGCTGTGTAGGCGTTGTTCTATACTAGTAAACAATTGTTCCCGAATGGTAGGGTCATTAAAATCATTAATCACCCCTTCTAAAAACCCGCGTACAATCATGTATTTAGCCAGGTTAGCTGGTAACCCACGACTGGCTAAATAAAATAGTTGTTCATCATCAATTTTAGTAATGGCCGAACTATGAGTAGCCCGAACCGCGTTGGTGCCAATTTCAAGTTGCGGGATTGAATCGCTGCGCGCCCGCTTGCCAAGTAATATAGTTTCCTCGGTGAGTGAAGCATCGGTATCAGTAGCTATGGTTTCAATTTTAATGTTGCCTTTAAAATCAGCGTAGGCTTGATCGAGTAATACTCCATGCACAAAAATATGACCAGCCGTATGCTGACCACGATGCAGGTTCCAATAATTCATCGCTAAATGATCGCGTTGCTGTCCTAAAAAAATTCCACGATGAGTGCTGTTTGACCCTACTCCGAGATGCTCGGTGACAATTTCTTGCTTGAGCTCACCACCTAGTAAAGCCGTTCGCCAATCACAGCTGGCATTGGTTTGTAAAGTGGCTACTTTAACACTAGTGCCTGCACCCGACCACACACCAATATAGTGCACCTGGGCTGATTCACCCACCGTCAGTTGAATTTGGGGATGATAGCCGGTATCAATAATCGTCACTTCACTAGCTGGTGCGATAGTTAAGTTGATATTGAGCGATTCATTATCTAAACGAATCAGTTGCTTCATCCCACTGATCCCTCCATTTCTAACTCGATTAATCGATTCATTTCTACGGCATATTCTAAAGGCAACGCTTTGACAATTGGCTCAATAAATCCATTCACTACCATGGCGTGAGCCTCTTGTTCGGTTAAACCACGCGACATTAAATAAAACACTTCGTCTTCGCCAATTTTGCCAACGGTGGCTTCGTGACTAATCGTCACATCAGCATTATGCACATTCATATCGGGAATGGTATCAGAACGAGAATGATCATCTAATAATAAAGCATCACATTTCACCTTCGCCACCGCCCCACGGGCCCGCGGGGTAATGGTGAGCAAACCGCGGTACACTGATCGACCGCCGGCTTTGCTCAAACTTTTCATAATAACGCTCGAGGTAGTATCAGGGGCCGAATGAATCACTTTAGCACCGGTATCTTGCACTTGGTCAGCACCGGCAAAAGCAATGCCTAAATGTTCGGCATGAGCCCGCGGCCCTTGCAAAATACTACAAGGATACAGCATGGTAACTTGACTACCCATATTGCCGCCTACCCATTCCATGCGGGCATCAGCCCCCACTATGGCGCGCTTGGTATTCAAGTTGTAAGTATCTTTACTCCAATTTTCAACGCTGGAATAACGAAAGTGTGCTTTCGGTTTTACAAAAATTTCCACGCAGCCAGCATGCAGCGAGTTGGAACCATATTTTGGTGCCGAACACCCTTCGATGTAGTGAGCTTCGGCGCCGGCTTCAATAATCATCAAAGTATGCTCAAACTGACCCATGTTTTTGGCGTTCATGCGAAAATAGGCCTGCAGCGGCATATCAATCTTAACACCGGCTGGCACATACAAAAATGTCCCGCCACTCCACACCGCGGCATGCAACGCCGCAAATTTATGATCATCAATCGGCACACATTTATTCATAAAATACTGTTGTACTATATCGGGATAGCGCTGCACAGCTACATCCATATCTTCAAAAATCACTCCTAGTTTTTCCCATTGGTCTCGTAACCGATGGTACACCACAGATGATTCGTATTGAGCACCAACACCAGCTAACACTGTGCGTTCGGCTGCGGGTATGCCTAAACGTTCAAAGGTGGCTTTGATATCGGGTTGAACATCGTCCCAAGATTTCGTTGGGGTTACTTCGTCGGGCGTGGCCCGCCCGCCACGACTGCTGTCTGGCATGTCGGGCGTGGCATAGTAAATAATTTCGGCAAAATCGAGCTTGGATAAATCGGCTCCCCAGGTTGGTAAGGGCTTTTCAAAAAAAGTGCGCAAGCCAGCTAAGCGCATAGTTAACATCCAATCAGGCTCGTGCTTAGTATACGATATTTTTCGAACCAATGCTTCAGTTAAACCGCGCGTAGCAAACTGGATATACTCGGATTGATTACGATGTTCAAACGTATCTTTAGTTAAACCAGCAAAAATTTGCTTGGTGGTTTCGAGTGTTTTAGTTGGGATAGCTGTCATAGCTATGAGCGTAACCAATCATACCCTTTCGCTTCTATCTCTTGGGCAAAGTCTTTACCGCCCGACCGGACAATTTTACCATCAATCAATACATGCACAACCTGTGGTTGAATGTAATCTAAAATCCGGTTGTAATGGGTAATCAGCAATACGCCCAATTGGGTTTTAGCGTAGAGATTGTTTACTCCTTGGCATACAATCCGCAAGGCATCAATATCGAGCCCAGAATCAGTTTCATCAAGCACGGCCAACCGTGGTTGTAATAAAGCCATTTGTAACATTTCGGATTTTTTCTTTTCACCACCAGAAAAACCGGCATTCAAATATCGCTCGGCCAAAGCTGGATCGACCTTTAATTCAATCATAGCTTGATCTAAAATTTTCTTGAAGGCAATCGGTGACAATTTTTCATGAGCGATACTATAAATACTGCGTAAAAAAGTGGCTAATTTTACTCCGGGAATTTCTTTGGGGTACTGAAAAGCTAAAAATAAACCTAACCGAGCTCGTTTATCGGGCGTCAATTGCGTGATAGCTTCATTATTAAATACAATACTACCGCGTTCGATGATATATTTAGGATGTCCCATAATAGCCTGCGACAAAGTAGTTTTACCGGAACCATTAGGACCCATAATAGCATGAATTTCTCCATGATTGACCGTTAAATTAATGCCGTTTAAGACGGTTTTGCCATCAATGGATACTACTAAATCTTTAATCGTGAGCATAGGCTATACAATATCTGCTAATTTTTTTTGACTTAATAAGTCATACATCTCGCGTTGCAGTTGCTGCCACACCGGTTTAGTTTTACAAGCGTGATTAGCCGGGCAATGTTGGCTAGGATCCATACATCGGGCTAATTGTAATGGTCCATCAAGGGCTTCAACCACTTGACGCACGGTAATAGCGCTAGGATGATGCGCTAAGCGATAGCCACCACCCTTGCCTTCCCGACTTAGCACCAAGCCAGCTTGCCGTAATGGAATAATCAGTTGCGATAAATATTTTTGTGAAATACTACGCTGGTGAGCAATGTCAGTCAGCGATACATACTGATCACCGGCTTGAGCTAGTGCTAACATTACTACTAGGCCGTAATCAATTTTAGTTGGCACTACAAACATAACTACTACCACTATAGTAGCAGTTTATTAGGTTGTCAACTGTCTACTTAATTTGGTACGTCACCGACATTTCAATAGTAGCTTCCTGGCTACCTGGTTCAAAACTTGGAGCAACGGCCGCATCTTTTTCTCCAAGTAAGGCATACTCTTCGCTATAATATGGCCGTGGGCTGGCGTTAGTATTTTCCGAAAACGTGACAATATCACCTAATTGTACGCCAGCGGCTTTGGCCAGAGATTCAGCTTTGACTTGGGCTTTAGTAAAGGCTTCGGCGCGAGCTTCAGCTTGCATTTGATCGGGATCATCAATTTCAAATACAGGCGTACCAACGCTATTGGCTCCGGCCTGGGTAGCCTGATCAACAATCGCACCAACATCATCCAGCTGACGAACCGTCAGTCGCACCGCTTGATTTAAGCTATATCCTTCAATTTGATATGGCTTCACTTTATAATTATAACTGGGCGATAAATTATAGCTGACAGTTTTAATATCTTCAGCTTGCACACCAGCTCCTTTCACCACTGCTAAAATTCCATCCATCGTGGTGTTGCCAGCCGCTGTCACTTCAGCCACCGTAGTGCCATCGCTCACAACACCGATGGTAATTTTAGCCACATCAGGTACGCCCACTGCTTCCCCACTAGCCGATACGGTAATAGTTGGTTGAGCCAGTGGTGTTGGCCGAGGGTTCGCCTCAAAATACGCTTGAGTTAATTGATGAATACCGGCGGCGGCCATTAAAATAACGGTCATGTAAAGCGCAGCCGTCAACGCTGGTTGGATTTTTTCGTTAAGCATAGTATATAGTATACGGCTCTTGCCAGTTTTTATCAAACCATTTATACTGCTGCGGTATGCCAAAATTATGTGTCATTACTAAAAAAAGCTCGGTGGTGGGTAATAATGTCAGCCATTCAAACCGCAAAACCAAACGTCGAATTTATCCTAACTTGCAAAAACGTCGCCTATTGAATCCGGCCACTGGTCAAATTATCACTGTCACTATCTCTACTCAAGGTTTACGCACCTTAGCCAAATGGGATAAAGCTGGTTGGAAATACGATTTACGAAAATTCGCTGCGCAATAATTTGATATTGTGCACGGTGGCTTGCACGGCTCGTTTGGCATATTCGGCCGTGCGGTTTTTGAATTGACTGCGTTTAGCTCCGGGGCCAATCACCCCAAACCCAACTGATTTACGATACTGTACAGCTAATTGGGTAATAGTCAGAGTCATGGTTTCTACTACCACTTCATCGTGATCGGTATCTCCTTGCGCCACCGCTCCTAATACCACTAGGCCATCAATGTGGGGTTGCATCAACAACGCTTGAGCAATCACCGGCATATCTAAACAACCAACTGTTTTTATCACTACACGAATGTCGGCCTGCTGCCGGATAGCTTCGGCACGAGCAGCCTTGACCATAGCAGCAATGGTAGTGGAGTTAATGATGGTGGTAAGAATCGCTAAACTGTAACGCATACGCTATAGTATAGCATGATGATGAGCTTTATTGAATATTATCAGCAATGGTTTACAGCCCCAGGTGAGCTGGCGGCAGTGTTACAGGCTTTACAACAATCACGTCAACCGATTTTACGTTTTACTACACAGCATCAAGCCGCCCTGGAACAGTTGTGGCACAGTCATCAGCTGCCGTTTCAGATATTACCCTGGTATGCGCAGGCGGCGCTGTGGCCAAATACTGTTCCGGCAGAAATAATTTTACCAGGCTATGATGAACATTTATTCTACGCCATGAATGCTGCTTCGCTGTTACCGGTGCTAGCCTTACAGCCGCAGCCTGGTGAAACTGTATTCGATGCCTGCGCCGCTCCCGGTGGCAAGGCTTTAATGATAGCGGAACAGTTGAATCATACTGGCGCATTCATTGCCAATGATAGTTCGCCCGCTCGACGGCAACGTTTACGCCAGGTGCTGAATGATTACGGTTTTTCCGATACTACGGTCAGCGGAAAAAAAGCTGAAATTATCTATCAACGTCAACCAAATTATTTCGATAAAATTTTATTGGATGCTCCGTGCAGTTCAGAACGTCATGTTTATAACAGCCCAAATCATTTACAGTTATGGTCGCCCAATCGAGTGCGATCATTACAACAACGTCAGTTGGCGCTACTGGGCGGATTACTGTTAGCCCTCAAACCAGGTGGCCGATTAGTATACTCTACCTGCGCCTTAACGCCTGAAGAAAATGAACTGGTAGTGCAAAAATTTTTGGATAAACGCGGCGCCATGATCACACTACGCTCTTTTGCAGACTGCGTTAGCTTACCTGTGCCGGGTGAACCCAGCCAATTGCTACCTGCTACCTGGCGGATATTTCCTCATCGGCATCAGCTTGACCCGATGTTTATAGCGGTATTCGAAAAAAAATAATTATTTATTTCGCCCATTTCTCCGGATTCTCCCAAATATACCGCCGGACCATTTGTAATTCCCGTGGGGTACGAATAATCCGTTCATAAAACCGGGGTTGCCATTGAAATTGTGGATATCCAATGGATCGAATCCGTTTGGTACATATTGATTTGAATTGATTGATGATGGATCCTAATGTATTGGGTTGCCACCGATGTGTTGTAGAGACGCCCCGCCGGGGCGTCTCTACCCCATGACCGTACGGATGGAATATACCTGGTATATGGTGATGATCACCAATCACCAGAATGCCATGAAAATGATCCGGCATAATTATCCAGGCATCCAATGTAATATTGGATCGAATAATAGGTGTACGCAACCATTCATCCAATACAATCATCCCCATATCCGATAATTGTACGATACCATCAATAATATTCCCAAAATATCGACGGTGACGCTGACGGGTACAGAGAGTGACAAAATACCAGCCAGGGGAGGCATAATTCCAATAAGGTAGACGAATGGATGCAATGCGATAACGATTGGCAAACCGGGTGACCATATACAAAAACGCTCTCCGTGTTGCAGACAGCGCTCATTTGAGTAGAATGGTAGCATAAAATAAAATCATTGACAAGTTCCGTGATTGCCCGTATAGTACGCGCGATCTCTATGAATCAAATTCGGAACGTCGCCATTATTGCACACGTTGACCATGGTAAAACTACCTTGGTGGATGCTTTATTGCGTCAATCAAAAACCCACCTGGGTAAAGAATTAGCCGACTCCGATTTAATCATGGATAGCAACGAGCTTGAACGTGAACGCGGTATTACCATTTTTTCAAAAAATGCCGCCATTCAATGGGGCGATACCAAAATTAATATCATTGATACCCCTGGTCATGCCGATTTTGGTGGCGAAGTAGAACGAGTGCTCACTATGGCCGATGGCTGCTTATTGTTAGTGGACGCCAAAGAAGGCCCCATGCCGCAAACTCGGTTTGTGTTAAAAAAAGCTTTGGCCATGAAGCTAAAAACCATTGTAGTGATTAATAAAATTGATAAAGCCGATGCCCGCTGTAACGTAGTGCTCAATAAAACCTTTGATTTGTTTATTGAATTAGGGGCCGATGATGCGGCTGCTGATTTTCCAGTCATTTACGCCTCGGCCAAACAAGGCAAAGCTGGCCTGGAAGCCAACTTAAACACGATGCAAAATATCACACCAATTTTTGAAGCGATCATCCAACATGTTCCAGCCCCAACTGGTGATGCCAGTCAACCTTTGCAATTACTAGCCAGCAATATTACAGCTGATAATTTTAAGGGACGGGTAGCTACTGGGAGAATTTATAATGGTACTATTCAAGCTGGACAAACCGTTACTCATATTAATCGACAAGGTGTTCAAAAAAACTATCGCTTAGTTTCGCTAATGACATTCCATGGTTTGCAACGCATTGAAGCCGATCAAGCCAGCGCCGGCGATATTGTAGCCGTAGCTGGTATCCCTGATATTACCATTGGCGAAACCTTGGCCGATGCGCAGCATCCACAAGCCTTACCGTTGTTAAGCATTGAAGAGCCAACTGTCAAAATGACCTTTACCGTCAATAATTCACCGTTGGCTGGTAAGGAAGGCGATTTTAGCACATCACGACAAATTCGCGAACGCTTATACAAAGAATTAGAAACCGATATGGCCTTACGGGTTGAAGATGATCTCAATGGAGATTGGACAGTATCTGGTCGAGGCGAACTGCATCTAGCTATTTTGATTGAACGAATGCGGCGAGAGGGATATGAATTTCAGGTATCACGCCCGAAAGTAATCACTCGAATAATTGACGGTAAAACGTTAACACCATATGAACGCGTCTACATTGAAGTACCAGAAGAACACTCCGGCGTAGTGATTCAAAAATTAGGGAGCCGCCATGGTACCATGCAAGATATGACCAGCGATAATGGCCTGGTGTTTCTTGAATTTGTTATTCCAACCCTAGGCCTGTTTGGTTACCGCAGTGAATTTTTAACCGATACCCGTGGTTTGGGCATTATCAACACCATGTTTCATGACTATTTACCTGATCCTGGCAATTGGCCCGATCGCGATCAAGGCTCATTGGTAGCCCATGAAAGTGGCACCACCAACATGTATGGCTTACTGAATGTGCAAGATCGCGGCGTGCTGTTTATTGGTCCAGCGGTGACGGTATATAAAGGTCAAGTGGTTGGTCAACATTCTCGACCCAACGATTTAAGCGTTAATGTATGTAAAACCAAACAGCTATCCAACATGCGTTCAAAGGGTGACGGTACTAGCGAACATTTTAAAAGTCCACGCCTGATGGGATTAGAAGATGCTTTAGAATACATTGGTGATGATGAATTGGTTGAAGTAACTCCAAAAAATATTCGGATTCGTAAAATGGTATTGGATAAAGTGGATGAGCGGCGCAAACAACTGGGTATTACATCATAGACCATAACAACCACAAACCCGAGGCCGTCATCACAATTAATAACGCGGTACCCAGCAGGTTCGATAGCCAGTTGTTACGATAGCGCTGCATGATAGTTTTGTTATTGGCAATCAACAGAATAATCAAAATCAGTGGTGGCGCACATAACCCATTGAGAATGGCCGTATAATACAACATGGTAAATGGTGGTATACCGCTAAAATTAACCGCGATGCCAATAATCGTGGCTACGGCAATAGTGCCGTAAAATCCATGAGCCTGATGAAACGATCGGTATAACCCTTCGCGCCAACCCATGATTTCCGATACCGCGTACGACATTGAGCCAGCTAATACTGGAATTGCTAGCAAGCCAGTACCAAGAATGCCTAAAGCAAACAACCAATACGTAGCTGGTCCAGCCAGGGGGCGTAACGCTTCGGCCGCTTCGGCAGCAGTGGTAATAGTAATAATACCGTGTTCCCCCAACGTGGCCGCACTGGTCAGCATGATAAAAAACATTATTACATTGGAAAATAACATACCAATCATGGTATCAAGACGCATCGATTGAATATCAGCTCCGGCTACCCGTGGTTTAGTAGTATTCATATTGCGTAGCTTGTGGTTGGCTACAGCTTCTTCTACTTCTTCGCTGGTTTGCCAAAAAAATAAATAGGGCGAAAAGGTGGTGCCAAATATTGCTACAATGTTCATTATAAAATCTGGCGTCAAATTAAAACTCGGCAGTACCACCGCTTGAATTACAGTGGGCCAGTGTGGCTGCACTAAAAAGGCGGTTACAATATAAGCTACCAAAGTCACCGTTAAATATTTCAAATAGCGGGCGTAGACACGATAAGATAAACCAATTTCTAATGCTACGGTTATAATCGCTATACAAAATAACCACCAAATAGCCGGCCCGCCAAACAATAATTGACTCACCGCCGCCATGGCTCCAAGATTAGCGCCAATATTAACAACATTAGCGATACTTAATAATACAACGGTACCGTAGAGAATCGGCTTAGCATAATGTTGCTTCATCACCGCCGCTAACCCTCGACCAGTCACTAGGCCAATGCGACCGCACATTTCTTGAATAGCTACCATTAATGGCCAGGTGAATAGAGCTGTCCACAATTGTTGATAATGAAACTGGACTCCGGTTTGTGAATACGTTCCAATCCCAGATGGATCATCATCGGAAGCACCAGTGATGAAACCAGGCCCAAGCTTGTGCCGGAGCGTCTTAAGCAATGAACGAATAGTCACAAAAGAACACAGGTCTTTAAGGCCAAAGCATAGGCAATGCCAAGCATAAAAGCCAAAATAATAACACAAAGCAACAAACAGGTACGGATTATTTTACGAGTCATACGTGTAGTCAATCATACTCTCAAATATCGGCCAATAGATAGCATACTACTACCGACGGCTAATACTATTGATACCACCACTTGAAAGGCAAAAATATACCAAAAATGCTCTTGAAAAAATAAACTTAAACTAAAATTATACCCAGTGAAAAAATTATTAACATAGGGTGTGGCCGCAGCCATGGTTATCCACAACAACACCATAGCAATACTACTCGAAACTAAAGCGTACACTAGCCCTTCTAAAATAAACGGAGCGCGCACAAACCAATTAGTCGCTCCCACTAATTTCATAATCCCCAATTCCTCACGATGCGCATAAATCGCCACCCGCACTGTATTAAACATCATGATCACAGAAATGATTATAAAAATTAAACTCACTACTAACGCGCCTTGGTATAAACGCCGAATAATACTGGATAAGCGTTCAATCACCAATTGGTGATCAGAAAAATTTTTATCTTGCACTAAAGTATCGTATTGTGAAGCCTCGAATTGTTGCGTAATCACAGCATAATCCTGCAAGGCGTAGGCTTGAATCACTAAACTGGCCGGTAACGGGTTATCGGTTAATTCGGCTAGGGCAGCGGCAATATTAGGATTATTGGCATGACTGGCTTTAAATTTTTCTAAGGCTTCATCACGTGATACATAACGAACGCTTTTGACTTCTGGGATACTTTGTAGCCACACTTGAGCAGTAATAACATCCTGCTCATCAACTTCGGGCTTGAAATAGATATCAATATTAATTTTTTCTTCAACGGCTTGAACAGCTTGATCGGCTACAATGTTGAGCGTAGCCACTAAACTGGTGGTGAGTAAGGTAAGAGTCAAAATAAAAATGGTAATAATTGATAACCATAAATTACGCCACACATTTTGGAAAGCAAATTTAGATGTACGATAAACAGTAATCAGCATAGTTAAATAATATATTTACCTGATTGTTGATCAGATACAATGGTGCCATCGTCAATGCTAATCACCCGTTTACGCAAACGATTAACAATATCTTTATTATGCGTTACCAACATAATAGTGGTGCCAAGGGTGTTAATTTTTAACAGCAGCTCGATAATTTCTTGAGCATTAATAGTATCAAGATTACCAGTTGGTTCATCGGCTACTAATACTTTTGGTCGATGAACTAAAGCTCGGCCAATGGCCACGCGCTGGCGCTGCCCACCGGATAGCTGATGCGGAAATTTATCACGTTTCTCATTCAAGCCAACCACTTTTAACACCTGCGGTACAATTCGGTTAATGTGCCCTTGATTCACCCCACACACTTCTAAAGCAAAGGCGACATTTTCATAGACGGTTTTTTTTGGCAGCAGCTTAAAATCTTGAAACACCATCCCCACCTGCCGACGCAACACCGGAATATCAGCCGACCGAACAGCTGTAATATCCCAGCTACCAATAATCACGCGGCCTTTACTGGGCCGCTCTTCAGCAATGACCATTTTAGCTAACGTAGTTTTGCCAGTACCCGATTGGCCAACAATCGAAACAAACTCGGCTGGTCGAATATGCAACGATAAATCTCGAGCCGCGTAAGTATTATCCGAATAAATCTTGGTTACTTTATCAAACCGAATCATGCCACCCAGTATAGCACATTACTGAACTTGTTGTACGGTTACAGCCACTACGCCAGCTGATAAATCAGCGATTTTAGCAAAATCGTCACGAGGTAAATCTACCACTCGCCCAGGAACAAACGGTCCAGTTGATACAACAGTGCTATCAACTGATGCTTGGGTAGAAACATTGGTCACCCGAATCACGCTACCCAGCGGAAAATCATTGCTGGCGGCACCGTGCCAATCATACCAACTGGCATACCCTGCAATCATATCGCCAGAGCTGCTGGCTGATGCCTGAAATACAGCTACAATAGCGCTGCGATGACGAATACTAGCGCGCACCACTAAATGAGCGCTATCATCTTTTGTTTTCAAGCGCTGCCAGCGTTGTTGAGCAGGGTTCCATAGTTTGATTATTTTGGTGGTTTGTATTTGATCGGCTGGATATGATAATTCAAGCCATACTTTTTTACGCAACTGTACCGGTTGACTATGACGTAATGTATAACGATACAAATCACCCACGAGCGGTTGATCACCAACCGGATACCGCTGTGGTTGGCGAACTTGTTCAATAGTCATCCCCACTCGTTTGAGTTGGCGCCAATGTTTAAAACTGCGCCCCGGTATGCCTACGGCAAAGGTACCAGCCAAATTGCGTAACGTATACCCTTGCCGAATAGTGGCTTGATGCAACACTGTACGCGCTGTGTTAGCGTTCGCAGCCTGACTGATTCCAGGAATGACTAAACTACTTAGACTAATGATAATGGCTATACTCAAGCCGCGACGCATAGGTGTAGAAGCTAGGATAAAAATGGTGAAATTTGTTCAACAATATCGTGTGGTACAATATTGGATTTCACAAAATAGCCTTGAGCGCCAAGTTCTTCGGCTCGTTGCCGATCTTCCAAACCATCTAAATTGGTCATCACAAATACTGGTACATCTTTAAATTGTGACAAAGAGCGTAAATGCTGCAGTACCACAAAGCCACTACGCTGACTAAAATCTAAATGATCACCGGTTTTTTGAGGAATTAACAAATCCAACAATATTACTTTAGGAAGCTGTTGTGAAGTAATGCACTCTTGAATAATGGCTTTGGCTTCCGATACAGTGGTGGCAGTCAGAATATCTTTAACAACCCGCTGTAAGGCTAAGCGATAAAGACTTAATAAACTGGGCTCGTCTTCAATCAATAAAATTCGAGATGAGCTTGACATACGGCAATTATATTACTATGTTTATACTCGTTCGTCAAGAGTAGGCCCGCGTAGCTCAATTGGTAGAGCGACGGTATCGTAAACCGTAGGTCGTCAGTTCAAACCTGACCGTGGGCTCAAAATGGTACAGCTGTAGGCTCAACTAAAATACGCACCTGGGCTTGTTCGCGTTGTTGTTCTAGATAACTATCCAAATCAAATTTAATCAAAATATGACGGGCATGCACCTGTTCAGGTTCGGTATCAGTGGCAGCTTTACGTTCGATCAGTTGAATCAAATGAAAACCAAATTCAGTTTGTACAATATCAGATAGTTGATTTGGCTCGGTTAAAGCAAAGGCCGCTTCTTCGAACGGTGCCACCATTTGGCCACGACTAAACCAACCCAAATCACCACCATTACTGGCCGAACCATCTTGGCTGTACTGCTCGGCTAAACTAGCAAATTGATTAGGATCAGCTTGGAGTTGCTGTTGTACATCGACCAGTTGTTGCCTAGCCGGAGCACCGTAACTATCGAACTCATTAGCCAATAAATAGTCCTGCAATTTTTGACGTAACACTAATTCTCGCACCACTTGCTGTTTAAAGTCATCAATCGTCCAACCATATAATTCTTCCAAGGTAGCTGCGATATCGGCTTCACTACCTTGAATTTGCGTAGCCACGAATTCCTGATAACTTTTATCAATTTCATCACTGGTAACAATCAAATCACGGTCGGCCGCTAACTGTTCAAGAAGAATCAATAAAATTTGACGGTCGAGTTCAGCGGTGGCGATTTCGCTTTTTTCTGGCAAAGCGCCCACTTGATCAACAAATGATGGATCACTGGAAAACTGTTCAACTACTCGCCAAGCATCCGCCAAACTCTGCTGAAAATCTCGATAGGCAATCGACTGTTGATTAACCGTGGCAATAGGATACGGAAACCACTGCACCATGTTAGCGGTAAATTGGTTTGATTGATTGAGTGTATAAAGGGCTGTGGCTGTATAGATAAATGGTGATACTACCAACACCAGTAGTACAATACTACCAATAATAATATACCGGCGTAAGTGATGCACTGCTTTGGTCGTTTCGGAAATAGCTTGATCCATAAAAAATGCGCTAGAAATTAGTTTAATGAAAAAAATACTGTTGCCATTTAATGATATTCGATTCGCTACTGGTTCCAGTTGCTACCGTAGTTGAGTCACTGACTAGTCCAGTTGATGCAGCGGTATCAGCCTGGGGAATGACTACGACAGTTTCGCCAGCTTTTTTTAAACCGAGCTTTTGCCGAGCTTGTTTTTCTTGAAATGATGATGAATTGAAATAGGCAATTAAATCCTCCAGGTTGGCATTGTCGCGTTCTAATGCCACAATATCATGTTCTAAACCGGCAATTTGTCGACGGACTTCAATTTGACGGATAGCCTCTTTGGCGGCAGCGATACCAACCACCACTACCGCTGTTAAGCCAATCACTGTAAAAACACGTGATCGTAAAACCACTTGAAGAGATTTAAATTTAGGAGCTGGTCGAGAACGCATGTTTGGCTAGTATATCACGAATTCGTTGGGGTTGATAGACATGCTGCAGCGTTATGCGATCAACGCCCGACTGTGGTGTAATAATAATAGTGCCGTATTTAAACACGGTAGCCCATAGACCAATTTGTTCATATTGCACATCGCGTATCTGGGGCCAAAGAATTTCACTGACTGTTTTCGACCATACACCATGTTGCCGGACATCAATCAAGCGCTGCTCGGTGAGCACTACCAAATCATTTCTCCATAGTAACCAATGACGTCCAAACCATAGCAACGTAATGCACAATACTAGTATAAATACGATCAAACCTTTACTGCCCCACCGAGCAAACCAAGCCAATAAGAAAAAATTTCCAAAATATACTACTACCCCTAGGCTAAATTGTGGTAATTTTGTTATACTATGTTCGCGAATGACGAGCACGATAGTTTCGTCAGGCCGCAATTGATTTATTAAATGACGAGGTACTTTCATATGGCTAAAGCCAAAATTTCTTCAAAAAAAGTGATGCGCTGGGTTTGGATAGGAGTGTGTATTATCATGCTACTAGCCATGGTTATTTTTACCGTGTTGCCTGGCCTGAATTCTGTACAATATAGCATTTAACGGTCAAGTAAAAACAACATTAAACCTAAACTGGCAGTCACCATAGCAATAATCCAAAACCGCATTACTATTTTAGGTTCGGGCCAGCCGTTGGCTTCTAGATGATGATGAATCGGTGCCGATGTAAACAGTTTTCGACCAAACAGTTTTTTTGAAATCATCTGTAGTAAAGCCGATACGGTTTCAATAACAAACACGAACCCAATTAATGGTAGTAAGGCGGCATAATTAGTCAGTAAAGCAATCACGCCTAGAGTAACGCCTAAAGACATGGCGCCGGTATCGCCCATGATAAATCGAGCCGGAAAAATATTAAACCACAAAAAGGCTAACAGCGCTCCACCGATTACTCCACAAAATGCCGCTAAATCATAACGCCCTAACAAAAACGCCACTATCCCATACACCGAAAAAGCCGCCATCAAGGTACCGCCGGCTAGACCATCCAAACCATCAGTTTCGTTGACCGAAAAACTAGTGGCTACAATCACACCGATAAATACCGGTATATACCACCAACCAATTTGGATGTTGCCAAAAAATGGAATGTGCAGTACATCCCAATCTAATTTAAAGTAAAACCAAACTGCTCCCACCAGCGCAATGGCCGTATAAATCAATAGGCGATGACGCATGCGCAACCCACCGCCGTGTGAACCTTGGCGACGAATATTAAAAATATCATCAACCAACCCCACCCCGGCCGAAACTAACAAAACGCCTAACGGTAAAAAAGTTTCAGAACGGGATAAAAAGTTCAAAAAACCTAATTTAGGCCATACGCCTGCAACCACACTGCCAGCTAAGGTTAGCATTGCTGTAGTTCCCCAAATTAATATTCCACCCATGGTGGGGGTGCCCGCTTTACTAGCATGTAATTGCGCATACACCGGGGCTTCACTCGCCAAACGAATCTGCTTACCCAATTTATATCGGTATAAAAAATGAGTCAGCACAGGCGTACAAACTGTGGCAACAATAAAGGAACTGGTTCCTAAAAATAATATTCGCACCAACTGATCCACCATTATGAATGCTGGGTAATAATAATTAAGGCTATAGCTAGGCCTAACAATAACTCTAACAGCACTGTACTGCTTAGCAACAGGTAACTTATCATGATATCACGTTGCCGCCAGTGCCAGGCCAAAATACCGTTCAATAGCAGTATCACTGTACCAGATAATGGCATATACAGTAGCTGATACCACTCGCCAACCAAATCGACACCAAAATAAATAGTATAGTGCAGAGGCACTAAATCACTGGTTGGTGGAATAAACCAATACAGTGCTAGCCACTGGCCGGCCTGTAGTAACCCAGCTATTAGACTGCTCCATACCAGTATCGGTTGCTGCCACCAGTGTCCGGCACTAGCTGCTTGAGCAATAAGTGTGCGCGTTGTTGCCATTGATCTATACTATACCAGATTGCAAAAAAATGGTATAATTTTTTCATGATTCATCCTGATCGAATCAAGCGTGTGTTGCTGAAGCATAGTATTGTTACAGAAAAAATTGCAGATGACTTAATTGCTCAAGCCAAACAAAAAAATGTCAACTTATTGATTTTTTTAGAACAGCAAGAGCTTATTCCTGAAGAAGATTTATATGAAAAATTAGCCAGCGACTTTGCTGTACCGTTTATCAATCTGCAAAACGTTACTATCCCGCAACCAGTACTGGAAATACTACCTGAAGCCATTGCTCATACTCATGAAGTGGTAGTATTTGAATATAATCAAGCGGATCATAGCATTAAAATTGCCACCACTGACCCAGACGATTTGCAAACCATTGATTTTTTACGCAAAAAAACTGGCTGCACTGTAACGGTATACTTTACTACTCCAGCCAGTATTACAGCCGTCGTCAGCCAGTATCATAGCCATATTGAAAAAGAATTTGCTCTGTTTCAGCAACCCCTCGAGCGCGGTAATCAATTATCAGCTAGCGATATTACGCAAAATATCCCGATTATTAAAATGGTGGATACCATTTTAGATTATGCCATTTTTCAAAATGCTTCAGATGTGCATATTGAACCGACCGATAAAAATATTGTTATTCGATTTCGGGTAGATGGTATTTTGCGTGACGTGATGACTTTACCAAAATCGATTCAATCTGGTTTAGTAGCCCGCATAAAAATTTTAGCTAACCTGAAATTAGATGAGCATCGCTTACCACAAGATGGCCGACTGAATATTACAGCTAATGCGAAACGAGTGGCTGTACGGGTATCAATTTTGCCAGTGTACGATGGGGAAAAAATTGTCATGCGGTTATTGGACGAATCAAAAAATATTTTAACACTAGAACAGCTTGGTTTAAATACTGTCGCTTTAGCCGTGTTGCGGCGACACATCACTAAGCCACACGGTATGATTTTAGCCACTGGTCCAACTGGTTCAGGCAAAACCACCACTTTATACACCGTGTTGAGCATTATGAATACTCCTGGGGTGAACATTTCAACCATTGAAGATCCTATCGAGTACCGCATGAACCGAATCAATCAAAGCCAGGTGAATCCTAAAATTGGCTTTACCTTTGCTTCTGGTTTACGCTCACTGTTACGCCAAGATCCTAATATTATTATGGTTGGAGAAATTCGTGATGACGAAACAGCTCAAATCGCTGCTCATGCGGCCATGACCGGGCATTTAGTACTATCAACCTTACATACTAATGATGCTATTAGTGCCGTTTTTCGATTAGCGGAAATGGCCGTGCCTCATTTTTTAATTGCTTCAACTGTCAATGTTATTGTAGCGCAACGTTTAGTCAGACGCATTTGTTCGGATTGCGTGCAAAGCTATCAATTAAATAAAGCCAGCATTGATGAAATTAGTCAGCGTTATAATTTAACCGATGTGCTGGATGGTTTTAAACGATTAGGTGAGGAATTAACTGAAGATGGCAGTTTAGAACATTTAAACTTTTTTCGGGGCGGAGGGTGCGCCAAATGTGGTGATACTGGTTATCGCGGTCGTTTGGGTTTATACGAGGTGTTTGAAATGACTGAAGCGGCTAGTCAAGCCGTGTTGCGTCAGGCTAGTAAAGAAGAGCTATTACAGATTGCGATGCGAGATGGTATGATTACCATGGCACAAGATGGTTTTGTAAAAGCCAAGCGCGGTTTAACAACGATTGAAGAAATACTACGGGTAGCTAAAGAATAAGTATACTATGGCAAAAAAAATAACGTTCGCGATTCGGTCGGTACCGCCAGTTGATAAAATCTTTTTTGTACAAAATTTAGCGTTAATGGTGAAAACCGGTTTCTCTATTTCTGATGCATTACAAGCCCTGATTAAGCAAACAAAAAATAATCTGTTTAAACGGACCATTGCCCAATTGCATCATGATGTATTGGCCGGGGTCAATTTTGCTTCAGCCTTAAGCAAACACCCGGCGGTATTTAATGAATTGTTCGTCAATTTAGTCGCCACTGGAGAAATCAGTGGTAATTTAGAAAATACGCTCCAAGAAATTGCCGTTCAACTCAAAAAAAGCTACGCCTTAAAACGTAAAATTCGCAATGCCATGATTTATCCGGCATTGATAGTGACGGTGATGATTATTGTTGGAGTCGGTGTATTCGTGTTTGTGGTGCCAAAAATTCTTGATCTGTACACACAAAATAACTATGTGCTGCCTCTGCCTACTCGAATTATTTTGTGGTTAAGCACTTTTCTGCAACACAATGCTCTAGTGATCAGTGTCAGTGTGATTGCTATAGTACTTGGCATGATTGGTTTGTGGCGCACAACCGGCGGACGGCAGGTATTCGACAAATTATTACTGCGCTTACCAATTGTTGGAGAAATTATTAAAAAAGTGACCATTGCAAAAATGATGCGGATTCTTAATTCATTAATCGTCACGGATATTCCAATTGTCAAAAGTTACCAATTGATCGCCCATGCGTTAGGCAATACCAGTTACCGTAACCATTTATTACAATCGAGCGAATTACTGACTAAAGGCGGCAGCTTGTATTCAACCATTTCAAGCCGAGCAGATTTATTTAACCCCGTAATCGCTCAAATGGTGAATGTTGGTGAACAAACCGGAGCATTGGATAAAATTACTGCAGAAATTGCTACCTTTTATGAAGATGAGGTAGAGGCAGTGATGTCTAACTTAACGGTTATTATTGAACCAGTACTGATGGTAGCCATTGGTGCTGGCGTTGGATTTTTAGCCGTTGCCATTGTTATGCCAATTTATGCCTTGGTGGAACAAATCTAACGGCGTTACTATTCTTGAAGCCATTATTGCCGTAGCGGTGATGGCGTTAGTTTCTGGCAGTGTATTGGGGTTGTTATGGGGTGGCTTAAAATCAGCTGATGCTAATCAACGCCGCCAACTGGCGGTTGGTTTAGCCAATCAGCAACTCGAAATTATTAAAAATTTACCATACGATTCTGTTGGTACAACTGGTGGCGTACCATCTGGCAACTTGCCACAGACACAAACCAGTGTCATTAATAATACTACTTATACTATTACGACAGATGTGCATTATGTCGACGATAACTATGATCAAAAAACTCCTAATGATACTTTAAATACCGATTATAAACGAGTTGAAATTATTGTAACTTGGCCACACACTGATCAGGTGGTTGAAACATCAACGCTGATTGTTCCAAATGGTATTGAAAACAATGCTACTGGTGGCACCTTGTGGCTAGAAGTGTATGATCCTACTACTGATCCAGTCACACTCATTAATAAAGCCACGGTTACCATTTTGGCACCAACCGTAACGCCCGCTGTATCGTTGAGCGTTAAAACTGATACTGATGGCCGCTATATTTTACCAGGCGCACCGGTTGGCACAGAAGCGTATCAAATTACGGTAACAAAAACTGGTTATGGTTCAGCCCGTACCTATACAGCTGATATCGAGATGAATCCTAATCCCAATCCAGCCGATTTAAGTGTAGCGCAAGGTGAAGTGACGACAGAATATTTTCAAATTGCTCGCTTAGCCGACAGTATTAGTTTGCATACGCGAGATATCACGACTGATGCACCAGTGACTGTAGCCTTTGCTATACATAGTGATAGTGTAATTGGCAGCGATGGTAGTGGTAATGAAATTTATGAATACAGTACTATCAATCTAACTGATGCGGCTGGCGGCTGGCAGTTGAATGATCCCGAATCTGGTAACTATACTATTATTTTTGATGAAGCTGCCATTGGTTATGTGGTCGCTGGCACAACTCGCGATATTCCATTTGAAGTATTACCAAACGCTAACGAATCAGTCACGATCTATTTGCACAGCGCTATTCCATTTTCTGGTTTACTAACGGTGGTGGATGCGAATAACGCTCGCTTAGCCGACGCTACCGTACGTTTGTACACGGCTGATTTAACGTTCGATGTCACGCAAACAACTACCAGTTACGGTCAGACATTTTTTGATACGATTACGGCCGGCTCGTATTTAATTGATGTTACCGCAACGGGGTATGCCGTGTATAATGGTTCAATCATCATTGGTGGTAATGATGAACAGACTATTTATATGGCTACGCTTTAATTATGATATCAATCAACCGCCGTGGCTTTACCTTGATTGAAGCGGTGGTAGCTATGCTGATTACTGCCTTAATGATATTGGTTGGATCTGATTTATTAATTAATGGCAATCGTTTAGCCAACACCATCAGTGAACAAACTGATGCTATTACTACGGCCCGAGTAGCCCTTGATCCGGTAGGTAAAATTGTGCGCGAATTACGCAGTGGTGAAAATGGTGAGTACCCAATTATAGTAGCTGAAGCTGATTCATTCATTTTTTATTCTGATGTTGATAGCGACGCCCTCACTGAACAAGTTGAATACACCGTGGTTGGCACCGAATTGCGGCAACGCCTAATTGAACCAAGTGGTGATCCTGCCACTTATGATCCCGCCGCTACAGTTGAAACAGTTATTGCTAATGGCATTGTCAACACCAGTCTTACGGCTGAACCAATTTTCCGCTATTATACCAGTGACTATCCAACTGATACTACGAACAATCCTTTACCAACTCCGGCTGATGTTACTGCTATTACGTTGGTAGCAATTCACCTTGACATCAATATTAATCCAAACCAGTTACCCGAAACGAGCGCCGTGGAGACATTTATTCAACTACGTAACCTTAAAACCAACTTATGAAACGAGGCAGCAACCTTATTATCGCCATTATCTTTGGTGGTTTAATTGTGATGAGTAGCGGTGCTTTAATTAGTTTATTAATTGTGCAACAACGTACCGTGCGTAACAACGTTGCTAAAGAACAAGCTCTGCAAGTTGCCGAGGCTGGTTTAAATCGCTACCGTTGGATATTAGCGCACGACCCTGAAGATTTTGCGGGCCAAGATAAAGATTATGTAGACGCCGATGGTGATACCATCGGACACTATACCGTAACAGTGACGCCTCCTCAAATTGGCTCGACAGTGGTGACTTTAACGGCTACTGGTTGGACCACAGCCTATCCAAATGTTCAACGAACCCTACGCGCCCGCTATGGTCAAGGATCATACGCCGAATATGCCGTGCTGACCGATGCGAATATTTGGTTTGGTGAGGAAGAAGAAGTGCACGGAAAATTACATTCTAATGGCGGTATTCGAATGGATGGCACGGTAGATTCACAAACTACCTCCATTCAAGAAACCTACATTTGTGGAGCTGAACATGGCTGTGATGATGAAGAAAAACCAGGAATTTGGGGTGATGGCGGTGATACTCAATACTGGGATTTTCCAATTGCCGACGGGGTTGATTTTGATGCTATCACTCTAGATTTAGAAACGATGCATGAGGTGGCTGAAATTGATGGTATTTTATTAGGAGATTCGGGTGAATATGGCTATCATATTGTATTTAATAATACCGGCACGTTCACGGTGTATGTGGTGACGAAATTAAAAAATTCCGCCTATGGTTCGGATGGAAAAAGTTGGCGCTATTTTTCCTATGATATTAAACAGGAATCTGTGTTAGCTGGATATGAAAACGTAGCCTTACCAGCCAGTGGCATTATTTTTGTAGAAGATGACACTTGGGTATCGGGTCAAGTGGCTGGTCGAGTAACTGTTGCGGCCGCCAAGTTGCCAGAACCAGGCGATGAAACCATCGATATTATGATTCCAGATAACATTACCTATTATCCTGATCGCACCAGTGGATCGGTACTAGGGTTAGTGGCGCAGCACGACGTGACTATTTCATTGGAAGTGCCAACTGATCTGACTATTGATGCCGCTTTGCTGGCTCAAACTGGCCAAGTGTATCGAGTGTATTTTCATCCTAATTCAAATAAAACCCATGCGGTAAAAAATTATATTGAAACCTACGGCACAGTGATTACGCATGGTATTTGGACCTGGAGTTGGGTGAATGCCAGTGGCAATGTTACCTCTGGCTTCCAACAAACCAACTCGATTCATGATCCAGCCTTAGTATATGCTCCGCCACCTTATTTTCCCACCAAAGATGAGTACACCTTTTTATCGTGGGAGGAGCTATGATTTTCTTTAATGGCCAAACCAGAGTAGGCATCGATTTAAGCGACTATAAAGTGCGCTTAATTGCCTTGACTGGGACTCGTAAACCAAGTATTCGAACATTTTGCGAAATAGACATACCAACCGGCACTATCAATGAAGGGGCTATTCAAAAAACCGAAGTAGTGGTGCAGTTACTCAAAACCCTAGCTCGTCATTGTAAAGGATTACACTGGCACGATCGTACTGTACGAGTTGGTATACCAGAACAACAAAGTTTTATTACCACCGTATCGCTCGATAGTAACCACAAAGGTGATAACATTGATCAAGTGTTAGAAGTGATACCGTTTAAAAAAGAAGAACTCTACTATGATGTGCATGAACACCGTACCAGACAAGCTATGTCCATCGCAGCTGCTCGCAAAGCGTTTGTTGATCAGTATTTACAAATATTTTCAGCGGCCAATTTCCATGTGGTAGCATTATATAGCGAAGCCGAGGCGATGGCCACTGCCTTGCTCGATAAAACAACCTCGACCACTGCCGGGATTATTATTATTGATCTTGGTCGGGCTCGTACTACGGTAATTTTTTGCTGTAAAGGGTTAGTTTATTTTACAACCAGTTATCCTAGCGTGCTGACTGGAGATACTCTGAATCAAGGCAATTTCTTGGCGGTAACGCAACAAGCCATGGCTTTTTATGGTCAGCATTATGCTCAATATGCTACACTGCAACAACTCGTATTGTGTGGCAGCGGTGCCTATCAGCCAAATCTGGCCACTACTACGCAAACGGCCTGTGCTATTACTACTGTGCTCGGTAATCCATTACAACATATTCGCAGTAACCACTTTACTAAAAAATTAAATCGTCCGCTAACATTTACTACGGCTATTGGCTTGGTATTGTATGCTTAACATTTTACCAGCTGAACAAAAAAATATTCTCGAACAACAACAGTGGTACTGGGTATTGCGCCAAAGTGCTGTTATTATTATTGCCACTATCCTGCTGGTAAATGGATTAATTATCGGCTGTCAGCAACTGTTACAACTATGGCAACGTAGCTTAGCCCAACAAACTGATACCATTATTTTAGATGATGACACGGAAAACCGTCTTAAAGCCAAACTCGATCGACTGAACAATTTGATTCGAGGCACAAAAAATATTCAAACTACACAGGCTGAACCAGTCAGTATTATCACTGCTTTAATGCCAGCTATCCCCGATCAAGTAGTAATAAGTAAACTGACCATAGAAATGACTGATAGTAGTGTAACCATTATTGGTACCGTGCGCGACCGAGCGATGTTATCAGTTGTCCGCCAACAATTAGAACAAGCCGCCATTGATTCTGATCGTTTAACCGAACCTAATTTTGTGGTGACTAATTTAACTTCCGGGGACACTATTCCGTTCACCTTTAGTGCTAGTATACTATGAAATTCACCAAACCATCCTATTTAATTCGAGGGATCATTTGGTTCGGCACAGCAGTGTTACTGCTACTGATTAGTATAATTTTTATTATCCGGCCAGGACAGAGTGCTATTGGCACTACCACTGCTGCTGTTCGTACTGTCATAGCCGAACAAACTACTCCACAATCAGCTACCTCAAATTTAGTACGAGCCGTAAAACGAGAACAGGATATTGATGCCATGACCATTCAGTTATTAAATAATTACATTGATCCAGCCGCCCCACTCGATTTTATCAACCTACTTGAACAGGCGGCGACTAGTCGATCGGTTGATGTATCATTTACTATTACTGATCCTATTCCTAGCCATATTCAAGCTGGAGAACCAGCTCCGGTTCGTTTAACGCTGGCAATAACTGGTGAATTAGTAGCTGTGCTTGAATTTATCAATGATGTTGTAACCCAGCCAATGCAATTAGATATTGCAGCCATCACTATCCAACCAGCTGAACATGGTGCGATTCAAGCAAATGTAACAGTAACATCTCACTGGCAATGAACAATTATCAATCCCTGGTTAAAAAATATCTGCCATTCAGCTGCAGTGTACTAGCACTTGGCTATGTTGGTTACATGATTTGGTTTATTGTGCAAACCAGTGTCTTGCCACTGTTTTCTGATCAAACGTTATTACTGAACAGCGAACAGTATAGTATCCCCGATGCAGCCGTACAACGACAAATTGATTTTGCTGACCAGCGCCGTACTAACCGGCCCAATACTGCTGATGTGATTGATCGCTTTGATCATGGTAATGAAGGAGTTCTTACCAGCACGAATGATGCCTCCGTTGAACAATTACCTACTCCTTAGCTTGATGACTGTTAAAAGTTAACTTACCTTGACGATAATCAACCGTGATAGTAGTGCCAGCCGGTAACTTACCTTCAATTAACCGCCAAGCTAATTCATCGGTGATGGTATTTTGAATAATGCGTTGTAATGGACGCGCCCCAAACACTGGATCAAAACCAATGCTGACCAAATGGTCAGTGGCCGCTGCCGTACACTGTACCGTTACTCCTTTATCAGCCAATCGATCAATCACTCGCTGCAGCTGCAGCTGAACAATGGCCTGCATATCAGTGGCCGTGAGTTGCTGAAAAATAATACTATCATCAATCCGATTTAAAAACTCTGGACGAAATGCCTGACGCAGCACTGTTTGTACAGCTTGACGCTGTTGATCGGGTTGGTTAGCTAACTGCATAATTTCTGGACTGGCTAAATTTGAAGTCATAATAATGATGACATTCTTAAAATCAACTGTTCGACCTTTGGCATCGGTTAATCGTCCATCATCTAATACCTGCAGTAATATGTTCAATACTGCTGGATGGGCCTTTTCAATCTCATCAAATAAAATTACTGTATAGGGGTGACGCCGAACAGCCTCGGTGAGTTGGCCGCCTTCTTCGTACCCAACGTAACCAGGCGGTGATCCAATTAATCGGGCTACACTATGTTTTTCCATATACTCCGACATATCAATCCGTGTGAGCATTTTTTCACTGGTAAACAATACCTGGGCAAGGGCTTTGGCCAATTCTGTTTTACCTACGCCAGTTGGCCCTAAAAAAATAAATGATCCAAGTGGCCGATCTTCGGCCTGAATCCCAGCCCGACTGCGCCGAACCGCTCGGGCTACTGCGGTGATGGCTTGGGTTTGTCCAATCACCCGTTCACCCAACTGCTTCTCTAAATGTGTCAACTGCTCGGTTTCAGTGGTAAGCATTTTAGTCACCGGAATACCAGTCCAACGTGATACCACTTGGGCAATATCTTCTTCCGTCACTTCATCTTTCAAAATTTTCTGATCGCGTTGAATATCGGCTAACTGTTGCTGGGCTTGGTGGATAGTTTTTTCCAGAGCAGGAATTTTACCATAAGTAATTTCGGCCACGGCCTGTAAATCGCCTAACCGTTCTGCCTGAATGGCCTGCTCCTTCAGTTGATCAATGTGCTTACTGGCGGTTGAAATTTGATCAATGTATTTTTTTTCATTCTGCCAGTGTAATTGTATTTCTTTTAACTGTTCCCCCAGTTCAGCCAAATCGTGTTCTAGGGCAGTTAAACGCTGCTGCGATTGGGTGTCGTGTTCTTTAGTCAAAGCCGCCCGTTCAATTTCTAACTGACGAACTCGTCGTTCTAAACGATCCAGCGCTGTTGGTTTACTATCACGCTCAAGCTGTAATACCGAACAGGCTTCATCCATCAAATCAATGGCTTTATCTGGTAAAAAACGATCAGTAATATAGCGAGTCGATAACAACACCGCTGCCACTACAGCGTTATCGCGAATTTTAACCCCATGATGAACTTCATATTTTTCTTTAATACCGCGTACAATAGAAATGGCATCGGCTGTAGTGGGCTCTTCTACCATGACTGGTTGAAATCGTCGTTCCAGCGCCGCATCTTTTTCAATATAACGACGGTATTCTTTAATAGTGCTAGCGCCAATGGCATGTAATTGGCCACGCGCTAACGTTGGCTTCAATAAATTGCCAGCATCCATAGCACCTTCAGCACTGCCAGCTCCAATAATCGTATGCAATTCATCAATAAATAAAATGATTTGGCCATTGGACTGTTCAATTTCTTTCAACAAGGCTTTTAAACGATCTTCAAACTCGCCACGATATTTGGTACCAGCCACTAGGGCTCCTAAATCTAGGGCTAGTAACTGTTTGCGCTTTAAGCTTTCTGGCACATCACCATCAACGATCTTTTTAGCTAGACCTTCAACGATGGCGGTTTTACCAGTACCGGGTTCGCCTACTAATACCGGATTATTTTTACTACGCCGTGATAATATTTGCATGACGCGACGAATTTCATCATCCCGACCAATCACCGGATCAATTTTTCCAGTTCGAGCCAAAGCTGTAAAATCGTGAGTATATTTAGCCAACACCTCATACTTACTTTCCGGTTCTGCATCAGTGACGCGTTGTGATCCACGAATGGTTTTAAGCACATCTAATACTTGTTGTTGAGTGAATGGCAGCAGTTTGGTAATAGCAGTATTATCTAGTAAAGCTAATAATAGATGCTCGGTGCTAACGTAATCATCCTTCAATTGAGCCGCTGACTGTTCAGCCCGGGTTAAAACCTGTCGTAAATCGTTACCAATATACGGTTCACCGCCAGTAACCTTAGGTAGAGCGTCCAGTTCAGCCTGCAGGCTACGTTGCACGGCTGCGGGTTGATGATTTAACTTCAGTACCAACTTTGGTACCAAACCTTCTGATTGTTGTACTAAAGCCAAAGCCAAGTGTGGTGGCTTAATTTCTTGATGTGAACTGTGCTCGGCCAGCTGTATAGTATGCTGGATAGCTTCAGCCGCTTTGGTAGTAAAACGATTTAAATTCATTAGCACTCTCTAGTATAGAGTGCTAATTATCAATTCGTCAAGTGCTGGCTAGCGCTGATACAAAAAAATAGTAATAGCCTGTTGTCCTGGCTTATCAACTATAGTAGGCTGCCAACCGACAATTGGAAAAACATAAGAAATAACTCGACTGCCTGGTTTCAGTTCACGTTCTAATTTTAAGCGCAAGGTATGACGTAATTTTTCGGGCATACCAAACACATACACCACATCAGCGGTAGCTAAATTAATTCGGAACAGGTTGCGCCAATAAAACTGCACATTGGTTCGGCCTGAACGCCATTGTCGAAACTTACATACCAGCCATAACGGCCAGGCTAACTCCACGCCAATAGCTTGGCCAGAACAATGTTCAGCAACATACAATACCGTTTTACCGTTACCACAGCCTAAATCATAAAACGTTTCTGTTGGTTGTAGCTGGGCTAAGCGCAGTATCCGCGGTAAATCCTTTTGCCACATTGGTACCCATGGAGCCAGCGACCAGCTAGGTAGAGCCATCATTGCCACCAACCCAAACAGTAGAATGAATAGTAGCCACCACATCACTAAATTGGTTCAGCTTTAATCACAGTTACTTCACCGCCGGGTTGTAGTTCCACGCTATCGCGACGTGATAATTGTTTATCCAGTAATAATTTGGCAATGCCATCTTGCACTGTATCTTGAATTAAACGACGCAACGGACGAGCTCCAAATTGACGATTATAGCCACGCTGAACCAAATCAATCACCGCAACTGGTGTCCATTGTAATGTAATACCCTTGGCTTGCAGCTGATGAGCTAACTGCTGCAACATTAATTCACCAACTTGCACCAGTTCTTCGGGCGTGAATGGAGTAAATACTGCAATATGATCGAACCGATTTAAAAATTCTGGCCGAAAATAATGCCGTAATAAATCTCCGGACAATAATTCTTGCTCAATCGCCTGGGTGGTGGCGCCTTGATCGTAACGCTGTTGAATAGTATCGGTACCAGCATTGGATGTGGCAATAATCATGGTATTGCTAAAATCAATCGTGCGGCCAGTACCATCAGTCAGTCGGCCATCTTCCATCACTTGTAAAAAAACATTGAGTACATCGCTATGGGCTTTCTCGAGCTCATCGAGCAACACAATGCCGAATGGCGTGCGCCGAACAGCTTCGGTGAGATGTCCTTGCTCACCGGCAGCACCGATCAGTTTAGTTAAACTGTCAGGGGTATCATATTCCGACATGTCAAATCGCAACATGGCTTGCTCGTTGCCAAAATAAACAGCCGCAATAGCTTTAGCGGTTTCGGTTTTACCTACTCCGGTGGGACCTAAAAATAGTAAGGAGGCGATTGGCCGAGTTGTATCGCGAATATCCTCTCTAGCCCGCCGTAACGCTCGCGCAATGGCTTGAATAGCTTCAGTTTGACCAATAACGCGTTCAGCTAAAATCTGTTCGAGATGCAACAACTTTTGAGCTTCAGTTTGAGAAATAGCACTTAACTGCACATTGGTTTTTTCGGACATAATCCGTTCCACCACCGCTTTAGAGACTAAAGCATGCTCACCCAATTGTTCACGGGCATAAATAGCCGCCTCTTCCATAATGTCGAGTGCTTTAGCCGGTAAATGACGATCTTTCATAAATCGTTCAGTTAATTCGACAGCCGCTACTAAAGCATCGTGCGTAAAATATACTTTTTGCTTACTTTCTACATAGAGTGCTCGACTAGCTAACACGCGTACCGCATCGGCTGGTGCCAGTTCTGCTACTGTGACTACTTGAAATCTGCGTAAAAATGTTTCGTTATTTTCAATATATTTCTGAAACTCTGGCGTGGTAGTAGTGCCTACTACCTTAATATACCCCTGGGAAATATAGTTCATTAAAATTTTCCCAATATCAATATTAGAACCAGTTGAGCCGGCCCCCAATAACGTATGGATATCTTCAATGCCCCAAATCACGTTGCCGGCCATAATAATATCTCGAATGATTAATTCCATCCGTTGTTCTATGCCACCAACGCCGCCGGCGCCGGCAATAATAGCACCGGGTTCCGACACTACAAAACGTTTATCCTGCAACGATACTGGCACATCTTCGGCTGTCATTAACTGGGCAATGCCCTGCAATAGGCTGGTTTTGCCGCTGCCAGATTCACCGACAAATAACACACTGCTATGACCTTCTTGCAACACCCGAAAGGCTTCTTGCACAGCTTGGTTCCGGCCAATCACTGGTAAAAAGTGACCGGCTCTGGCTTGCAGGGTAAAATCTTGCGATACAGCGTCGAGTTGGTTGGTGGGTCGAGCGGTCATGGCTCGATTCATAATCGTTTTAGGTTTACTGCGACCTAAATGATACCGTCGCTGTTGTTGTTGCAGCATATCATCCACTATATTGCTCCATTCCACCAGGCTACGCACTTTATCAAGTGTCACTTCGCGTTCGTATAAAGCGTCATTAATTAATTGATCCGCTAAAATACAACCAACTAACGCTTCTACCGGTTTTACTTGGGGGCGATGATGGTCACGCGCTTCAGCATAGGCTAACAGTAAAGCCCGTCGCAGCTCGGCCCCTAAATCAGGTGTTGTGAATGGATGCGCACTTTTCTCTAATCGATTAGTCAAACGCGCCAAGGTACGCTGCAACTCGCGATTATCAATTTCTAAACGATACAACAATGCTCGAATATCACTACGCTCGTACAACGTCAGCAAGAGATGGAGGGGCTTCACTTCAGTGTGATGCCACCGTTCAGCCAACAAATACGCCTGTTCTAAAGCAGCCGTGGTGGTATCGTGCAGGTAGAGTGATGCCTCAATTTTTTTCTGATCAGGAACGTTACGCCAATATTTCCAATCCGTAGCGCTGCCGGTAATAGTAAAATGCGCTAATTTATTTTCGGCAGTAATATAGCGATGTTGGTTGCTACGGACCAATCGGTAATATAAAAATAAATCAGCTACTACCGAGGCCCAAAAGCCTAAAATTAATGGCGAGCGCTGACTAAATAAATGCACTAACGGTTGATGCGTCACTTGCAATTCAATGATCTCTAACAGTAATGCTATTAAGCCGGCGCTGGCGGCAACGATGAACACAGTAGTCACTATCCAGTTGATGGTACGTTCGAGTTTTTTTTCAAGTACGCTGCTTACCGATAATTGCTCGCCCCAATACACTAAATCATTTTCAATAAAACCTAACACTGATTGTTCAGCCCGACACCAGCTGCAGATGACGTGTTTACCGGCCGGAGTAATGGTATAACCAAACCCATGACACTGTGGACAATCAATCCAAGCAGCTGATAGCGCTACAGCCATAGGTAAATATTAGTATCAATGATGCCAAATTGGTATACAATATTATACACTACAAATACCGGAGCCAGTAACCACACCGCTAGTAACGCTAACAACAGTATAATATAGGCGGTGGCTTGCAAAGTGAGTAAACTAAAATGTACCAAACGTACCGGAAAACTAATCAACCGACTCCAAATATCGGTTAAGCCATACATGGGCACAAACAAGTATTGTGCCAATATTTTTAAATTGAGTGACCGAACAATATCTTGAGCCTGCCAACTTAATACTCGAATTATTTTTATGGTACCAGCGCCATACCACCACACTGGAAAATACATCACCATTAAAACGATATCAACCACCAAAAATCGTACCACCTGTGTAAACGTTGACATGGCATCAGTATACCACCGCCCAGGTGGTTATTCAAAATGCCAATACGGCCCTAGGGCTAACAATACTACTAGGCTAGTGATAAAAAAAATACTAAACCACCAATTCCAGCCGTAACTTAAAAAAGCCATCAAGCCAACTAGAGCAATAACATCGGCCATTGCCCAGGCAATATACTCCTGCTGTAAAATACGTTTAAACACAATCGCCAATAGCGCGCTCATTAAGCCCACAGCGATTAAAGCATACAGCATGGCAGTGGATTTTGTAGTGATGTACGGCGTAGTGTACTGTAACCAATACGCTAGCGCAAAATAAACCAAGGTACTAGTCAACAGACTGGCCCATACAGTATACACGGCCGGCATATTACGATGATTGATAATTGAATCAACCATGTTTCTTTAACACGTATAAGTTGAAGCTACTACATACAATAAACTAGCGGCGGCCAGGCTCATGCTAATTGAAATCATAACCAACCACGATACGTGATGGCGGTGGTGTTCAAATAAATTATAGGCTTCGAGTAGTAACCCAATTAATAACACTGCTACTCCTCCGTAGCCAAACTTAGCTGCTCCTAATAATAAGGTATTAGCGCATACTTCTGTAAATACGGGAAACAACATCATACCAAACACTACGCTGACCATGACAGTTCCAATGAAAACTACTAACACAGGTAAAGCTGGGTGTAAACCGGTTTTGGAAGGTGGGTGATGAACCATAGACAGTAATTAGTATAGCTAGTTCAATTGGTTAGGGCAAATAGAGTACGGCTGGCACTGGTAAAGAATTTTCTTGATACTGTACAGCTGGTGTACTAATCACTAACCCAGTAGATGTGCCACCATCCAGATTCAATGCCATAGTTAAATCGAGCTTCAGTTCATGAGTCACTATGTCAGCTAATTGGCTAAGTGACAGCACTCCATATTCAGCCACCATCAAATAGATGGCACCGGTTTTATCGGTGGCCAGCACAGTGCGTTGGGCGGTATCAGCTGATCCAGCTGTGTACACGTCTGCCCCGTGTAGCAGTATCGGATACGATTCCACTGCATACAAAGCATCGCTAGCCGTTGTGGCACTCGGTTGTAAAGACCAACCTTGCCCTGTTAGGCTTTGGGCTACCCCGGTGCCAGCGCGCAGTTTTGGTCCGTACGTTTCACCGTTAATCACCAACCGAGTAGTGGGTTGATACTGTTCATCAAAATAACTGGCATTAATCACCACCTGGGCTTGTAACTGTTGCTGCCATTCGGCTACTGTTTTTGGGTTAGACTGATCGTAGGCTAATAGTAGCGCTTGTTGGCTGGGAGCGATTTTGACAATCGAAAATAATTCTTGACCAGAAGCTTGATTAACCACCATCTGTTTAAAGCGCACCCCTGTGACTACTGTAGTCCACTGTTGGTATTGCGTTGGTGGCGTGATTGTGGTAGTGCAACTGGTACCAAGCACAATGACTGTTAAAAGAATACAAAAAAAATAACGCATGGTTTATCAGTATAGCGCGAGATTAATTCGAATGTCACGTAACAGTTGAATATAAAAACTAACATTGTGCACGGTGGCTAAGCGGGCAGCTAACGGTTCGTGTACAGAAAATAAATAACGCAGATAGGCTCGACTATAGCCGCTGGTGCACGTGGAACAATCACACAGTGGGTCAAGTGGTTGAGAATCAGTTTGATAGCTTAAATTATCAAGCGATAATTTAGTATAGTGCACCAGGCTTAAATTCTGTTCCACTAACTGTGAGGCAGTGTGTACATACACCTGGCCATGACGAGCGTTGCGGGTTGGTAACACACAATCAAACATATCTATCCCTCGCTTCACCGCTTGAAGAATTTGCTCTGGTTGACCTACGCCCATTAAATAGCGTGGCTGTTCAGCTGGTAATAATGGTACCGTCGCATCCAACACGTGATACATTATTTCTGGCGGTTCACCAACGGCTAAGCCACCAATAGCATAACCATCAAACCCAATGGCGCGCAATTCACTGGCGCTGCGGGCCCGTAAATCAGGCCAAGTGGAACCTTGAACGATGCCGAACAGTAGAGACCTTTCGCGGGACGTTTCTACACTATGTACCGCTCGACACCGTTCTGCCCAGTTGGTAGTTAAACGAACCGATTCTTCCACCTGGGCACGATTAGCTGGGTAGCCAGGAAAATAATCAAAACACATTCGAATATCTGAACCAATGGCTGCTTGAATATCCATGGCTAATTCTGGCGTGAAAAAAAATTCATGGCCATCAATGTGCGAATTAAAACGCACGCCATCGGGTGATACCAAGCGCAAACGGGCTAAACTAAATACTTGGTAGCCGCCGGAATCTGTTAAAATTGGCTTAGTCCAGTGCATAAACTGATGTAAGCCACCTACCTGTTTGAGCACCTTTATACCTGGGCGTAAAAATAAATGATAGGTATTGGCCAAGATAATATCATTACCAATGGTTGTTAAATCGCTGTTCGCTAAATGTTTAAGGCTGCCCCGAGTAGCAATGGGCATGAAGGCCGGTGTTGGCACCAAACCATGATCGGTGTGCAATTGGCCACTGCGGGCCTGCTGCCAGCGGTGAGTAATCGTGAACATCGTTTTAATTGGATTCAACCACTACCCCATCATCGGTAGCGGCTGGATCGGTATTGAGCTTGGTAGTCACTTGGTCGGTTTGGGTTTGCATTGGCTGATCGGTTGCTTGATCGGTAGCTGTAACAATGGCTTCGTTTACCAACACGACCAGTTTATTCACATCACCTTTGCTTGGCGTAATGGATACTGAAAAATCGGCTTGTTTGGTAACACCACTATCAACTGATTTTAAAGTGAAGGTAACACTACGATCGCTGGCATTGTAACTTAGTCGGTTGTCATCAGTATCAATAAAGGTAGTAGTATCGGGCAAGCTGGCTGTCATGGTAATGTTTTCCATAGTACTACCCGTGGCCGTTACCAGCCAACGAATTGTATAGGTAGTTGTTTCTCCAACCTGTGGTGGAGTAGGGCCACTGCCAAGTTTTGTTAAGTCGTCATCGTAGTAACGACCAAATGATGCCGCTGTTAAACTACCACTTAAAGTTGTGGTTACCGTGGCAATTTGCTCAAAACTCACCGGAATATCGGCTGTGTGAGCGCTCATTACTGCTAGAGTGGCAGTAATAGTACTGGCATCTTCTATGGCGGTATTGGGAACAACCAATTGATACCCCAGGGTAGCGGTTTGATTTGATTTTAATTCATCAATCGCCTCTAACGTTACTGCTGCTGAATCGACTGCCTCACCGCTAAATTCTAGCTGTAGAGTAACATCATCTAAGCTAACGGTTGAAGTATTTTCAATAGTAATATCGTAATCAATGGTTTCGCCAGGAGAAACAAATTCAGGCGCATTGAGCTGTAAGCGTAATTCTGGATTAATCACTGTAATGATTGTACTGGTTTCTGCTTGCACATTAAAAAAACCATCCGGTTCTAGTAAGCCTAACTGGACAATAAATTCTTCCGTACTGCCATCTTTAGCTGCCAGATCACCGCTCACCGTAACCGTGACTGAACTATTCTGATCAATTTGATCAAACACCCAAGTATGATTACTTTGAGTAGCGCTCGGATCAGCTGAACTCGGACTAAAGGTATCAGGATACTGCACGTACGCTTTGACATTGGTGAGTGGTAAACTAGCCGTATTGGTAACTGTAAAAACATAATCAATCACTTCGCCAGTGCGGGCTTGTTCCGGAGCAGTCACCGCTACTTTCATAATTGAATCATTCAGTTGCATGGAGATATGACTGGACGTTTGAAAATCGGAACTAAAATTGACTGGCTGATAGGTAAATAGTACGGTGAAATCTTTACTATCCCCTTTTTGACCAACCAGTTGACCAGTGAAATCAATAGTGGCACTGGCTCCGGCCGGTAATTGGCTGACTGACCAGCTGGTGGTGTTTGGCGCATTTGGTTGTGGTTGAGCAGATCGTAAATAAAATCCAGCCGGTAGCACTAATTCGATGTCGCCGTGGTCAATCGCTACCGAGCTGTTATTGGTATATGTAATCGTCAACGCCACTTCGTCACCCGAGGCTACGGCCGCTGGTGCAGCTAGCGCAATAATCACATCGCTCGAGCTTACTCCCGGCCGACTAGCACCAAATACGATATAGCCCAAGGCTGTAGCCACCAGTGATAGCACCATAATGGCTAACACCAATAATCCAATTGGTTTACGCGCTGTGGTTGTACGACGTTCCAGGGTAGTCATATCAACAGCCCCTTGAGTATGATCGTTTTGATACAGTTTGATCAATTCATCGTGATGATCAACATTAGCAGTAGTTGCTGTGCTCACCTTTTTTTTCTTGGACATGGCGATATTATACTAAAAGAATATTGGCTTGTACATGTGCCGGGCCATGCTGTATCAACCAGCGCTGCATACTAGCCACAATGCCTTGCCATTGACTATTGGTTAAGCGCAACTTTTGCACGCTCTGATAAGGTGTACTGGTTAACCACTGGATAATTTTAATCACCTCGGACTGATTCGTTTGAGCGGCTAAATCATAGCCTAATACCCGAATCACTTTGCAAGCAAAACTACACAACACGGTGCGATGAGCTCCGGTTTGATCAATCCAGGCTAAAATTTCATACAGCAATTGGTATAATACCGTATCGGCGGCCCCTTCGGGAGTAAGATCACCTACTAATTGGGTACACCAATGAGCGGCCTGCCACGACTGTTGCTGGGCTGTAATATGTTTAAACCGATGCCGGATAACGGCGCCACCTATTTTTGGACGTTGCCGAGCAGCGATTAAATATAAATCAATTTCGGCAAACGGTTCTAGGCTGCCAGCTAGCTTTGATTGCAGTTTGCGTACGCCATGTCCACGGACAATTTGCTTACCGGCTGTTTCAGAATACACTGTGTATACTCGATCGGCTTCTCGCCAGGCGCGATAGTACAGCACAATCGCTCGAGTATTCATCGCTGCAATACCACCGATATTTTTGCCTGATTGACGGTTAATTCTACAGCGGCTGCATCAAGTTGAGTAGCTGGTTCCAACCGATTGGCCAGTACGCTGCGTTGTAATAATTCAGCCTGCTGACTGAATATACTCTGCAGCACTGGATCGCTAGTCATGTACTGTAGCACCACCTGATCGTGAATACTTAAACCTTGTTGTTTACGCAAAGCATTAATTTGACGAACTAATTCTCGCAGCATGCCTTGCTGGGCTAACTCGGGAGTAATAACGGTATCTAATTGATAATCTGCCCCGGGCTGAATCTGCTGCACATTCACTTCTGCCGCCACTACGCTGATCAGCTCATTTGACCATTGCTCACTGTGCGGAACGGTAGCACTGGTTAATGGTTGACGCACTTTCAGGCCAGCGTGTTCACGCAGGGCCAATATTTTTTCTACGGCCTGACGCGCTAACGCCATCTGTTCCAGCACCGTGGCATCATAGTACGATTGATCAAAGGCTGGCCAATCTGCCAAATGCACTGAATCACCAGTACCACCCAACTGTTGATAAATATGGTCACTAATAAAAGGAGTAAATGGAGCTAATAATTTAGTGACGGTTAATACCACATAGCGCAAAGTAGCTAAAGTCGATTGAGCTTGATCGTCGGATAATTTAATTCGATCACGACTACGCCGGATATACCAGGTTGATAATTCTTGAATAAAACTTTCCAATTGATGAGTGGCGCTGGCTAAATCGTACTGTTCCATTGCCGTGGTGACCTGTTGTACTGTTTGCTGGCACAAGCTAACAATCCAACGATCCATAATGTGCTCCGTGCTTGGTTGGGCTGATGGCGTTTGATCACGGGCAAACAGTTGATAGAACGTAAAGATATTCCACAATGTTAACAGCACTTTTTTCATCACCAAATCAACTCCTTTTTCGGAAAAACGTAAATCTTCTGCCTGCACTACCGGTGAACTCATCAAATAAAACCGTAAAGCATCGGCTCCGTATTTATTTAATACCAATTCGGGTTCAGGATAATTTTTTAAACGTTTACTCATTTTTTTACCATCTTCAGCCAATACTAACCCATTCACAATCACGTTACGAAAAGCCGGTTTATCAAATAACGCCGTGCTTAACACCATCAAGGTATAAAACCAACCACGAGTTTGATCTTGCCCTTCGGCAATAAATTGGGCCGGAAAGTTAGCCTCAAACTCGGCTTTATGTTCAAAAGGATAGTGTTGTTGCCCATACGGCATGGCACCAGATTCGAACCAACAATCCACTACCTGGGGGATGCGCTTAAACTGTTTGTTATCCTTTGTAATCACAATTGGATCAACATATTGTTTATGCAGATCAGTTACGGTGACGCCGGATAATTCAGCCAATTCAGCCATACTACTCACACAAATCACCTCACCGTCAGCTGCCTTCCAAATAGGCAATGGCGCGCCCCAATAACGATCACGTGAAATGGCCCAATCTTTGGCTCCGGCTAGCCACTTACCAAACCGGCCAGCTTTAATATGATCGGGCAGCCAGTGAATTAGGTCGTTATTTTTAAGCAGACGTTCTTTTAGATTTGTCACCCGAACAAACCAAGAAGTTGTGGCATAGTTCAACAAGGGAGTATCACAGCGCCAACAGTGCGGATAGTTATGGCGATACGTTTCAGTGCGCCACACTAGACCAGCTGATTGGACTAATTCCAATAACTTAGCTTGCCCCCGTTTCACTGGTAAGCCAGCCAACGGTTTAGTTAACTGGTTAAAGGTACCGTCCATATCAACATCCATCACCATTGGCAAATGATTGGTTTGGGCTGCTTGCATATCAATATCCCCATAGGAACCGTTAATAGTGACAATGCCCGTACCCTCGGTGACTTCAACATAATCGGCGGCAAACACATGGTACACGTTGGGATTATTTTTTACTTCCGGTACATCACGGTAATAGTCAACAATCGGTTGATAGGCTAACCCAACCAGCTGATCACCTTTGAATTCATCAATCACTTGGTAATGAGTAACGTTCTGCATCACTGTGGCCAGGCGATCTTTCACGCAAATCACATAGTCGTCACCCACTTTAACTTTCACATACGTATGCTGTACACCAACCGATAATCCCATGGTAGTTGGCGTGCTCCAGGGTGTAGTGGTCCAAGCCAGTAAGTAGGTGTTTGGTTGATTGAGCACTTTAAATTTCCAGGTGACGGCGATATCATCAACCTCGCGATAGCCTAAAGTGACTTCAAAATTCGATAACGGCGTGACACAACGTGGGCACACATGCATGGCTTTTTTACCTTCGTAAATTAAGCCTTGTTTATATAATTCACTAAATACCCACCAGACCGATTCCATAAAAGTGGGATCCATAGTGCGGTAGTCGTTATCCATATCCACCCACCGCCCTAATCGCTCAATGGTACTGCGCCATTCTTTGGTGTAGCGTAACACACTATCGCGGCAGGCATCGTTAAATTTAGCCACCCCAATGGCTTCAATATCCTGTTTGGTTTTTAGGCCCAATTCTTGTTCAATCAAATTTTCCACTGGCAAGCCGTGACAATCCCAACCCCAACGCCGTTCTACTCGATAGCCACGCATAGTGGCATAACGTGGTACGACATCTTTGATAGTGGAAGCAACAATATGACCATAATGGGGTAAGCCGGTAGCAAAGGGCGGGCCATCATAAAATACAAAGGAACGATCAACTGGTCGCTGGCTGACGGATCGTTCAAAAATGTTTAGTTGTTTCCAACGCTCACTGACTTGTTGCTCAAGTTGGGCAAAATTTGGTTGCGGCATAATAAAATTTGCCCGAACTATAGCATTGTTTGGCGTGAATGGCAATTAGCCAGGAAATTCAAATAATTGTTTGGCTTGAATGGCTTTATTTTTTAAGCGCTCAACCAACGTAGCCATACCCGCGGGAGTATCTAAGTGAAAAGCAGCCACTAATGCTGGTCCGCGCAAGGCTTTGGCGCGGTCATCATCGCGCAGGCCATCACGTAATTTTGTGACAATAGGTTTGATAAATACTCCTTCGTTTGTTAAAGCTTCGCGTAAAGCTGTTACTACCGCAGGCGATTTGATCCAGTCAGGAACTTGTTTGCCGAGATTACCAAATTTAACCCATTGTTTTGCTTCAGCTTTTAATGCGTCTGGTTCAACTGCCACGGGTTCAGCAACCGGTACTACTGCTTCCTCGACTGGAGCTGGAGTTTCTGCTGCCGACGCTGCCTCGTCTGCAATTGGAACAGCTGCTTGAATTTCAGCTGGTGCTGCTGCAGCCGGCGCTTCAACTGGTTCAGCCGCAAGTGCTTCGGCCACAATTGGTTTACGTGATTTTCGTGCTGGCTTGTTTACGTCTTGAACAACTGGTTCATCAACTCTAGTTTTAGCTTTAACTCTACCTTTTTTAATTGGTATTGCTGGGGTGGCAGCTGGTTCTTCAACTGCAACAGCTGCTGGGGCAGGTGCTGGCACTGGTTCAGCTGGTGGTTGGGGTAAATCACGCAGAATTGTTTTTAAGTTTACTTGGTTAGGTTTTTTGCCTAGTGTTGTTAACAAAGCAGCCACCGCTGGTTGATACGGTTCATCATTAGCTTGCACTAAACCAACGGCTTTGAGAGTATCGGCCACTGTTCGACCGGCGTTGTTATCGGGTGATAATGCTAATTGCAAACTATCCAAATTGGGTTTGCGGCGAGTTTCTTTAACATGCACCAAACCTACTCGTAAGGCTTCAATTAAAGCTGGATGATTCAACATTGTTCTCAAGTCTATAAATTCTGGCAAGGCATTAACTTTAGCTTGTTCTCCATTGAATAGTTCAGCTAGGTTGCCAAGACCTTTATGTTCATCAACCCCTGCTGCTACTACCACTCGCGGAGCTTCTGTAACCCAAGGCCTAGCCCCTGCTGCACTTGACCGACCGCTGCGACCGGATTTTTTGCCAAGATCAATTGGATAATCAAATACATCAGCTGCCAAAGTTTTACCGTTCTTAATATTAGTCAGCACTGTTCCTAAACGCTCGTTGCTAAATTGATGTTCAGCTGAAACTAAACCACTAGCCCGCTGCACTGCTACACCAATATTTTCTGTGGCTGCTGGCTGTACGGTAGCATGTAACTCTTGAACAGCCTGGGCAAGGGTTTGCGCCTGTGGTGCTTGTAGTAATTCATTGGGTAAATCGAGTAAGCGGGCAAAAATGAAATCGGTAAAGGTGCCGCCAAAATTGCGTACAATCACGCGCATGGCCTGGGCTAATTGATTATGTCGCTCAAGCTCTGCACCGGTTGGTTCAGCTTCACCACTATCCCGGTAAATATTAGCTTCGCCGCGATTGGCTCGTTCCACAATTTCAGTCAGTCGTTCAGTGTTCGGTGTGTCATCTTCTACTAAGCCAGTGGCTATCCCCAAATCCTGCTCAAACCGACGATCAACCAAATTACGATTCAACCGCCGTTCGTTCAGCAAATGATCAATGATTCTAATCTGATCAACTGGGTTAGCAACCAGAGTTGTTATTCGATGGGTGATATCTTTGCCTAATTTATCACCAAAAATTTTAGTAATTCTTTCCTGTTTACTAGCTAACCGTTCGGGTAAATCCACTTGCGCTCTAAAAAATCCATCCAGCACTTGGCGAAAGCCATTGATAGCTCCTATTAATTTATTATAATCACGTTGAGCTTGCTCACTGGCGCGAGCATCAGCTGGCGGTAATTCCAATACCTTTCCATCAGCTTGAATTAAGGCCAAACGTGGCTCAATAGTATCAGTTAAAACCGTTCGGTAAGCTTGGGCTCCAGCTACATCGAGTGGTGGTTTTTTAGGAATTTTCGGCACCTCTACATGAGCTATAAACCAGCGTAACCGAGCTTTCAAAGCACCATTTAATACGTAGGAGCGATTATCTAATTCACGCTGACATAGCGCCGCAAAGCTTGCCGGATCGGTAAAGCCCCTACCACTTGGATTACGCACCGGTGCGCGTTTCAGTTCATCAGGCATAGCTGTTTGCACGGTATTCAAAGTAGCTTGTAAAGCAACCAGCCGTTGCTTGAGCCCTTGTTCAACTGTCCGAGTAGTATCATCAGATACCCGCGAAGCTGCTGAATCGGCGTTTTCACAGTGTTTCTTCACTTCGCCAATTTGTACAAAAACTTCGTTGGCTGGCTGGAGTACTTCAGTGTTCAGCCGACTGACTAATGCAGTAGCTGCAGCCACTTGTTCAGTGGTAATTGGAGTTCGTTCAGAGGGAGAAGGTGCACCTGAAGCAACTGGGTTGGCGACGGTTGTCTGTGCTAAATCAGCAACGCACTGCTTTACAATTGTGTCGGCACCGGCGATGATGTTTGCTTCGGATACAGTGGCTAAATCGGTAATGGTGTGACCATTAAATTCGGCGGCTGGGATAGTAGTAAGAGCATCAGCTACTTGTGTCCGGAAATACTCTAGCACTGCTAATTGTTGTGATAGTGTTAAACCACGAGTGGTCATGGCTTCGGTAAAGCCACGTACGAACACATTACCATATAAATCACGCAACTCACTTAATTGGCGATCCAGCTGAAGTTGTTCTTCTGGAGTATGAAAGGCTATATCCATTCTAAATAAAGGTTTTTGATTTTTGGCTAAACGTTCAGCCATGGCGGTTACTTCAGCTTCATTTACAAGATGAGTTGCGGAATCAACTAAACCGAGAGCAGCTAATAACGGTAGGTCTAAAGCTACGTTACGTAATGGCTGCCATTGTAGGCTCACTCGCAATGCCCTTACCGTATTGACTAACCGGCGCATGGCGGCGGCTTGCTTATCGGGATTAGACAAATGAGTACGTAAGCTTGCTAACAATGGAGTAAAAAAACTGTCATCAAAGTCAAAGCTAGTTCGTAAATCTTCGATGATAGCCGTGGTAGGATCAGTGGTTTCAGGTATCAGTTGAATGATATCTCGTTCAAAATTAACGGCTCGTGCCACCATGGCAGAAACATCGTCCGCTAGTACAGCTACGCGCTGATCGGGAGTAGCCGCGGTTAAAGCCAGTCCGCGTGGGCCAACCAAATGACGATTCCAACTGCCAATAAATGCAAGCAAAGCATTACGTTGTGATTCTAACTCTGGAGCAGCGCCCGTTAAAGCAAGCATCAATTGATCGCGAAATGATTCGCCAAACGTAGTTCCAACTACATCGCGTAGATGATTAATTTCACTGCGTAATTCGGCTGGGGTTTTTTTCAATTCAAAAATGCTAGCTGACCGTTGAATGATTCGGGTAAAAATATCTTGTAACCGCCGACGTTGGAGTCGACCAAGTCGATCGACAATACGAACTTCAGCAAAAAAATCCATGTTGTTATCGGCTGTCACGGTTGATCCATCCGCTAACCGAAAGTTCCGTAATTGCTGCAGCAGATTATCTAACATCTCAACCACTACGTTATCAGTAAAAGGAACATTAGCGTCAGTTTCGGCAGTGCGTATGGCAGCTTGTAAGTCATTAGAAAAGCGTTCACCAAGCACCTGTTCTAATTGACCACCCAGTTGCCGAATACGTTCAGCAGGATTGGTTGGTACACCGAGATCAAAAATATTAGGCTGACGATCAATAATATCATACATTAAGCGCTGCCACACCGCTGGATTATCAGTACCATCTGCCTGGTGCACGCCAATGGCTTGAAAAAACTCACCCCGGGTAGCTTGGCTTACTGTTCGATTACCAGATAAGCGGTACGTGGTGATGGCCTGAAGGGCATGCCGTAACATTGCGGTAATTTCGCTGTTAGGAATGCTTTGCTGGCGCTGATGTTCAATGCCTTGAATGGTTGTTTCAAAACGACCCATGAAAGCCTGGCCAACAATGGCTTGTAATTGATTAAATTGGCGGCCTAAGTCTTGTAATTCGGCTTGTTGAGCAGCATTGCCCACAGGGGCTGTAGCCACCCGTCGTTCCAGCGCCTGGCGAGCTAACTCGGCTGGGTTAGGTGCCGCTTGAGGGGGATGTGGTGGTACTGGGGCACCTGGTGCAGCGCCAGCAGCAGCAGCCGGGCCAGCACCAGCCGCGGTTGGCAGGGCAAAAATATCAGCCGCCGTTGCCATGATGCCAGCACATACTTGGCGCACCCGAGTTGGTACTAACTGACCACGGACATCGACTAAACCAACGTGTTGTAAAAATTCAACCCCTAATTGCATACCGGTTTGAGCAGCTAGTACGGTTCGCGCTTGAACAATAGCTAAATGATACATCCCTAACCGTTCAGCCGCAGTATAATTACGGCCGGTAGCTACTTCACTGGCTTGCACAGCGGCTGCCAAAGCAGTAAAAAAGTTATCACCAAAAATCTGCTTGATACGATTCACCTCTTGTTCTACCGCTTGGCCTTGCTGACGTTCTTGATTAATGGTCACTAATACATTTGGCGTACCACGAATAATACCTTGCAATACTCGTCGTAACGGTGCCCCGGTGGCTAAGCGGCCACTGGTATCAGTCAACCCTAAATGTTCTAATAATTCATTACCAACCCCTAAACCAGGGTGTAATCGCATCACTGCTTGTGCCTGTACCACAGCAAAATTATACATCACGACGCGGGCAGGGCGATTGAATTGGTGGCTAGTGCGAGTAGCTTCTTGCTGAATTTCAGCATCAAGCGCTGTAATAAATGGATCGCCAAAATGATGACGTAGTTCTGCTAAAGCATGATCGTGTGCTTCATAACTAGCCACGGCTGAAGCAAACTGACCTTCCAGTGCGGTAATGGCGGCATGTAATCCAGTCACCTGTGTTTGCATTGCCAAATACACTGGGGGGTTTAAAAATTGAGGAAGTTGCGTTACTGTGGTTACATCCAGGTGCAGATCGTTTATTGGATTAAGCGCAGTGGCTCGTAAATTAGCCAATAACGTTTGCCATTCAACCAAGGTACCATTACCACTGGCCAAGCGGGCTTGGATATCGGTAGCCAATGGCTGCCAGGCAGTGGTTACTGCTGTAGCCAGACGGGTAGTGCGATCACAAATGGTTTGATCTAACAAGCGGCCATGAGTTTCGGTTTGTTGATTAATAGCCGTCAAACGATCATTCAAGGTGGCTCCATTCTGTAAACGCAGTGACCCAACTCCCGAAAAAGTTGCCATACAATGTATGCGATACAGTTCCCGTAACTTATTTAATCGATCTTTAGCATCATGTTCTTTGGTGCGTACCTCGGCAGTAAGTTCGTTACGTTGCCAATGTTGTTGCAGTTCTGTCATTAACCGTTGCACGGCAACTAAATCTGGCTGGGCTTGAGTTTCAACTTGGCTATCAGTCTGTTCAGCTTGAGCTATTGCTTCTGGATGATCCAAATTAACTGCCCTCACCTGTTCATCGGTACTTATGATATGTTCCGAATGATTAGCCGAACGGTTATTATCAGCAATAGCTGATGCTCCCAACATTTGTTCACCCAAAATACCGCCAGCTAATATTACACTGGCGCCTAACTTATCAACTAAGCCTGCTTCCCAGCGATCAGCCGCACTGGCTAAGGCCAGTTCAGTCAATACCCGACTAGTGCCCACTGGTTGATAAATATCTTGCAATAATAGTAAACGCACATCAGGATTAGTAGACACTATGTCACCAACAATGGTATCGCCGGTTGGGGCTGGTGCCGCCGCGACAGCAGCGGCTTCGCGTATCGCTCGAGCTTGTTCTACTAATTGCATCCACCGTTGATTAACTCCAACATAGTCTGGGGCGCCGGAACCATCAACAAAGCGCAATTCGTGACTACGAATAAAGGCAGTATCTTTTCCTTGAAAAGCTTCATGTAAAGCAGCTGATTTATCTAAGTGTGGTCCATTATCATGTAATATATTTCGAGTGGCGCGTTCTAACCGAGCCACCACCACGGCTGGATCTTCGGCAGCGTTAATTAAGCCTTGCTGTTGAGCTTGTAAAAATAATTCTAACCGAGTTTGGCGCCAGCCAGTGGCTACCTTGGCGGCTTTGTCTAAATATTCACCGGGTTGAATAGCATTAGGAGCAATGTTGAAGTCAGACCCACTAACTTGAATATCTTGGGCATTGGCTAACCCCATTTTTTCTAAAATTACTTTAATTGATGGTGTGGCAAATAACCGCTCCATAAAATTACCACCCGTTAATGGCGTAGCTGGGGGCGGTGGTGGAGCAGCCGCCGTAACGCCTGAATCAGTTAATGCCAAGGTCGTAATGGGTTTGCCATCAAAAGCAGATTTTATCACTACATGATTCTGATCAGTTTGTTGAATAATAAACTGGGCGGCTTTATCGTGCAGGTCAGTTAATTTAGCTTTTATTTCTTCGGAGAGTAATGCAATTGGCTGTCCTACCGGCACTGTTTCACCGGCGTTATCTTTAAATACTTCCAACAACCCTTGGGCACTAACTGCTAAACGATATTGCAAAGTATCGGATAGTTTTACCACAAAGGCTTTATCTGGTGATAGATCCACTAGGGTAGGTTCAACGGCGCGCATCACGGTTTCTCCTGCGTCAACTGTATCTACCGTAATACGCATTTCTCCCAAAGGTTTGCCAGTTTGCTCATCAAATAATTTTAAATTCGAACCATCGGCTTTAACCTGCAAATTATTAGGATCAATGTTACTGGGTAATTCACTACTGGTCATAACCTGATGCGCTTGATTAAACACAGTAATGCGACCATCAGCGGATACTTCTGCTACAGCTGATTGACCGCCTACTGTTAATTGAGTTGGGTGTGGTAATGATGGTGCCGGCGGCTTTGACCAGGGTAGATGTTCTTTAAGATAAGTAACAGGCCAAGTAGCTGCCAATGCATCCATGGCCATAGCGGCTGCTCCACCAAAGGCGCCACTCACAATAGCCGATCGCACTATAGCGGCTCGTTCACCTTTTTCTAAATGTTTTTTAAGATGAGCTTCGTTGGCTTTTAATGTCAATAAATTAGTTGAAGCAATCCGAGCCAGAGTTTGTTTAAGATGATCCTGCTGACCAGTATTGCTAGTAGCATTATGCCGTTCCAAGGCTTGATCAAAGGTCATCACGGCGCGCTGAAAATTATCTAACAAATCATTTTGCGCTTTAAAACGATTATCGAGTCCGAACGAAATATAATCTTGACGCTCATCACCTTTGGCTAGGCGCGTGCGCAATAACCGATTTTGCACATCGGCAATCACCGCATACGATTGTTCTAAGGTATGCTCGATACTATTCCCACTGCCAATAACGCCTTGCAAAGCTTGCGTAACGGCTGCTAAATCGCGATTGATATCGGAAGCACTACGCACAATTCCAGCTGGGCCTGCGCCAACAGCGGCATCAATCCGACGCTGACGTTTACGTTCTTTACCATTAAAATATTCACGCACCGCTCCGGCGGCTGCTCCAGCCCCAAAGGCCACTGCTAAACCACCGCCACCGGCCAGTAGACCAGCGCCCAAGGTGCCACCAATCATCAAGCGGTTAATACCAAGACGAGTAGCAGCTCCCCACACTGTGCCACTCAATAACACCATCCGACGAACTCGGCCCCACTTGGTTTGATCGTGCCGATAATCGGTTGAGCTTAATACTTCTACTGATTGCGCTTGGGCTAGTTGAGCTACTTCAGAACGTAAAATAAAACGGAGATGATTTTCTACGGCTCGTTTTATATTGGGATCAGCGGCGTTAACATATTCTGGATCCCCCGGTTCACCAATGTCGAGCAGATTATCAAAATCGAGTTCGGCTACTATTTTATTAATACCAGTCCGATAATCGACGTTAGCTAATAATTCTGGCAATTCCAATTCACCGCGCTGAAAGCGTTCAATTAAATTTCTAAAAGCAACATTACGATCATTAGCCAACTCTAGATACTGTTCTAAACGTTGCTTGCGAGCTTGCCGTTCTAAAGCATCCTTGGCTAACGCCATCATATCGGACTTATGAGCTATGATACTAGCTTTTCTCTCTTTAACATCAGTGCCTAACCCTTGACCAAATACTTCAATAGCTTCGTGCCAGCGGTTGGCAATATGGCGATGTAATTTGTACCACGAGGTGGATCGTTTTTTCTGATTGAATTCATGACGTGCCTCAACATTGGAACGTAATGTAACATGACGTTCAATTTCTGCTACCACTTCGGCTAGTTCACTGCTTTTTAAGCCTAGCTCATTAGCATGATCAACTAAATCATCAATCACGTCGTCTTCGAGTAAAGCAGAACTAGCTAACGATTCAGCTCGATTGCGATTTTGTAAATGATTACGCAATTGATCAGCACTAATGTTTTCACCTGACCGCCGGCCAGCTCGGCTAGTTTCAACCTGTTGCTGCAATGGGCGACGAAATCGTTCAGCAGATATAGCCATAGTTATGGTTGAGTAAATTCAACATACTCTTGCTCAAATTGTTTGATGGCCGTTTGTAACTGTTGCGATAAATCTGGAATGCGACTATTTAAAAAAGTTGTCACCTCGTTTTGGGGTGCTTCGCGTTGTATTAAGCTGGCATACTCAACGGCATCATTATCGGATAATTGTTCGGTGATAATAGTTTCTAAACGCTGCTCTAATTGCAACGATAAATCCATAATCATTTTTTCTTCCAGGGCTTCAGGCAACACCGTGGCATGCACGGTGCGAACAAGATTCTTTAAAAAGGCGTATAAACGTGGGTCAGTCATAAATAACAGAACATTATATACAAAAAACCAATTTTGTCAAGAGCAAATGACAAATAATTATTAACTCACTGATACACAAAAATAATTATATCACAATTTTTTACTTCTGGCAAGCGGCGGCGGAAAAATTTCAAAATAAATTCCAAAATTTGTTGAGTCTCCGGCACGATGAGAATAAAACTTGTCGTTATTACATTGTGTGCAGGCGCGCAGCATTTCGATGTGCCCCAGTGGCACTCCACAGCGTTTAGCTTGGTGTACATTTTCTACTTGAATATCAATATCGTTATAACAACATGGGCCGATCGCCGGACCAATGCCAACGTAACTATCACGCGCGCCTAATTTAATTAGGGCTTGCGGTAAAATTTGTTTGATCGTTCCTAAAAAACCAGCATGCAACACACCACCAAAACCGCGTTTGGGATTATATACCAAAATCGGTACGCAATCAGATACACCAATACGTAAGCGGATGCCTGGTTGTCGGGTAATTAAACCATCGGTTTGTGGCAATATGTTAACGGCTGCATTCGTTACCACGGTAACGGTATTGCTATGCACCTGTTCAGCTTTCACATGATACGGTTGGCGGTGCTCGGTGTGACGCGTAGAAATACCGTGATCAATTGTTGAAAACTGTTGAAATAATTTGAATTGAATTAAATCAGCCATGATACACTTGATCATACACTTGTAAGGTCTCTTGAGCACATTTGGTCCAAGAAAACTGTTTAACGCGCTGACGGCCAGCTCTGCCTAACCGTTGGCGCAGAGCAGCGCTACCAACGACTCGATCAATCGCTTGTTGCACAGCTCGAGTAGATTGTGGGTTCACTAATACACCGGCTTTCCCCACTACTTCGGGCAGTGACGCTACGTTTGAGGTAATCACTGGCACACCGTAACTCATGGCTTCGACTACCGGCAAACCAAAACCTTCATAAAAAGATGGAAACACAAAGGCTGTGGCACAGCGCAGCAAAGCTGCTTTTTGCAGACCAGTGACATAACCAACATAACGAATGTGGCCTGATTTGACTGCTTGAATGGCTTCATAGTTTTTATGAAACTGATAACCCTTGGCACCAGCAATCACTAGTTGCACGTCGTGGTAGCGTTTTGGTTTAGCTTTGGCCAAGCTATCGAAAGCCGTAATCAGGCCAGCAATATTTTTGCGTGGTTCTAATGTACCGATATATAACAGGTAATGCTCCTGCAAATGCCAGGGTCGCAACACTCGGTAAGCCCCTAACTTGGTAGGCAACTGGGGAGCAGCATAACCTTCATAAATTACTCGAATATGGTTGGCTGGCACTTTAAACTGACGTCGGATATCTTGAGCGGTTGATTGCGATACGGCGATTACTGCATTAGCTCGCTGGACACTTTTTGGAACTAATACGTTAATGGAAAAATTTTGCTTGGGTGGAAACCATTCCGGGTGTTGGTAAATAGCCAAATCATGAACCGTCACCACGGTAGGCTTATGGTACTGTAATGGAATACTGTTGGCTGGAGCATGAAATACATCTAACTGGGCTTGATTAAGCGTTCGGCTAACCATCAAGTGAGAATAGGCATAGGGTAAGTAGCGCTTATATTCCGATAATGGAAAACGCACAATTTCGGTACGACGACGTTTAAATTCGTGCGCGTTATTAGCGCGGTGATCAAAAAATAACACATAGGTATTACGCTGATCAATCTGTAATAAATTTTTAACTAAATAATACGTATAGTGCCCTACTCCGGCTTTTTCACCATGCGCCGGACTAAGGATAGTGCGACAATCAATACCAATGCGCATAGCTTACATTTTTTCCGGTGCGGAAATGCCCATTAATTGCAAGGCATTGCGCAACACCACTTGGGTAGCCTGCACTAATTGTAACCGCGATCGTTCTACTGAACCATCGTGTTGAATAATCCGGTGACTGGAATAAAACTTATGAAAGGCGCGGGCTACATCTAACGTGTACTGGGGCAGCTTGTGCACTTGATAGTTCTCCCCTATTTGGGCCAGTACATCGGGGAATTGAAATAACTTTTTGGCTAAATCTTCTTCGGCAGCGGTGGTTAATTGAATCGAAGCCGGCGTATGATCAGTCACTTTTTGCAACAAGCTACAAATACGGGCATGAGCATACTGCACGTAGTACACTGGATTTTTATCGGATTGTTCGCGGGCTAAATTTAAATCAAAATCCATGTGAGTATTAGAATCGTACATTAAAAAGAACCACCGAGCGACATCTAAACCAATCTCTTCAATTAATTCTTGCAACGTTACAAAGGTGCCCTTACGTTTCGACATGCGTAATTCTTTACCATTAAACATCAACCGCACCAACTGCACAAAAATAATATCCATTTGCTGGCGATGTCCAATGGCTGCTAGAGCTGCTTCCATCCGCCCTTTAAAGCCGTGATGGTCGGCCCCCAATAACCATACCCAATGATCGATGTTACGATCTTCAAACTTATCCAATAAATATAAAATGTCTGAAAAAAAATAGGTCTTGCTGCCATCCTGTTTAATAATCACCCGATCTTTATCGTCGCCAAACCGGCTGGAAGCAAACCACGTGGCGCCAGCTTGTTCATAAATTAATTGATGGTCGCGTAAAAAAGCCATGGCCCGTTCCAGGTTGGCTGGTGTATGCAAACTTTTTTCTGATTTCCACACATCATAATGAATCTGCAACGTATCTTCTACAAACGATTTAATCTGGCTAGTCATTTTTTCTAACGCCCAATCTTTAATTTGATCACGTAAGCCAGCTAGAGCTGCTTGGCTACCAAGTTGCACATCCGGCAACTGCACTTGCTTGGCCAGATCAATAATATAGTCTCCCCGGTATAATTCATCGGGATAATCCACCTTAATACCTTGATGCTGTAGATATCGTCGTAACACCGATTCGGCTAGCACTTCTACCTGATTACCAAAATCGTTAATGTAGTATTCAGCAATCACTGTATAGCCGTTAGCGCGCAACACTCGCACAATCACATCGCCAGTAAAGCCACCGCGACCGTTGCCCAAATGTAATGGTCCGGTTGGATTAGCTGATAAAAACTCTGCCAGAATAGTTTTGTGTTTTGGTTTACCGCGACCATACTGATCGCCTTGTTCCAAAATTAAACGCACCCCGCCAGCTAAAAATTCATCATTGACAAATATATTTAAAAAACCTGGGCTCACTACCTGCACATGATCAAGGCCAACCATATCTAACTGGCTGGCTAAATCGTTGCCAATCTCAATGGGGTTGCGTTGTACCAACTTGGCTAGCTGCATGGCTACGTTACTGGCGTAATCACCTTGAGTGCGATATGGCGGATTAGTGACATCGAATTCAGGCACAACAAAACTCGGCCAAGTATGACTTTGCTGTAAAGCAGTAATGGCCTGATTAATTTTATCAACGATAATAGCTTTCATAAAACCGATTGGAATTATAGCATACTTTTATATTGAAAAATTATAGTAAACAAAAAACTCTTGTTCTTTAGGCAAATCACCATAGGGTGAAGCTTAACAATTTATACATATAAGTATAAAATAACAACTATGATTAAGCGTCAACATACTGCACCAGCTTGTGATTATTGATGAAATCCAGCATCTGCCAACATTATTTCCATTGTTACGAGCGTTGATTGATCAGCAGCGCCAACCAGGGCAATTTCTAATTTTAGGCTCTGCTTCTCCACACCTTTTACGACAGGCTTCTGAATCATTGGCTGGACGAATCATTTATCATGAATTAACACCGTTGACATTAGCTGAATGCACGCCTCACCCATATACCTGGAAACAATTATGGTTGCGCGGAGGATATCCTGAAAGCATGCTAGCAAACACCGATACTATTAGTTACCAATGGCGGCAATCATTTATTCGTAACTATATTGAACGTGATATCCCACAATTACAGGCAATCCGAACATCAGGCGCGCAGTTACAACGACTATTATTAATGTTAGCCCATAGTCATGGTCAGCTATGGAATCGATCAGCCATTGCTAAGGCCCTCGGTATATCAATGCGTACCATTCAACAGTTTGTTGATTTATTCATTGATACATTTCTAGTACGACAACTCCAGCCTTATCATGTTAACCTCAAAAAAAGATTAATTAAAACTCCAAAACTCTATTTCCGAGATAGCGGTATTATCCATACACTGCTGAATATTCAAACTCTAGATCAACTGCATAATCATCCGGCCGTTGGTGCTTTATGGGAAGGATTTGCCATCGAGCAACTACTGAATATATTACCGTCCACTTGGCAATATTATTTTTATCGTACACACACTGGCGTAGAAGTTGACTTGCTGCTAATTTCACCAACTCATCAGCACATTCTTGTAGAAATAAAATATACTCTATCCCCCACTCTATCACGAGGTTTTTGGGAAGCCTACCAAGATTTATATTGTCACAAAGCCTATATTCTTTATCCAGGGACAGAACACTATAACCTAGCTAAACATGTAACAGTGTTGCCTATAGCTGCGATATCGACGGTAGCATAATTGAAGAGCAGCCACACTGTTCAGAAGCACAATTCTAGGCTATGCTTACACACCTATGCCTACGTTGGTACACAATCAGCGTCTTAAATTCGACTATGAAATTTTGGAGAATTTCACAGCTGGTATTGTATTAACCGGTGCTGAAGTAAAATCATGCAAGCGTAAACAAGTGAGCTTACAAGGGGCTTACATTATTATTGAAGGCGGTGCGGCCTGGTTAAAAAATGCTCGCGTCAGCCCCTACCAAGCCAACAATCAACGACACTACGACCCGTTACGCCTGCGTAAATTACTGCTGCGCCGAGTAGAACTAGCTAGCCTAACTGGAAAACTCCAACAGGCTGGCTTGACATTACTGCCGGAATCCTTGTATACTCAAGGCGGTTTAGTGAAAGTTAAACTGGTTCTAGTGCGCGGCCGTAAAAAAGTTGATAAGCGCGCTTTGATCAAAAAACGAGATGTTGATCGTCGCATTGCTCAAGCTTTGCGCCGAGCAATATAGTTAATAAACGTTCCCACCCACGTTGCTTCGTAGAGGGCTTACCCATCGGAGCCACGCAGTGGCGTAGGTGGGGATGTGTATATCATTGATAGGTTCGTTCTTTATAGTATCGGCTAGCAATGCCCAGCATCATTTCAAAGGCTGAAACTTCTAAGTGCAAACTTAGTTCAAAAAGTAAAAGCCAAGGTGGCCGCGTTATCTAACGCGTTCCGTCCAGCTTTTGCTCCTGTTGTAGCTTAATTCTACAACCATCCAGCAGGCTGATCTCTGATAGGCCTGTGCGGGTGTCATATTCATCGGGGTCGGTAGCTGTGTAGCTGGTGCTTAGCTGCCTAAACTATGGCCAGATCGGTTAACACTGTTTGGTGTCATTTTCAGGTGTTAGCTTAAATTCAAACGGCACTACGCTAGTAGATGATATTATCAAGCCAACCTAGACGCGGGCGTAATTCCCGCCATCTCCACCACGTTTTACCTAATCGTTAAATCAGCACAGGTATTTCCAATAAAGATTTTCGCCGGAATGAACAAATCCGATCAGCCCAGGTACGGGTGATCGATGCCCAGGGTAACCAATTAGGTGTATTATCAATTGCCGATGCCCTGCAACGAGCGCGCGAGCAAGAGGTAGATTTGGTTGAAGTATCACCGTTGGCTAATCCACCAGTTTGTAAATTGATTAACTACGGCCAACTGCTGTACGAAAAAAATAAACGCGAACGTAAACAAAAAGCCAAACAAAAAAAAGTTGAAGTTAAAGGTATTCGGCTATCCACTACCATTGGCGATCATGATTTCAGTATTCGCGTCAATCAATCTCAAAAATTTTTAGAAAAAGGTCATAAAGTGTCAATCGAGTTGCTACTACGCGGGCGACAAAAAGCCCATCCCGAAGTAGGTTTAGAAGTTATGACCAAATTCCTAGCGGCTATTGCCAGCTGGGCGGTAGTAGAATCACCAATTAAACGACAAGGTGGAAAATTTAATGCCATTGTAACAGCGAAAAAGTAATATGCCTAAAAAAAAGTTAAAGACAGTAAAAACCATCAGCAAACGTATTAAAGTGTCGCACGGTAAAAAGAAAACCTTACTGATGCGCTCATCCGGCCAAGATCATTTTAATGCACGCGAACGCGGTAAAACGACTCGCAAAAAACGTCGTCATAATACTGTAGCTCGAGTGAATGAACGTAATGTTCGCCGTGCACTGAACGGATAACCGAAAGTAATTTTCAATAATCAATTTTCAAAGTATTATTCATAATTCATTGTTAACGATATGCCACGTGTTAAACGAGGAACCACTCATGTTCGCCGCCGCAAAACCTTATTAAAACGAGCTAAAGGTTTTCGCCTTGGCCGCCGCAAAACCATTCGCCTTGGCCGCGTAGCGGTGATTAAATCGGGTGTGCATGCTTATCAAGGTCGCAAATTAAAAAAACGCACTCGCCGCGGTGAATGGAATATCAGTATTAATGCCGCTGTCCGCGAACATGGCCTATCGTATAGTAAATTTATGAACGGTTTAAAACGCTCCGGCATTACCTTAGATCGTAAAGTATTGAGTCAGTTAGCCAAACAACATCCGGCGGTATTTGCCGAATTGGTCAAAGCCGTAAATGCCTAGCGTGCAACAGCAGTGCACACCCCAACAGTGGCAATTACTGTTGCGATTTATTGCGGTAGTGAAAAGCTGGAATACTAAAATCAATCTGATATCACGGCGTGATGTGGATCATATTATGGAACATCATGTAATGCCCTGTTTGTTATTTAAACAACTGCACCGCTTACATGATCATGAAACCATTATTGATATTGGTAGCGGGGGCGGTTTTCCAGGGGTGATTAACGCTATTGTATTTCCAACCAGTCAATTTGTACTGGTTGATGCAACACAAAAAAAAGTTAAAGCCCTCCAAGATATTTGCGCCACTCTAGGCCTGCATAACACCGAGATAGTGTGGGCTCGCATTGAACACCTGGCTACGAGGTCTGATTATCAGGCTCGCTTTGACCACACCACCAGCCGAGCAGTAGCGCCATTGGCTACACTAGTAAGCTGGAGTCAGCCACTGCTTAAATCAGGTGGCACAGTCGAAGCCTTAAAAGGTGGTAACTTGGCTACAGAAATTGCCGCCGTGTCGCAACCAGTCAAGCAATACCGGGTAACGCCATCAGCCGCTTTAGTGATTGCCAGTGTAATGGTATAATACTACTCATGAAACGTTGGTGTATTGTTTTCATAGTTATACTTAACTTGGGGTTGAGTGATGCGGCCCAAGCCAAGCCTGCTAAATTTGATACGTTGGCTGATGCTGCCATTGGCACCACTAGTGTAACGGTACGGTATTATAATATAGCCGCTACCAAAAAATTTCAGTTTCAACTATGGGATAAACGGGCTGGTCGAACCAGCTATCGTAGCATAGACAGTTGGTTTATTAAACGAACCAATAAGAAGAAAAAAATTTTTGAGACCCCCATTGCCGATTTAAAATCCAATCGTGATTATCGTTTGCGTTATCGTCCAATCTACGGCGGTGATCGACCGGGTTTATGGTCTAATTACCTGTTGTTTCGTACCAAAAATCAATCTGTTACTTTTAATTTAACTTCGGCCGTTACGTTAGCAACCGATGATGTGCCGCAGGTGGTGATGGCCGATTCAGGACCACATCCTATGACATTACAAAACGATGGCAGCTGGAGCTTTGAATTAGAAGGCGTCAGCCGTGATGATGTGATTCAATTTGTATTGTCGCGTAATTTTTTAAGTACCATTGGCTATGAACAATTTGAACCAGATGATCCTACAGCCTGGCGCGAGTTTACCGTAACAGATTTACCGCTCGAACGTAACGTTACCGTAGAACAATGGCGCTGGTTTGATCCTAGTGTAAGCAGTGGTACGGTATCTACCGATGCCTGGGTAGTAACCGATCGTGACCAGTTTGTTGTGAGTGCTATGTTACCGAGCGATTATACCGATGCCAGCGATAGTTATTTAGTAGCTTCAACCATGCAAACACTAGCCGAAGCTGGTTTTAATTATGTCACTATCCCCTACTCTGCTCGATTTTTGTTAAGTGCTAATCCGCTTACAGCCGAAAGCCGATCGAATAAAAATACCCCTAGCACCGAACAACTAGAAAGTATCCTCACTGAAGCCACTAGCACTGGCTTAACACCAATACTATATTTACAAATGAAACTTGATCCCGATAATGCTGATGCTATAGCTAATGATTTAGCTGGCACGCACGATACTTCGTATCTGACGAGTTATTTAACGGAGTGGCGTCAAACCATGCGTGATGGAGTGGAATTCGCTATGGCTCATGCTATTACCACGGTAGTGCTTGAACCAACTTTTGACACGTTAGAGTACAGCGATGACGCTCAACAACAGTATATCAGCTTTATTATTGCTAATGATTTATTACCAATGATTGCTGATGGTTACAGCGGTATATTAACAAGCGGGGCTGTGAACAATGACGGCGATTTTAGTTGGTATGCAGCTAGCCAATTAGATTGGGTGGGCATTAATTGGCAACCGGATTTAACTGATAGTTTGGAGCCTACCATGGCAAATATGTATACTACCGCAGTAACTGCTGTAACGAACGAGCTAGCTAGCCTAAACGCTTTATACAACAAACCAATCTACCTAGCCGGTTTTACGCTGGCCAGCTGGGATGGCGCAGCGGGAGCTTTACCAGCTAGCCTAGTGCCAACTAATGCCGTTGATCCGGCTGAACCAATCAATGATGCTTATCCGCGCGACTATCAAGAACAAGCTGATGCCTATGAAGCCGCCTGGCGGGTTGTGGCCGACAGTAACTTTATTGTTGGCGCCACTACGCAACGATACGGCTACTTTGATATTCACGATACCACCGAGGCGATTCGTAACAAACCAGCCGAACAGGTGTGGAGCCGGTGGATAGATTTGTTTAGCGATGCTCCTACCACCGTGCTCTTGCTGGCGTCGTTCAATTTTTCGATTCACTTCTCCAGGTAAAAATACCATAAACAATCAAGGTTACTCTAGATATTGCCGTTGTGTCAACTGTTCGGGTAAGTTGCTTTGTCCTTGATGTTGGCCATAGCCTACTTGTTTCATCAGGGTGGTAGGAGCATTGCGTAAATGCATTGGTACGGGAGCGGCCTCGGTTTCGCGAATATCGCTTAACACTTGTTGGGCAGCTTGGTACACGACCCGCGATTTTGGAGCTTGAGCGCAATAGGCCACCGCTTGAAATATAGCGTACTGACCTTCAGGCATACCCAAAAAATGAACGGTTTGGTAGGCGGCGACACATAGGGATAAAGCTTGCGCATCGGCCAAACCAATATCTTCGGAAGCAAATTCGACTACTCGACGCATCACGTATAACGGATCTTCTCCCGAATTCAACATGCGCCCACACCAATACAAGGCGGCATTCACATCGCTAGCCCGCATGGTTTTATGTAAAGCTGAAATTAAATTGTAATGTTCTTCACCGGCTTTATCGTAGCGTAAGGCTACTTTAGTTAAAATATCTTTTACTTGAGAATGGGTCAATTGGCTAACATCTGTAAAATTCTTCTGCAGTAGTTCAATAGTGTTCAACGCTACCCGAGCATCACCATCAGCCATATTGGCAATCAAGCCAACTACCTCGGTTGGTAACGACAATTTAGTGTGGCTGATAATTGTGGTAATGTCGGCAGTGGTCAGACGTTCAAACACAAACACTTGGCAACGCGATAGTAAGGCCGAATTCAACTCAAACGATGGATTTTCGGTGGTGGCACCAATTAAGGTGATAATGCCCTGCTCAATAAACGGCAGTAAGGAATCTTGCTGGGCTTTATTCCAACGGTGAATCTCATCAATAAATACCACGGTGCGCTTAGCATGCAATTCTTTATCAGTTTTGGCTTGGCTGGTAATATCACGCAGTTCTTTTACGCCAGCGGTGACGGCTGATAACGTGACAAATTTAGCTTGACTGGCTTGGGCGATAACATGGGCCAGAGTGGTTTTGCCGCTACCAGGTGGGCCCCAAAAAATCATCGATAGCAACTGATCTTGCTCAATCAGGCGTCGAATACTGCCAGTGTTACCTACCAATTTAGCCTGACCAACAAACTGGGCTAACGTACTGGGTCGCAATTGTTCCGCCAGTGGTTGATGTTGGGCAAGATTATGCTGAAATAATGAATCCATTAGCTTTGACGTTGGCGCATGGCTTGACGAATTTTTCTGATACTAGCTCGGGCAATAAAGAATACAGGTACAAAAATAACACTATAAACGGCCAACCAAATAAAGAATACGGTTATTTTACCAGTGGAACGAATTAATGAATAGATTGCTCGGCCAAATTCGTATTTCACCATGCCAGCGAAAGTTGAGCGATCATATTGATAGTAATTGCCTTCCCAAAATGATACATATTGAGCAATATGCACGGTCACATTCACTAAATTATATTGAGCAATGGTTTCATCGCGCGCTTGTTTTGAATCTTCAATGATTTGCCGGGTGGTGACGAGTTGCTCTTGAGCAGCGCTGCGGGCGGCGTCGGTTGATTGTGGTGAAGCAATAACATTTTCTAATTTGGTCACTTGTTGTTGAGCAAAATCAAGGTACTCATCCATCGCCACCACTTCTGAACTGACATTAGCTACCGTATATTGAGTGACTTCAACTTCGTTATTGGCATCCAGTGTTTTGAGAGTATCTTCAAAGCTTTGTAATTGATCATTGGGTAATTGAATATCAATTGTGCCGCTGGTATCGTAATAAGAAATATTAACAATGTAGCCACCTAATCGGGTTACTTCTTCGCGCACACTATTGATAATATCTAACGTATCATTTTTAACATCAAGGGCCAACTCAATTGATTCACTAAACACTGATTTTGACTGCCCATCATCTTGATAGGTATACTCTTGGTCAACCTCATCATTATAACGAGGTTCATCACGATCAAAAAAATCAAGCTCTTCCACCTGAATACCATTACTCGATAAACCACTCACTTCCGGAGAACCTAAAGCCAATGAATCACCCAGTGCCTTCTCTTTCGGCATTGAACGGTTCGAGGTGGCGTACGCAGTAATTAATGCCAAGCCAGCTAAACCTAGGCCACCGATAGTATAGCCTAGCACTGCCCAGGACTTTTTTTTGGTTGATTGAGCTTGTTCCATAGAAATGGTAGTCAATGAATTAGAGTTGATTGATGATTAAATTGAGTGATAAAGATGGTTTGAATAGTATGACTAAAATCATAAAAAATTACAATGAACAACGCTCCACTACAATACCTGCAGCAGAGCGCTATTCCTCCATCTGGTCATGTGAGCCTCCGTTAGCAGCCAACAGCTCGGCATGATGCTCACGCCGTTGCGTTTGCACCAACGCCCTAATTTCCAGGCCTATTTGAATGTAGACCAAGAAATTAAATAGAGCGGTATGGCCAAAGTGGCACCACAGTGGGCGAGCGTAGTACCAGCGGGTACGCAGCTCGGCCAGGCTGATGCCGTCATCTTCGGCCGGACGGCTAAACCGAGCCTCGCTGGGATGCACAATCATATCGGCCTTCGTAGCACAGAAGAACCGATAGATAATGCTCTCCCGGGCACGCAACTGTTGACCCAACGCCTCAACTGCCTTGAGGTGTATATCGTCGGGCTTAAAGTGCTCTGCCCCGGGCAGCGAGCTCATGGCCCACAGCCGCGATCCCTGCCAAGGAGTGGAGATGCACAGTACGGCATCTAGGCGAATACCCTGCTGTTGCAGCAGCTGGTGCGCCAGTACCGTAAGATCTTGTCCACCCTTGCTAAAACCCAAGCCGATGATTGGAACACCGGCTTGATAGTCGGGTAACAAAACTTCAGCCACCCAAGTTTGGTTAAGCAACGCTAACCGGTGGTAGAAGTTATACCCACCGTATATATCCACGTTGCCACCATTGGGCGTGCGCAGTACCAGTACCCGACAGCTCCAGCTGCGGCTTAGCCTACGGGCAAACCAGTAGGCGTGAGCTGGTACTTGGCCAAAGCCGACCCCCAGTACCACGGTAGCTAGCTGCGCTCCCCGTGGCTTGAACTCACGCGGCATTTGGCCATGGTATCGCCGCACGTGATAATGCGTGTAGCGTTCCAGTGGCCGAACTATGCCGTGAGTGAAAATCAACTGAACAATCTGTTTGATACTAGCCTGCTGACGTTGCAGCCGAAGAATATGAAACTTCAGCCACCGGCGCCACAGACTGAACTGAAACTTCCAACCACGGTTATGGTTGTTTATCTTGTCCACTACGAATCACTCCATGAGCTGCCCTTTGTGGCAGCATGTGGTAGCAGCGCCAGCGTAGTACCAATACTAGGTAATGTCAAACCTTAAACGATGTGGCGAGTACGATAATTACGCCGCCAGTTATGCTCGTGTTTTTCTTTACGTTCTAATTCTAAAGCTGGTCGATACAATATATCAATGTACTCTTCCAGCATGCGACGGGCAGAAAATTTTGTCCATACCAATTTCATGGTAGCTTTCATCCGTTGTACCCAATCAGACGATATCCCTTGATTGTTACGTTGATAATATAATGGCACGACCTGCTGTTCTAAAATGTCATATAATTCACCAGCTCCGTCATCGGGAATTTCCCAACCAATACCGGTTAGTTTGGCTTCTACCACCCAACCATCACTCACCGAACACTGCAACACGCCATTGGCGCCAGCTTTCATACCACTGGTACCACTGGCTTCTTGCCCACGAATGGGAGTGTTCAACCAAACATCGGATCCAGATACTAATACATCGGCTAAGGCTAAACTATAATTTGGAACAAACACCACCTGATCCTGCAGTTGAAATTGTTTAATCAGCTGGTTAATATGAACAATCGCTTGATGCATAGTGGCATCATTGGGATGTGCCTTGCCGGCTAACACAATTTGCACTGGCCTAGCTGTTTGCGTTACTAACCGTTGTAATCGTTTCATATCACTAAACAACATGGTAGGGCGTTTATAGGCAGCAAAGCGGCGCGCCCACGTAATGATAATATGATCTTGCTGTAAATGTTTGCCAGTGCGATATTGAATTTCATCAATCAAACGATGTTTAGCCATGTCATGCACTCGCCATAATTCGTGTTCTGGCATATCAGTAATGGCTTTAGTATCAAAATACGGCGCTTGGGCTTTAATATCGGCATTCACCCAAGTAGCCAGGTGCACGCCGTTGGTAATAGCTGGCATAGTAACATCGGGCCACATTTGTTTGGCCATGGTGGAATGATACTGACTAACGGTATTAGTGTGACAAGCCATGTTTAAGGCTAGTCGAGTTAAACTAAAATCATTGGGCGACCCAGCCACCGTACCTTGAGCTAACATATCATTCATTGGCAAACCGAGTTGTTTAGCATAGGTACTCAATTGATCCGTCACCTGCGTACAGGTAAACACTTCGTTACCACCCGGAATTAAGGTGTGGTTGGTAAACACAATTTTTTGGCGGCCATAATTGTAGGCATCATAAAATGACATGCCATATTCGTTCATATAATGGTAAGTGATTTCAAATATGGCCAACGCCGAATGACTTTCGTTCAAATGAAAAATCGAAGGATGAATGTGTAAAGCCATTAAAGCGCGCACCCCGCCAATGCCTAGGACAATTTCTTGCAATAACCGATTAGCACGATCATTACCGTATAACCGACGCGTAATTAAGCGATGCTCTGGGGTATTTTGCGGAACATCGGTATCTAATAAATACACCGACACATCGCCTTCTAAATATTCCCAAATTTGAAAAAAAATCTCTCCTTGAGCCACTGGGATACTTACCAATAATGGATCTCCTTGCATGGTGGCTACTAATTCAATCGGGGCGTCAGAAATGTTCAGTAGCGGGTAATCCTCTTTTTGCTCGCCAGTTAAGGTAAGGCGCTGCTTAAAATAGCCCTGCTTGTAGAACAAGCCTACTGCCACAAAGGGTAGTTCTTGGGTATTGGCTTGGCGAACAATATCGCCAGCTAACACACCTAAACCACCGGCATAAATTGGCAGCCGTTCATCCACAGCGAATTCCGCACTCATGTAGGCTAGTGGATGTTCGCCCAAGGTACTACGAAACTTGCGTAAATTCATTGAGACTAATAGTATAGCATAATAGTAGCCTGACGTATATATGGGACGCAGAAAAAAATTAGAAAAATTTGCCGACTTAAACACATTTGCTTCAGTATTACAGTATCCGTTAGCCATGGCTGGACAGTGGACTGCCTGGTTTGGTAATACTCAACCAATCGTGTTGGAATTAGGCTGTGGTAAAGGCGATTACAGTTTGGCTCTGGCCAGCCAACACCCTGAAAAAAATTATATTGGCATTGATATTCAAGGTGAACGTTTATGGTATGGCGCCAGGGCTGCAGACCAAGCTCAATTAAACAATATGGCCTGGTTACGCCTGCCGATTGAACAACTAAACGAACAATTTTTAGCCGGCGAAGTTGCCGAACTGTGGTTAACATTTCCAGATCCGTTTCCACGTGACCGCCAAGCCAAAAAAAGGCTCACCTCTCCTCGATTTTTACAGATGTATAAAACTATTCTTCAACCAGATGGTGTGATGCACCTAAAAACTGATTCGGCCGAACTATTTGACTATAGTGTAGCCATGGTGACTGCTGACAATGGCTATATTCTAGCCGCCGTATCGGATGTGTATCGCGATCAACCCGTACCGTCTGAATTGGCTATTACCACTACCTTTGAACGCCGCCATTTAGCCGCCGGAAAAACCATTCACTATTTAGCGTGGCAGTGGTAACATGCTCTAATTATGGAACAAGAACCGATCCAAGAAGTATGGGGTTATCAACGCTTAAAAACTGGCATTATTGATGCTTTCGAAAATAATCAGTCCGGATTAACAGCTTACGAGCACTTACCCCGCCAATTATCACTCGGTGATCACACGGTACCTGGTTCGTTTGCTGGTATGATCCACTCTCATTCCAATGGACTAACATTCTCCCCGTTCGATATTGCCAACCTTCTCACTATACCTGATCTTAAATTTTCGCTAGTGTCATTTAGCGATCGAGCGGCGGCTTTAGTGACCACCGCCGACACCCAGTGGTTGCCTATCACTAATCGCGAACACCAAGCCGAGCGCTGGACTAGTCAAATCGACCAACGCCTAGATCGTTTTCATACAAACGATGCAGCGGTTAATCTAGTCAATACACAGCAAGCGATACTGGCCATGGTAAAAACACTGGCATCACGCTATCGTTTAGGTTATTACGAAGGATCATTAACTAGTGATTCGCTTCAGCGCGTTGCTTAAGGTTACCACGACCCGCCGCCACCGCCGCCAAAACCGCCACCGGAAGAACCACCGCTAGTTGAAGCCGATTTGGCTGAAGCCGCCTGCAAACCGCTGGTCATACTGTTGGTAAAAGTAGAAAAATTACTGACAAACTGACTGGCTACAAAATACCCTCCGGCTGTACCAATATACCAATCGGGCGCTGGAATATTGATATCTTTAAATTGCTCGGCCCATTGTTGTTCTACTCCCAGGGCAACGGCGTACGGTAAATATTCCATAAATTGGGTTGGTTTTTTGGCGGGAGCATTATGAAATGTAAAGCGCGCTTGATCGGTTACTCGCAAAAACCATTTAAAACCAACCACGTCATCTTTCGTTTCAGCGCCCAATTTAGTTTTACGAGCCATCAACCAACCAAATATCACAATCACTGCGCCGGTGACAAAATTCATAGCCAGGCTGATGCCAGTACGATACTGCTCAACACTTAACACTAAAATACCGGTTACTGCCACGGCTAAAAAGATAAAGATAACTCGAACAATGGTTGGATTATGCTTATACAAACCACGTTTGACTAACTCTCCATAAATATCCGAGCGCAGAGCTTGTAACTTTTTACCACGTTGAAGATCGTTACGAATCGTTTTTAAAGTAACCGAGGTTTCACTTTGAAAAATTAATTCGGCGATGCGTTGTTCGATCGTTTCTGTAATCGAATTTAATGGTTTACGCAGTGTTAAGCGGTAATCCGGTTTTTTTAGTATGCCACCTGCTGATAACTGTTCAATGGTGATAAAGCCTTGCTGGGCTAACCATAAAATTCCAGCCGTAATATCACGGTTGTGAACGTGTTCATCAATCAAAGTGCCCACCAGTGTTGGTTTCAGTTGGGCTGGCGGTTCGTACTGCGGCACAATAGTAGGTCGACCTTTGGGATCTTTACCAAACAATAACCATACCAACGCCATAACTACAGTAACACTACCAAAAACAATTATGCCCCAATAACGCCACCACCATAGCCGAGCCTGCAGCCAAACACCTGGCTCGCTAACAATATTTTTTGGCCAACCAACGGCAATAGTTAAACCATCTGCCACCAGTAAATCATCAACCTGCGCTGTGATTCGGCCATCACGTACTGTAATCGGACAGGTGTTAGTGCCTTCTACTGGGCCAACGTAACAAGCCAATCGGAGATCGTTATCAGATACTGTACCTGGTAATCGCACCATGGCTTCAGCATGATCGATTACTACCGTCCATTCATTGCCGGTAATATTCCAATACAATTCGTCAAGATCATTAAAATAATTGATCGCTCCTTCCACGCGGTAACGAATACGATACGTATGTTTACCGTCAATAGTGCTATCAGGGTCCCCTATTTTGATTTGGCGATAGCGACCAACACTGCTCACTGTATATGGTTCCAGTTGATCATCACGGAGCACACTATCTACTGTCAGCCACAACCATCGGGTATCGCCGGTATCCGTATCATAGCGTACGGGGATATTGCGAAAAATGCCATGACGATACGCATAGCCAAAATCGTAGGTGATTGATTCTTCAATAAACACCGTGGCATCTGGTTGAATATCGATGCGGACGATAAAATTATCAATTGATTCAGCCTGAACCGTGCCAACCCAGGCAATGTTTGCTGCCAGCACCACCACACCAATAATTAACCGCCACCAAGTATACATAGTTGTCAGTTTAGCAGATACCTTGGCGTTGTGTTAAGTATTGTTTAGCTTCGGCTGCTAAATATAGCCCTCCTAAAATCAAAATGACTGTTGTTGTATTGGCTAGTTGTTCGGCTTGAACAATAGCTTGAGCCACGCCAGCTGGCTGCGATATTGTTTGTCGAGCACTAGAAGGTAAGTGCGTTACATACTGAAACAACTGATCAACTGGCACAGCTTTATACTGGGCTTGCGTAATAATAAGCTCATCAGCCAGTGGGCAAATAATATCAGCCATGGCTTGATATGGTTTATCGTACGAGCAACCAAAAATGATAATTTTTTTATAGTGCGGTAACACTGTCGATACCAACCGACTAACTGCTTGCAAGCCAGCTGGATTATGTCCAACATCCGCTATTAATAGCGGGTTAGCTTGCAGCACTTCAAAACGTAACGGCCAGCGTACCGTGGCTAAACCATCATATAAGGCAGCGTCGGAAATATCCCAGCCACGCTGGCGTAGGGCTGCTATGGCTGCAATTACTCCGGCGGCATTGGTTAATTGATGTTCTCCCAGTAATGAAAGCTTGATGGCTGAATAATGTTGGTACGAAAATTCTTGCCCAGTCATAGTAACAGGCCCGGCTATAGTATCGCTGGGCTGAACTACTATCAGCTGGGCGTGTTGCTTGGCAGCGCTAGTTTCGAAAACCTCTATCATTGCTGGATCGCGCTCGGTAGTAATACAAATACTATTTGATTTGATAATACCGGCTTTCTCCTGGGCAATAGCCGCTTTAGTTTTGCCTAAAATTTCAGTATGATCTAAATCGACATTGGTAATCACCGATACAGCGCTAGTAATAATATTGGTGGGATCGTATCGGCCACCGATGCCAACTTCAACCACTACTGTATCAACCTGCTGATCAACATAATATTGCAGAGCCATGGCCCAGAGCACTTCAAAAATACATGGTTGAACTGCCTGTACTAACGGCTGGAAGTGTTCAAAATATGCTAAAAAATCAGCCTCACTAATATCGATCCCATTGATTTTAATACGCTCGTTATAGTGCAACAAATGAGGCGAGGTAAATAATCCAGTACGATAGCCAGCCTGTTGCAATACCCTGGCCAGCATAGCGCAGGTGGAACCTTTACCATTAGTACCGGTAACATGAACAAATCGTAACGCTTGATAATTACAGCCACTAGCAGCCAGTAATTGTTCAATCCGCTGCAACCCAGCCGTAGCCGGATAGCGTGGTAATGTATGTAAATACTGCAGCACTGCCTGATAGGTCATGCGGTTTCATTATTGGTGGGATAATTTTGGTTTCACTTTAAGCACGTAAACCAAAGTGTTGGTGATCAAACTAATCACGATCACTAAAATAATATACGTACTCACTACCGATAGAGCAAAGCTTTGTTCCCAGCCAACTGCTACATAAATATCTCTGGCTTGAACCAACACGGTTACTACAGCGAAACAGAGCCATAACCAAATACTCTGCCAAAATTGGCCGGGTTGGCGATGACGCATACTATATTTAGCACCCAACACAAACAATACCAGTGGTGGAATCACTACGTAGGCCGCCATCGCTATAACTATAGCCAGATACCAATCGGTATAGCGCAATCCAGCAAATACTCCAGCACACACTAGAGTTACGATTGTCAGAATAATGAGGTAACGTTTCATGGTATAGTACTATTATAATCATGAAACTGACCGCAGAGCAACAACAGGTAGTTAAAACCATTACTGGACCAGTGTTAGTGGTGGCTGGTCCGGGCAGCGGTAAAACTGCTACTGTGGTGGCTCGAGTACACTATCTGGTACAACAGCATCAGGTAAAGCCAGTCCATATTTTGGTTATTAGCTTTACAAATAAATCAGCAGCCGAAATTAAACACCGGTTGGCTGATGTTCACCCGTGGGTAGGTACGTTTCATGCTTTAGCTTGGCAAATTTTACACACTACCAAGCATCTACTGCTGGAACATGAACAACGTATCATCGTGGCGCAACTCATACAACAAAACCCTGTCTGGAATATATCAATGCGTACTGCCTTACAAACCCTAACCCGAGAACGAGCCGATCGCTCTAGAACACCGTCGGCCTTAACTAAGGCGTATCAAGCAGTATTAGCTGAACAATCTGCCATTGATTTTGATGAAGTGTTATTGCAAGCAGTGGCGTTATTAGAACACAATGCTGATCTGCGGCAACACTATCAAACACTGTGGCAGTATGTAATGGTTGATGAAATGCAAGATACCAATCCCATTCAAAATGAATTACTGGGGTTGTTCATCAATCAGTCGGCTAATCTGTGCGTGATTGGTGATCCTGATCAAGCTATTTATGGTTTCCGCGGTGCTACCATTGATCATCTATTAAATTTCAGTAAGCAGTACCCGGCTAGTCAGCAACTAACCTTATCAAACAATTATCGCTCCAGTGCTACCATTGTCCAGGCGGCTGCTGGTTTGATTGCACATAATCAAGATCGTTTTATACAGCACAGTAAAGCCATTCAACCTGCTGGATCACTGATTACCGTCATTCAACCAGCTGCTATTACCGCTACTATTGAGCAACTGATTGGTGGATCATCGCACCAACAAATTGATCAACATCATCAATTAGGCAACGTCGACCAATCGTATAGCTTTGGTGATATGGCTATTATTGTTCGCTTTAATTATTTGGGGCGTCAATTGCAAAAAAAGTTGACGGCCGCCGGTTTGCCCCATCAACTGGTGGGTGAGACTAATTTTTTTGAACGATTAGAAATTCGTACGATCCTGGAGGTACTAGAAAAAAATATTATTACTGATAGTTCCCTATCACAGCAATTACAACAATGCGTTACAGCTGAACAAGCTCATTACAGCATCGTTCAGCAGCAACGGCTGGAACAACTACTGACTCTAGCCATGAGTTATAATGATCTACCAGCGGATGTGGCCTATCAACAATTGCACGATCAAGCTGCCTTGAGTCGCAACGAAGATTACTGGAATCAGCAGCGAGATGTCATTACTATTATCACCGCTCATGCCGCTAAAGGTTTAGAGTGGCCAGTAGTGTTTATTGCTGGAGTAGAAGCAGGGGTGTTTCCGGCTGAACCAACTGAAGCAGAACGCCGGTTATTTTATGTAGCCATGACTCGAGCTCAACAGCAACTCTATCTGGTGAGTAAGGCTGATAGGCCATCTATTTTTTTATCCGAATTGCCCGATGCCTGTCTGCAGCATCAATTAGATCAGGGATCAAAAAAAACTAAACCGACCAAGCCTCAATTACGTTTATTGTAGAATTTAAAATAGAGAGCGTTGTTGAGCTGTGTTTAAGGCGGCTCGTTCTTCAGCAGTAAACACTGTAATCACACCATATTCACCATCGTAACCGCCTTGACGATGTACCTGGCCAGCTCGCATTCGTTTAATGGCTTCCGCCAGTATCGGCGTACTGTGGGCAGCGATTTGTGCAAGTGGAATGGTTAATAAAATACTAAACTCGTTACCCAGGGCGGCTAATAAACGATGATGTTCTGCCACCACTCGCTTACTACTGGGTGAAACAGTAAAAATTTCAGCAATAATTTCTGGTAGTGGAATAATACTAGTGAATGGACGGGCTAGGTTTGGTTTGGCGCCAATTGGTCGATCGGCTAAAGCTTGTACCCGATTAAGCACCCCAATGGTGAGTGGTTGACCACACCGTGGACACAGCCCTTGATGCTGCTGGCTTTGGGTGGGTTCAAGTTTTACTTGGCAAGTACGATGACCATCTAAATGGTATTTACCTTCCTCGGGAAAAAATTCAATGGTTGACTCGAAACCAGTTGGATCGTTGGTTCGTAGCGCCGTAATAATACCAGCATAACTCAATTCGGTATCAAAAACATTAGCTTCGCGCCCCAACTTACCAGGTGAATGGGCATCGGAATTTGATACTAAAGCAATGTTATCTAATTGAGATAATCGCCAATTCATGGCTGGATCGGAGGATAAACCAGTTTCAATGGCGTAAATATGTTTGGTTAAATCATCAAAGGCTTCGGTGAGTGTGTCGAAGCCTGATTTAGAACCAAACACTGAAAAATGGGGTGTCCAAGCATGCGCTGGAATCAGCATGGCTTGATCATCGGCCATCAACACGATTTTCAATAGCTCCTTAGCATCTAAGCCTAAAATGGGCCGGCCGTCGGCGGTAAGGTTACCAATGGTTTGCAGCGCGGTATTAATTTTAGCAGCAGCTGTAAAACTAGGCGCCAGTACCAAGCAATGCATTTTACGAACTCGGTCATTCTTTTTATAAATACAACTGATTTCGACCGTCAGTAAAAACCGCATAGTTTGGCGACAACTAGGTGGCACGGCTAATTGCGTAGTTTGATCGTAAATGGATTTCAGACGAAACAAGCCTGGTTCGGCCGGCTCTAATTTTTCTTGCATCTCTTTAAACCAACGGGGATGTGTAAAATCGCCGGTACCCATCACGGCAATGCCTTTTAACTGGCCCCACTGGTTCAGACTAACAATATTCATGTTTTTTGAAGTGGCTCGAGAATAGTGCGAATGAATATGGAAATCGGCAATAAACTGTTGACGAGCAAGTTGTATCATACTTTGGGTATACCATATTATAAAAACGAAGTATACTAATGCTACGTAATATATTTAATAAGCCATAAAAAATAATTTTGTGTTATGAAAAAAATATTTTTTGTACTAACCGTCGGCATCAGCTTAGCTTGGGTTAGTCTGACTAAACCAGTTGCTGCCTTAACCGTGGATTCATTTGATTGTTCTGGCATTGACGTGACTGATGGCAACACCGCTGACTGGGAAAATATCCCTGATATCATTAACAGCGATGAATCAGTCACCGGCACAGTGTACTACTTAAATAGTAACACTGACGTTTGGACTAACACTGAACCAACCGACTGGCGTTATTCAGCCAATTTAGAACAACAAGCCAACATTCAGCAAATGAAAATCTGTAATACCGATACCTTCTTTATGATGTTGCGTACCGAAGAACCGATGATGTTCTTTTACGATAAAGATCAAGATACCTTTGTTGATTTTTGGAGCCAAAATTTTACACTACCAGCTGATTACCATTACTGGATGGTATGGAAAATGCAAGCTGCCACTGGTGAGGGAGCTATTACTTATATGGCCGCTGATTTAACCATGGAGGCCGGTCGAGCCTTGGGTGGTGAGCAAGAAGATGATAACGACCGCGTACCTAAGTTGTATCTCTATGAAGAAACCGACCTTGGAACGTTTGCCGACGCCAGCTTTAATCCAAATGAGGATACCCAGTTAGTAGAAATTGAACTAAGTGAAGATGAGCCAAACTGTGATTCCAACAACGAAACGGATGATGCCGAGTGCGGGCCAGAAACAGCTAGCAAAGAAAATTATGCCTTTGAAGTGAGCCAAGATATTTCAGAACTGTTCAACTATGCCGATTTTAACTACGGCGATACCATCAATATTAGCGCTGCCATGTATAACAGTGAATCATTTACAGTGGCCAGTGATCAAACTGTGTTAACGGTGATTGATCAAACCGATACCCAAGAATACACTTTCTCCAAACGAGCGGTGACTGGTGTACATCCAGCCAAAAATTCCGCAACCGATCAGTCAATTCAGTTGAAATGGAAAAAATTAAAATCAGCTGATTCGTACCAGTTAAAACTGATTAACCCAACTACTGATACAGTAATCCGGGTAGTGCGTGGTGTGTCAGGCAATCACTATACCGTGCGCAACTTAACAGCTAGCACTTCGTATCGAGTGATTGTGCGTGGTGTGATTCGGCAAAACCGTAACAAAACCTACTCGGCTTGGTCGTCGGGCTATCAGTGGACCACGGAAGAATAAAAATGGTGTGTATTGTTATGATGCTTCGCGCCGTTGCAATTCCTGCATTATTTTTTCATAACCTACTCCCTGCTGCACCAACAACACCAACACGTGATACAATAAATCGACGGTTTCTTCGGTCAACCGTTGCGGCGTTTCTTTAGTGGCAGCTCGCACCACTTCAGCCGCTTCTTCTAACACCTTCACGCTAATACGATCAAGGCCCGCTTGAAACAAGCTAGTGGTGTAGGATTCTTCCGGCAAGATAGTTTTCCGTTGTTGAATAACTTTTTCTAACTTAGCTAAGGCGTCACAGGGTGTAGCCTCACCAAAACAAGATATTTGCCCGGTATGACAAGTTGGGCCTTCTGGTTGTGTTGTAATCAATAACGTGTCGTTATCACAATCTTCAAAAATATCAACGACATTTAAATAATTATGACTGGTTTCACCTTTTTCCCAGAGCCGTTGTTTGCTGCGACTATAAAACCACACTCGGCCGGTAGCCCGAGTTTTCGCTAACGATTCTTCAGACATGTACCCCAACATTAACACTTGCTTGGTGCTGGCATCTTGAATAATAGTCGGTGTTAAATTCATAGGCGCACCACAATTGCATGATCTGCTAAAAATTGTTTAATCTGCTGCACTGTCAGCTGGCCATTATGCAGCACACCAGCTACCAAAGCAGCGCTCACTTTAGTTTGGGTAAAAGCCTCTAGCACATGATTGGTAGTACCCACACCGCTTGAAGCAATCACGGGAATCGATACACTACTACTAATGGCCTGTAACAACGGCAGATCGTAACCTTGTTGCGTGCCATCACGATCTAGTGAATTCACTAACAGTTCACCAGCACCAGCTGCCTCCATGTTTTTGGCAAACTCAATGGCGTTCACTCCGGTGGCTTGACGACCCCCTTGAATAAAAATTTCCCAAAATGATCCGTTCCATTTAGGATCAACCGAAATCACAATACACTGCGCCCCAAACTGGGCAGTAGCTTGGCGCACTACATCAGGGTTAGTGATGGCTGCCGAACCAATTGATACTTTATCGGCGCCAGCTAAAAGTAACGCCCGAACGTCTTTAACAGTCCGCACACCACCGCCAACACAAAAAGGAATAGATAGTGTTCGAGCAACCCGTTGCACTAGGCTATATAATGTGTCACGATTTTCAACGGTTGCCATGATATCAAGAAACACTATTTCATCGGCACCTTGCTCGGCGTAACGCTGGGCAAGTTCTACCGGATCACCTTGATCTTTTAAATCAGTAAAATGGGTCCCTTTCACTACCCGCCCCTGGGCAATATCTAAACAGGCAATAATGCGCTTGCTAAATCCGGGCTGCCGTAGCGATAACTGGCCTTCGTACAAAGCTTTGCCAATAATCATGCCGTCACAATCAAGTTGCTGAATAGCAGAAACATCTTGCGGCGAGGTGACGCCACCTGATACAATCACTGCAAAACCAGCTTGCTGTACGGTGGTAGCGAGTTTTAAATTTGGTCCAGCTAACATACCATCTTTACTGACATCAGTGACAATACTACGTTTCACTCCCAATTTTTTTAATTCAGCTAAAGCGGCTGGTAAATCAACTCCACTGGCTACTGTCCAACCCTGCAAGGCAACCATATCAGCCTTCACATCTAAACCTACTACTACGCGATCAGCCCCATACTGTTGCAATAAGGCCGTTAATACAGTTGGTCGAGTGAAGGCCGCCGTTCCAAGAATCACTCGCTCAACGCCATGATCTAAATAATAACGAGCAGCCTCAACTGTGCGGATGCCTCCACCAACTTCTAGGCGTAACTCGGTTGAGTGAGCTAATTGAATAATGATAGCCTGGTTAACTGGTTGGCCAGCTTTCGCCCCATCTAAATCAACCACATGCAACCAAGTAGCCCCTTGCTTGTGAAATAATCGAGCAGTAGCAAGGGGATCAGCTGAATATTCTTTAGCGCTATCATAGGCTCCTTGCTGTAAGCGAACACATTTACCATTGAGTAAATCAATAGCTGGAATAATGGAAGTGGGTTGAATTTTTCCGGTAACACAAAACTGTTGTAAAATATGTAATCCGGCTTGGTCCGATTTTTCTGGATGAAATTGTACGCCAAAAAAATTATCTTTGGCAATCATACTGGCAAACCATTGTTCACCGTACTGGGCACGATGTACCGTATAGCGCGGCGCGGTCTTTACATAATAAGAATGAACGAAATAATACTGTCCGTTCCAACCCATCTGCGGCACTGGCAAATCTGTAGTAAAACGCTCTACTATTCCAGGAATAATTCCCAAACCAGCAGTATCATCTTCTTCAGAATAATCACATAATAATTGCATGCCTAAACAAATACCCAAAAATGGTTGGGTTAATTTTGGGATCACTGTATCTAAGCCAGCGCGTTTGAGTTCAGCCATAGCCGGACCACATCGGCCTTGCCCTGGAAAAATAACTCGATCAGCTGCTTGTACCACAGCTGGATCGTTTGTGACCACCACAATTTCACCAAAACGCTCTACAGCAGATACTAAAGAAGCAATGTTGCCAGCCTTGTAATCGATTACGGCAATCATGAAGTGGTTGTTAATTTATCATAGTGACTACCAGCCACAACACCAGCAAATAAGCGTTCGCGTTCGGCTACATACCAGGGGTCTTGAAATGGCATAAGATGAAAAGCTTGCCATTGTTTAGCCAACACGTGTTGTTCCCACTGGTGCAATTGTTCAGGCGCTATGCCTTCGTGCCTAAGTTGTGCCACAGCTTGTTCAAGCCAAGGTGTTAAAAACTCCGTTAAGGCCGGCTGATAGCGTTCGTCAAAGCCATAGCCTTGTTTTTCTGGGCCTGAAGTTATTTCGGCAATAATCTGTTCAATCGATAGTGGTCCGCGTTGCAGATAGATATAGCGTAATACTGTTTTCAGAGCTGATAAACGGATAGTGTCCAGATACGCTGCGTCACCAATAATCGCCCGACCGATAATCACCATGCTGCGAAAAATGCGATAATCATTCTCATCATTTTCACAGGCAATGTCGGTCATTGGCGGCATCCATACCTTACCATGGTTGCTCACAAAACCTCGACCTTGGGCCATTTCTTCAAGTTGACTGACTGTAGCAAAATCACCAGGAAAGGCGTTATCTGGTTTAAAGCCGTAGTGCAAATGAATATCTCTGTAACCAATCACAAACTGCTGCCACATCGTTTTAAATTTTTCTTGGTTATCGACAATCTCATCTTTTAAGACGGTAAATACATCAACATCCATACCAGACCGTTTGAAGTATAAAGCGGCGCGACCATTAACAAAACCAACCACTAATAAATCACCAAACACGCGCTGGAGTAATTCAGCAAATGCTTGATCCATGGCCAATGGGTAAGTTGTTTTATTGTGTTCAATAGTAGACATAAAATTGTATTGATGAATGAATTATTTCATTATTTACCAGGGGCTTGTTGCGCTAAGCGCGGCTCAAGGCGGGTGGCTTGCTCCATGGCTTTGCCGAACGATTTAAAAGCTGATTCAAAAATATGATGTTGATTCTCGCCCGCTAAATATTTCACATGCAAGGCCGTTTTGCTTTCACGGGCAAAGGCATCGAACCAATGTGTAATCATTTCTGTAGAAATATCCCCAATGGTCGGACGCACGCTAGGTAAATCAACCACTGCCAACCCGCGCGTATACACATCTACGGCCACCAATACCAACGCTTCATCCATCACCGCCGTAAACGCACCATAGCGCGCAATGCCTTGCACATTCCCCCACTCCATATCACCCACTGCCTGACGCACGGCTTGACCTAAGGCAATAGCAACATCTTCCACGGTGTGGTGATCATCTGGCTGTTGTTCCGGTTTAGTAGATACGGCAATAGTTAGATCAAAAAATCCAAACCAACCAAACAAGGTAACCATGTGATCTAAAAAATTATACCCGGTTTTTACGTTCACTTGACCAGTACCGTCGAGATTAAGTTGCACGGTAATATTAGTTTCTCCGGTAACGCGTTCGATTGTAGCTGTACGTGGTTTCATAAATTATGGTTAAAGATATAATTAAATATGCGGTCTAGCCAGTTGTGTTACACCCAATCGTTTCAATTGAGCATACACATCATCCCAAATGGCTGGGTTAAGCTGGTTGGGGGCATGCTCATCGGAACCAATGGTAATGGGTATATCCAACTGCAAAGCTTGCTGAATAATCCACGGTTGTGGTACCAGATGACCAGTGGCTGTACATCCACCTAAGTTTATTTCTAAAGCAGTGTTAGTTTGTTTAATCACCTGCAAGGTGGTAGCAACCAGCTGTTGATAGTGCGCATCTTCCAAAAAATATTGATTGCCAACATTATACTTGGTAATCAAATCGAGATGAGCCACGCTATCAAACTGGCCAGTGTGTATCGCCTGTTGCAGTAATGCAAAATAGCGATCAACCACGTAGTGAATACCAAATTGCTCTACTCCGGTAGCAAACGTTTCCGCCGATAGATCAAAACACCACGGTTGATCAGCCACTGTGTCAATAAAGTGTTGACCTAATACCTTCCACTGTACTGCCCCAGCATAGCCGGATTGATTCGGAAACACATCATATTCACCGCCCCATATCACCGTCACTTGCTGCCGAGCGCCATACTGTTGAATAGTGGCTAAAGCTTGCCAAACAGCACTATATTGATCAATGCTAATAGTACAATCTTGATTAGGCGATGGATCCGTTACGCCGTTTGGAAACGGTATATGATCAGTAATGCAAACTAACTGCAAATGAGCAGCCGCACAACGATCAATTAATGTAAAGAGATCATTCATCGAATATTGCTGCATGTGCTTTGGACCATGCGCCACACTATGAAGGTGCGTATCAAAATATCCAACCTGATTAATTGGAACTAATTTATACGGCATAATTTTTCAAGGCAGCCATTACCTGTTCAGCTTGGCGTAATGGCGGAACATTAAAACGGATATAGTTACCAGTCATGGTTGGAAAATCCATTTTTTTGAACAGAATTTTATGTTGATAACAATAATCATAGAGCTGATCAATGTTAATCATGGCATCATTGACACGCGAGACGATATACGCCCCGTGCGAATCATACGTTTCGAGATACGGTAATAAACGTAGGCCCGTGAGCAAATAATCTCGGCCAGCCAACAAATCATTAAGCCGCTCTTGGGTGTTGAGCGATTTCATCACCTCTTTAGCCACATACTGTGATAGCACCGTTACTTGATGAGGAATTTTAACGCGCACAAATAATTCATAAATCTCTGGAGAAGAAATTGAATACCCTAAGCGTAAACCGGCTAGCCCATACAGTTTGCTAAACGTGCGGACCACAATCAAATTAGGATAATCTTTGAGCATAGGCACTGCCGTCTCTCCACAAAACTCATAGTAGGCTTCATCCACCACCGTGATTAAATCAAGGTCTAACACTTGTCGTAAAACCGCTGGTGGCACAACATACCCAAAAGGGTTACTGGGATTATCAATAATAATCACCTTGGTGGTTGACGTAATAGCTTGCTTGATAGCCGGCAGATTAAGTTCGGTCATGTTCAGACGTGGTACATCTACTACCTGGCCTCGATCGAGTTCAATAAAATAACTGTACAGTGGGTAGGTTGGTGATACAGTAATCACAGCATCACCCGGGTTCAAAAATAGACGATTAATCATCATCAGAATATCTTTGGAACCGTTGCCTAAAAAAATTTGACCGGGTGCAACGTTATCTTTTTGAGCGATCAGTTGAACCAATTCTTGAGTAACGCCAGGGTAATACTTTACTGGGATATTTTTCAGTCGTTCTATACTACCTGGGTCAATATCGTACGAGCTTTCACCGGTATCCAATTTAATAAAATTATCTTGATATTCTTTGCTCTCCAAATAATCATTGAGCACCGGCCAAGGGAAAAATTTATTAAGATCGCTGCGGCACAATTTTTGTATATCCATAGAATAATTTTTTACGATTGATACCGAATTAACATGGCCCGCTTATGAGCTTCTAAACCTTCTAGTTCCGCCAGTGTTGTTACGGTTGGGCCTAATTGCCGAGCGGCCTGTTCGGTTAACGTTTGAAAAGTAATGTACTTTACAAAACTATCTAAACTGACTCCACCGTACGATCGAGCTAACCCATTGGTGGGCAAAGTGTGATTAGTGCCGCTGGCGTAATCTCCGGCGGATTCAGGCGACCATGGCCCTAAAAATACCGAACCGGCATTCTGAATCTGATCGCAATACTGCTCGGCTTTAAGCACATTCAAAATCAAATGTTCTGGCGCATAATCGTTGGCAAATTGAAGAGCGCTGGTAATACTGTCGGCAATCACAATGGCACTATGCGATAACGCAGCTGCGGCAATGTCACGGCGTGGCAACTGGGCTAACTGACGGTCAATTTCGGCTTGAATTTGTTCAGCTTGTGATTGTGAACCACACACTACCGTAGCTTGTGAATCGGTGCCATGTTCAGCTTGTGATAACGCATCAGCTGCCACAAAATCTGGTCGCGCGCTAGCATCGGCCACCACAAATACCTCACTGGGTCCGGCTGGTAAATCGTTGGCTGCTCCAGCTGGATCAATTGATACGAGTGATTTGGCCGCCATCACATATTGGTTGCCCGGCCCGAATACTTTATCAACTTTTGGAATAGTAGCGGTACCATAGGCTAAAGCTGCAATCGCTTGCGTTCCACCCACTTTGTATACCTTCGTCACACCGGATAGTTGGGCAGCATAAAGAATATTCGGATTAATGTGACCGGTAGCATCGGGTGGCGAACACAAAATAATTTCGCGACAACCGGCTAAACGCGCTGGAATAGCTAACATTAATACTGTTGAAACTAGCGGTGCTGTACCGCCTGGTATGTACAGGCCCACCGTGGCAATGGCTCGAGCCTGACGCGAACAGACAATTCCCGGCATGGTTTCAACCTGCAGTGTTGGTTTGGCTTGGGCTTGGTGAAAGGCAGTAATGTTGGCTGAAGCAATAGTGAGCGCTTGTTGCGTTTCAACACTCACCGTTGTACTGGCTTGCTCAAATTCTGCCTGGCTGACAGTACAATCCTCTAAGGCCACTCCATCAAACTGTTTAGTATAATCCCGCACAGCATTATCACCACGCAATTTAACATCATCGATAATAGCCTGCACTTTGCTATAGAGCGTTTTTGTTTCTAAGGTTGGGCGCTGACACAACGCTTTATAGTCGGCTGGAGTCAGCTGGGTTAAATTAATGATCTTCATATTTTTTTGGTAATAATTAAGTCACGAGTAGCATAAAGTTTTGGGCGAATCTCTGCTGGCACTAGATTTCGACCAACTTCATACAACAAGGCAGCGTCACCAGGCGTAGCGGCAATGGTTACCATGGCTACAGTATCTTTTATTTTGCCAAGTTGAATACACCAACCCTGGGCAGCCAATGCTCCAAGAAAAATCAAATCATAATCAGGATACACTCCTTTACCTTGATTGCTCGGTAGCCACACCAAGCCATCTAACGCTCCCTGATATAATTTCCAGCCGGCCCACACCGCCGCTGGATAAGCAGTTTGCTTAAATTGATGACGTTCGATACCACTCATGGCTGTAAACTGGGCACCAAAACGATCACCAGCGCTAGCCCCATAATCATACACATCAATAGTGATGGCTTGCTCACGTTGAATTTTAGCGGCGAATGATTGCGGTACTAGCTGATTTAATTTGGCAGTGGTGGTGCTGTACACTTCGCCAGTTGAAACCAAATTCCAGGAATATAGCAGCTCACCAGTGACAGCGCCAGCTCCTACCATTACTCCCCAGGTAGTTTGTTGTTCACAAAAGGCCGTTGTGCCATCAAGTGGATCAATCAACAATTGCCAAGTCGGCGTTCCAACTGTAGCCACCGGATTAGTGAAAGCTTCTTCAGCTTTAACATAGTACGATTTTTGTAACGGAGATTGTTGAAAATAGTCAAGAATGGCTTGTTGAATGTCATAATCGGCTTGAGTGACATACTGTTTTTTTTCTTTAATCGAAACTAAACTTGCATCAGTCAACAAACGATGTTGAATGGCTTGAGCCAATATCAATAAACTACGCCTGGGCAAATTAGCGATAATGGCTGAAAAATTATCGGGTAGCGACATATTGATGCTGTAAAAATTTAGCGATCGGATCCAATGGGCTTGGTAGATAAATTGGTGATTGAATTAAAACAGCTTGGGAAGAAAAAATAACCTGCAGCGGTTCTAAACGATGTAATCGTAAGGTAGTACCAGTTTGCGTGAGATCACAAATAGCATCGGCTAAATTAAGTTGTGGAGTGGCTTCAACCGAGCCACGAATTGGAATAACGCTAGCCGTAATATTGTTATCTGATAAAAACTTTTCTAAACTTCTAGGATACGCCGTGGCAATGCGTTGATCGGTTAAATCGCTAATACGCTTGATCAATGAGTATTGCGGTACGGCAATAACTAAATTACAATGACCAAAATTTAATGATTGCAATTTAATCACCTTGGAAGACTGCTCATACAACACATTGTCACCAACAATGGCATAATCAATATCCCCTGAAGCCACGTATCGTGGAATATCACTATGTCGCAAAAAGATCACTTCAACTGGCATAGTCCGAGCACGCAACACTAGACTGCGGTTGTTATTTAACGGTAAATCAACGCCTAATTCTGTCACAAAGCTAAGACTATCGGTCCGCAACCGACCACTACTTTGAATGGCAAATCGAATTGGTTGTATAGTCATACTAATAACTGATAATGAAATACCCGGCTAAGCCGGGTGCATGGAGAAAGTACTGAAGCCTGGTAACAATCAGCCTTTTCTCCGGTAACGATGGTGATGAATAATGATTAAGGATAACTGCATAGTATTAATGTATTAATACACTAAATCATGTCATCAAGCCTGTCAAGGCAGTTATCAACAGGAATACCGGGATATGATATACTATGATTACTACTAAATACTAACTACTATGTTATTTATGCAAACTGTATTTAAACGCGGTACAATGATCGCGGTACTGTTACTGGCTAGCTGGGGACTAACAGCCGTAGCAGCCGATTTTGATGGTGACGACTTTGATGAAAATTTTGAAGGTGATTTTGAAGGTGACGGTGATGAAACTCCAGTAGCCGATAATACTGCTACCGCCGCTATTGAACCGTTAGGACCATTTGGTGGTGATTTATGGGATGTAGCAGTTGATACCAATAACGGCCTGGTCTACACTGTGGCCAAGGATTCCCCCAATGGCTTTTACCGATCAAGCGATAGTGGTGATAACTGGACAGGTTTAAGCGGGGTTGATTACGGTGGCGGTATCGCCGTTGAAGTGAATCCCGATACCGGCACGGTGTTTGCCGCATTTAACAATGGCGTGTATGCCAGTACTGATGCGGGTGAAACGTTTACTCAAATTTCAAGTGATGTTGGCAGTGCCCTGTTATATGCTCAAGGCGTGTTAATAGCTAGCTCAAATTCTAGCCCCGATTCTGTACTAGTGAGCAATGATGACGGTGCCTCGTTTTCGACCATTGCTTTTACTACCGCCACAGACGAAACTGTTTGGGATATTGATTACTCGGCCGATGATGATAGCTGGTATGTGCTGACTACCGATACCAGTGATCAGCCACACTTATATCACTCTACAGATGGAGCGGCTAGCTGGACAGAAACTACTTTGCCTACGTTTACAGCAGGAGTCAGTGATCCGCGCTTAGCCGTGAACCCGCTGGCTGGACAAAATTTAATTATATCAGCTGGCTTTAGTAGTAATGCTTATTACACTGTTACTGGTCCAAGCGGATGGATTGATGCCGGCGTACAGACCAGTGGCGTTAGTTTTGATCACACTGGCCGGGTATGGAGTGCTGAACAATTTTCCGATAACGGCGGTGTCACCTGGCAAAGTTACGACGACGATAATACCAGCACGGCTCTAGGTGGACACAACGTGACAGTTGACCCTGGTGATGAAAATATCGTTTACGCCGATGGCATGCCAGGCTTAAGCCGCAGTGCTGATCGCGGTGTTACCTGGACAGATATTAACGAAGGAACTGCCGGCGTCACCATTACCGATATCAGCCAAGCTGATAATAAAGATGTGGTGTGGGCTGCCGCCTATAACGGTATTGCTAAAACCGAAAACTTTACTTCAGGTACCCCCACTTGGCAATTTCCGGTGTTAGAAGAACCTGGTACCGGTATTTGGACTAATCCAACTAATCCGGATGTGGTGGTGGTTGGTATTATTGGTGCTATTAAACGATCAACTGACGGCGGAGTAACCTGGTCAGATAATTTAGCTGGTGATTTGGTTGATTTATCAAGCAATGTTGATGAAATTATAGCCGATGTCGCTGACCCCAACACTTTATATGCAGCGGTGTCTAACGGTGATCCTAATGCTGAAAAAGTTGGTAAAGTGTTACAATCTAATGATCAAGGTCTTACTTGGGAAGATATGAATTTGCTCGATGACGGTTCAGCTCAAACCATCACCCAGGCCAGTAATGGCGATATCTATGTGGGCATTGGCGCGGAATCGGATTTAACAGGAATATCGGGTATATATAAATTTTCCGATGGCGCTTGGTCGAAACTGGATAATGCTCCCACCGAAGATATTGTCAAACTGATTGTTGATCCCAATGATGATAACGTAATTTACGCTATTGCCAGTGTGTTGTATAACAGTGGTGCCAGTGATGATTTTGGATTTTATCTGTCAAGTGATGCCGGAGATAGCTGGACAAAAATAACTGAAGGGTTGACTGAACTGCGTGGATTCAATAGTTTGGCTGTACAAAGTTCAACCTCGCCAACCACATTATATTTAGGAGCAGAAAACTTTTTTGGTCAGGGTACGTTACTTAAATCGGCTGATGCGGGCACAACCTGGGGTGTTCAGTATACGGGCTTACAAAGTGAAACCTTTTATACATTGCTGTTTGATGGCGTCACTCTAGGATCAAGTCGCGGTTTATATGATGTCAAATCAAAGGCTACTCTCACTGTAAAAGCCAACCAGAAAAAAATAGCCCATAACAGTAAAGTAACCTTAACCGCCACCTTAAAAGATGCCGTCACTGATAAAAAACTAAAAAACAGTACCATCAAACTGTACGAAAAAAACAAGTCGGGTTTAAAGCTATTAAACAAAATAAAAACCAATAGTAAAGGTAAGGCCACTCTCAAAGTACGCCTGCGCAAAGTTAAACAGTATAAATTTCAAGCTACCTGGACACCGAAAGGAAATCAGACCGAAGAATATACCAACGCCAGTTCGAGTATTCTCAAAGTGACGGCAAAGTAGGATTATCTGCCCGATGTAGTTCAGCGTACAACGGTACCTCTGCTCCAGGAGCGTAACGCACCAGGCGTATCTGCACGCCTGGTTGTAATTCCATAGTCGTGCCAGCTAATAATTCTTGACCACGATAAGTTGACACGGGAAAACCACTAAATTCAGGTCGATTGGGTCCGATTTTTCCAGTTAAACCACTCATTTTTAAAGTATGGCTTTGGCCAATCGAATGCTCATGAATAGGAATGGTAAAACCAACCACGGCAGCCCCTGTAGCCAGTAATAAGCAAGCATTCTTCACCAATTGTGGAATTTCCATGCCAATGTTACTCATATACGCATAATCCCGCCGCGACTGCTGACCGGCAGCTAGCTGATCTAATCCAATACATTGTATCCACACTTGGGTTTGACGTAAGCGTTGTTGATAGTCGGCATAGGTACTATCATTTTTCAAATAACCAATTTCATCCTGCACCCGTACGCGTGAACGGCGACGGACAATATATAAAGAATCTTTATCCAGTTGAAATTCATTCTTACGTTTAAACACGCGTAAATCATCTTCTTTCCCTAAGCAATCAAAATAAGTTTGAGCTGGAGCTGATATATACGGTCGAATTTTCAGATACAGTTTTGGATCAAATAACTCTGATGGGGTTTGATCACCTAGGTGAAATAATTTTTTATACTGTTCGCGAGACAATATTCGACCAGCCGCCATTTTGGCTTCGGTCAAAAAACAGGCCGGCGCGGATACGTCAAATACATCAACTTGGTCAAAACCACCATCGGCTAATAAAGTAGCAAACTCTCCGCTACTGGCTACGGTTAAAGCTCGGCCATCACCTAGTAACTCTGGCCGTTCAGCTAATTGGCTAGCCAATAATGGTAATGAATCAGATGGCCGAACATATAAACCATATTTCCAATCGGCTCGAATATCAGAGTATTGCCGATAAAAACGTAACATGGGTAATAATTCGGCTTGAACAGATTCTGCCGTTAACTTGTTAGCAGTGTACCGTTCATTTTGTGCAGTAATTTCTAACCGCTGCTGGGGTGTAAGTTCGGATTGACGTCGTTCAATGCTGCTGGCTCTTGTGACCACAATAATATGAAGCTATTTTTTAATTACAAAAGTTTAGCAAATTTTTTCTCTTTCGTCAATGAAAATCTTCCTGGTTAACGAATAGTAAAGCCACTAAAATCAGCTGTTTGAAAATCCGGTGTTTGAATGGTAAGGGTTAAATTGGTATGACGTGGTAATTGCGGATTGTTGGCAATTAAAGCTGATGATAGATCAACATACATTACACTATCACTGGCTACGCGAATAGCTTGGGTTGGCACCTGCCAATCGTTAATCCACACAAAGGTGCCATAGGCAAAATTACTGCCGTAAATAGTAATTGTACCGCCATTAACATACGATACGGCTGCAGTAACCTTGGTAACACTAGGGGCATAGCCACGTAAAATGAGCCGTTTTTTCTGAACATGATTCACGGTAGTTTCTAACGGTTCGCCATCGGTTACGCCTGTTCGACCAGTAATAGTATTCTGCACCACCACGGTATAGGATCCGGCCGCTAATTGATCAATCGGAAATTCAACAATCAAGGTATGATTATCCACGTAGTGTATGTTGCTGGCCGGCACCAAATTTTTTAACGATACTGCTTCTTGATCAGCTTGAAAATCACTACCAAACAGCGTAACTTTAATAGTAGCCCCGGACGTATGATCTACCCCAAACACGTTATCGAGCAAAGTAATTTGATAGGCAAACGGGTCGGCGGTTAAAGCGAGCGGCTTAATAAATTGTTCAAAGGCCGGCACACTAGCCGTTACACCCAGTTCAGCAAAACGTTGTTTAAGGTTTTCACGAATAGCATAACTATTCAACTGGGTGGCATTGCTGGTGATAATATTCATAAACGAATCACTATCGGCCAGGTTGCCATCAGTTTGAATGGCTAAACTTAATTTTGAAAGCAACTCCGCTACCTGGGCAACCGATTGTTGCCCTTGAATAATGGCCGACACCGCTAACAACACGCCGTTACTTTCACCAGCTTCGCTAATACTCATAGTTTCAAAAGCTCCAACCGACATGGTTTCAATTTTGAAAATTTTCAATACTTCTTGCTCGGCTTGTTGTTTAGCTGCGGAAAAACTTAAACCGGTTTCGGCTACTAAATAGCGAATCCGCGGACTAGCCAAGGTGGTAAGCACATTCACATTAACACCTTGGTTGGCTGATACGTCGGCAATCGAACGCAAACTTAATGGTGCAGCTGATAATACCCCTTGCACTTCATCAAAATAAAACCCCTGGGCAATTACTTCCACATAGGTGGCTTTAATATCTTGCTCTAACAAGTAATCACCAAAATCGCTGTTGGTAGTAACCTGATAACTTTGGCCAGTAGGTTGTAACTGATCATCGAGTTCTTGCACTGTAATATCAGAACCGCTAATAAATGGGCCTTTTTGAATATACCCAGTCAACGGGGCTGGTCCACTTAACCAAGCCGGTATAAAAGCCACTACTACTACCGCAGCTGCTAAGGCACCTAGGCCCATCGTGCCAAATAACCAGGTAAACTTGGCTGGCTGGGCAACAGCTGGCACAGATTCAAGACGTAACTGACTGGCGCGGTGTTGTAATTGCTGGCTTAATTGGTCAACAAACAATGCATTTGGATGCACGGCTGGTCGGGCAGTTCGAATTAAGGCAGTACTATGGTGTTTAGTAACTAGTGCCATACCGTTTGGTGTAAAACTTGGTAAATTTTTTTAAAGCTCTAGAATAGCGTGCTCGTACTGTCACAACATTGAGTTGCACAATAGCGGCAATATCGCTGTAGGATTTTTCTTGCCATAACCGCAGTTTCAATATTTCTTGATCGGTTGATGATAATAGTTTTAAAATTGACTGTACCTGTTGCTGATGTAACTGTTGATCAACCGTGGCGCTCGCCGTTTCGACTATGGAAATTTCAGCAACATCTTCTAAGGCCGACACTGGCCGATATTTACGATAATGGTCAATCACCTGATTTCGAGCAATAGCATACAACCACGAGGTAAAGCGCGCCCCGGGTTGATACTGAAAATCAGCTAAATGTTCCAGAGCATGCATAAATACTTGAGCGGTTAAGTCTTCGGCTACTTCCTTTTGTGAGGTTTTATAGAAAATAAAACGGTAAATTTCGTCAATGAACGTTCGGTATAATACCTCAAACTGTTTTGGATCGCTTTGTGCTTTGGCTACCAAAAATTTCTCTTCCTGGCGAGTCATTGCTATAGTGTAGCAGATTACGAGCTCTCCTACTAAATCATAACGTATGGCCAATAAAAGTGTGACAACACTGTCACAACTACAGCTATCCAAGCGTTATACTAGGGGTAAGAGGTAATTTTATAACTAATAAGTATACTATTATGTGGTATAAAATAATGTTAGTGTTAGGGCTAGTGGTTATTTTATGGTTAGGTGCCAGCCAGGGTAATGCCGCTACGACAAGTGATTTTTCTGGGACAACTGCTATTACCCCTGAAGGCAGTTATGTTGATCAACTGCAACACCGCAAAAAATATACCAAACATAATGTTCAAACCACGGCTGGTGATGTTACCTTGGCCCAAGATGATGCTGGCAACTATGTCAATTCCGGATCACTCAAACGAAAAAATGGAATATTGAACCAACAGTATTACTACTTCGAAGCCGCAGCGCTGACAGTTGAGGCCGATACGCCCGAAAGCACTGCGATTGATCTTTATGTGCGCACGATTGATCCAGAACGTCCTGGTGGTGTTCATATGAATTACACTACCTGGACTAAAGTTGAACCAGGTGAAAAAATCAATATTGGTTATTTTTCGTATGGTAGCACTAGTTATAGGGATAGCAATTTTTTGCGCTGGAAAGCAGTGTTACGTACTGATGATAATACTGTTACGCCAACCCTACATAGCGTTACCATGACGTACTATAACGCCACGCCAGATGTCAACCCAATTACCTTACTACAAAATACTTTTGGCCTTAACCGTACCGCTGGCGCCACCATTACTGTTACTATTTATGGTGAGGGTTTTCAATCAGGTAAAGAGCAAGTGTATTTGAAAAATCTCTATGCGGCTAATAATGTTAACGTAATCAATTCCACTACGTTAGTTGCCGAACTACCAATTGAAAATTTATCGACTGGCTCATACACTGTAGTAGTACAAAACACCGATACTGGCAGAATTGGCCTAACCGATAGTAATGGCTATGCCGTACATGATTTTCATGGTGAGCCTGATCCAGCGCATCTGCGTTTAATCATCAAGTGGTACCCGCCCGAAATCAGCTCGTTTACTCCAACCACGGTGTCGTATAATAACGGCGGCACCATCACCATTCGTGGCAACTATTTTAGCTATGGCACCACGGTGAGCATTGATGATAAAGTGATGCCAGCCGATAGTGTGATGGTAGTGAATGACCATGCCATTACGGTTGATCTGACTTCTGGTATTATTACTCAATATATGTTGGCGCGTAATACCAATTTGACGATGCTGGTGACTACGCCAGATTATCAAACCGATTCGGTGGATGGCCTAATGATTCAATAAACTAGGTTAGCCTAGCTATACCGCGCCGTAAAAAAATGTTAAAATCGCCAAGCCACATTTCTACCTAAGGAGTCGAACCGTGGAGCGACTAGAACCAATGTTGATTTGTATTGGATCGAAAGGTGTCGCTGTCAAAATCGCAGTGGATGATACTCACGTGTGGGTAATCCATTCGATTGAACAATGGCTGGAATTGGAAAAAACTGAAGGCGATTTTCGACCAATACACAGTCAGTCTTGACTTATACGGTGATTATTATATACTAGTAATACATAAACGCCCCAGTCAGCCGAAAGGTCCGCTGGGGTTCTTTATAAGTTATCTAATGTTATGCGTCGAATTGTATTAATTGACGGAGAAAATTTTAAAGCGAAAATTCAGTCTGTTTTTTATCATACTGGATTAGCTAAACCAAAATGGCATACTTACGATTTTCGTCAGCTTTTTTCAAAAGTATTCAATGGGCTAAGCAGGGAATGACTTATACTACAGATAGAACTATCTTAATAAGAAATAATGAAATCTTATTTTATTTTGATCTTAAGCTGATCTGATCGGTAAGCAGCTGCACCATAAGTTGCACTATCTTTGGTAGAGGGCGTCCAACGCGCTTGATAATAGCTCGTTTTGTTTCGAGTTATGTTGATGTTTACTTTACCGTGAGTATTGGTACGCTTGGTATGAACAAACTGAACGCGTTGCCAAGTACCATGCTTAGAATTTTTTTTATACAGTTTAATCGTACGGTTTTTTAAGACGTCCTTAGTAGCGGCATCTTTTAACTGAATCGTTACGGCAGTTTTGCTAGAACGTAATGTTAGTTTAGCTTTCGATTGCAGCGATTGTATGCCCACACTGGTACCGGTGGTTAAACCATCAAACAACATGGCATTAAATTCTTCATCAACCAAACCAGTATACAGTAACGACCAGTTATCGCCAGCATCGGTAGTTTTGTACACATACCCGGTGGCGGCTGGCCGGCCGGTGGCTACATACACCGTGTCGGTACTCGGTTCAGCGGCTAACGATTGAAAATAGCCATCGTTCGGTACGCCGTTATCTGTAATATCTTCCCAGGTTACACCGTTATCTGTTGAACGCACTACTTTACCAAACGGATTACCAATGCCAGCAGCGTAGATTGTTTCTTCAACAACCAACACGGATGTCATGGCCTGGTCTGTGGCAATATCCTGTTGTGTCCAAGTTGTACCATCATAGATAAACAAACCACGCTGTGTTACTGTTTCATTAAACTCATGGCCAACTGCTACCACTAAGTTGCCGTTATTCAAAATACCAATCTCATTCACTGGTGCAACTGGCCCGGCTAAGCTTGTCCAACTGACGCCGCTATCAGTACTCACATAAACAGCTCCAACTTCACCGGATTGATCGCTATAAGCAGCGTATACTGTATCGCCATCGTGTGCCACATCGTTAAATGATCCCGTCAAACCATTAACGCCGCTAGCTTCTAGCCAAGTACTGCCGCCATCGGTGGTGTAATACAACGTACCAGCTCCAGCAATCACATGATCTTTGTTATCGGGATTTACCCAGACACAACCAATATCTGTAGCATTATTGGGAATAATCGGATATTCCCAGGTTGGTTCGGCACTTAAAAAATTTGTGCTATGAGCCAACCCACCTTGAGCAGCTAACCAGACTGTTTTTTTATTATCGGATTGGGCAATATCATTCACGGTGACTCCGACTATTCCGGTAGTACGATTTTCCCAGGTGTCACCACCATCTAAGGATAGATACGGACCAGTCGACGAACCAATTAAAATAGTTTCCGCAGCATTGGGGTCAACGGCTAACTGATTAGCATGAATGGGCAGAGTAGTAAGGTTAGCACCTAGATCATCGGTATAGTTATCACCTAAATATATTCGATCTCCAACAAAATGTATTTCCCCGGTCACCGATTCAGCTGTTAAGTTTTGCCATGTTCCAGTTTCACCAGTAGTAGTATAAAGCGCTCCATCTGTTCCAGCAATTACGATCATGTTTGCATCCGTTGGATTAACCCCAACCCAGGCATAATTACCAGATTGATTGGTACTGGTGATAGTGCCGTTGGCTACATCAAGCACGTAGAGAGTTTTGATTTCAGCATCAGTGCCGTTGGCTAAAATGTAAAACTTCGAACCAGCAGCATTGCCTATAATACTGCTGGTAAAAACATCTGGCGCAATTGTAATGTTTGTGAAACTAGCACCTTCATCGGTACTCACATCAACTGAACCATCTCGTACTGGCGCTACTACTACACCGCCCGCATAGGCCAATGCCAAATTGAAGTCATTGGCGTTCACATCACCGCTTGAACCGGCTAATTCAATCCAGGTACTGCCACCATCGGTAGTTTTATATAAACTAATTCCCCCAATCACATAGGCGGCATTAGGTTCATCAGCAACAACCAGGGCATTCACTTTGCCAATGTCGGTGCCAGCAGCCGGACCAAACCAAGTAGCAGCGCTATCAGTGGAGCTAAAGATACCGTTGGCAGACAAGGTTGAGGCATACATACGTCCAGCATCATCAATGCCTAAATCAGTCACGTAGCCTCCAAATAATTCATAGCCAGTGCGTACGGCGGTGTTTGATTCTAAATTAAAGGCATCTTCGGCCAACGATACCACCGGCCAACTGATGGTAAGGAGTAAAGCAACAAAAAATTTTTTCATACACTATATAAATTAGTAAACAACTAAATTTAATGATTGATTATCAGTCCCCCACATAAACTGCCTAGGATGCGTTTCGATACGTTCCTGCCAAGTAGCTAAATCCTGTTCTAACAAGGTATCGTAATCATCAATCTTGGCTATAAAACTGGCCTCGGTTTCACCTTGATGTAACAAATACTGATCACCGTATAAATCATTAACCGTAAAGTAAATATTAGCGTAGTTATCCATTAAACTAGCCACATCATTTTCAATCTGCTCACCATGGACAATAAAATTAATATCTGGATTGGCGTATAACCCTATCTCACCGTAACCTTGCCATAAATTTGGTCGATCATGTAAAAATTGTTTCAATCGATTAACGGTTACCGTTGGTACGCCAGATTGTTTGCCTGGAGGATTAATAAACCGCACAAACAAATCAGGGTACTTGGCCTTAGCACTGTCGGCTGCTTGATAAAATTGTTCGTATGAATTATCACCAGCGTATACTGGAAAAAAAGCAAACACGGATTGTGTATCTTCGTAACGCAGGGTGCAAGCAATATCAGCCATCGTCATGTCTTTACGCAATACCGGATTGCCATTATCGCTATCGAGCGGCGATGGAATATGAAGATGGGTATCAATTAACGGACCGGTGTAATAAGAATCAACTTTACCTTTGGTTCCTGGGTACAAACAGTTTTCGGCCAAAACTATGGGCGGCCAAGCAGCCAGTAAAAATGCTAATGCCATATAAAACTTCATAGTGGTATGATAACATCAAAAAATGCGCCTGACCACTACTGTACAGCACTATCCAAACTGATGAATAATTTAGATAGTAAGTCTTCAACAGTGAATTTAACTAGGTTCACTACATGGACTATAGCCCCGAGCGAGGAACGAATGAAGTGAGTGACCAGTCGAAAGGCGGGAGCTAGTAGACAAGGTGGAAACCTTTGTTATAGAGTCAATCCATGCAAACCGTTATTAAAATCAGAAGGATGAATTTAGATGATGCCATTTCTGTTACGCGTTTGCATCGCAATACTATTCGTAAAATCAATAGTCGGAATTACGCTAAGAAAGTTATTAAAGTCTGGTCCAGCCGAAATACGGTTAACTGGTTGCGAGAAAATTTTGCTTTGGAACAGCGTTATGTGGCGGAAGCAGGGTTTTAAGGTGATCAAGTCGGCTACGGATCAGGTTAAGGGAATGAAAATTAAAGGGTGGCAGATGAAAAAATGGCTTATTTATGATTCTTGAATTATTATCGATACTCAAGTATACTAACAACAGTATGATTCGAAAAAAATTTACAAAAACCCAACAGCAATTTATTCAACGTTTCATTGACATGCTTTATTATAGTATGGAGATTGAAGGTGAAGCTCCTTACACTAAACGTGAGTTTTACACCAAGTATCATCATCATGCTGTAGATTTAATTAATGACGGCAGTTATAAAAACGTAAAATTGTAGCATGACTAAAACTCCAACTAGTCATCGTGAAACAAAACTTGGTATTTTGAAGCAGAGTGAAATCGAAAAAGTCATTATCGAAAATCTCGCACTAGTTCAAAAATACATTATTAGGCATTATGCGGACCTGATCATTAATACTGATTCTGCAAAAAAGTTGCACGCTATGCTTGGAGGCAACTTATATTTTGAAGCTGGGCAATACCGCAAGCATGATGTTCAATTGGGTTTTTTTGAGCCGCCTATATTCTATGAATTACCAGTCTTGATGAAAAACTGGGAGGCCGATTTGGCTCAACGAATAAAATCTACCAAGACCCAAGAACGGCATATTGAGAATTGTGCTTGGTTGATGCATCGTTTTTTGTGGATTCACCCATTTTTTGATTACAACGGCCGTGTAGCTCGTTTGTTAGGAGAGCTTTATTTGATACAAAATCAATTACCGGTGGTAGATTTTAGACAAACTAAACGTAAAGACTTCGTCGCAGCAGTAAAGTTAGCCACAGCTCAAGGGGATTTAAGTCAACTGCAACAATTGCTCGTTCGGTAGTTGTAGATTATTTCGTTGGCGGGAAAGACGGGACTCGAACCCGCGACCTTCGCAGTGACAGTGCGACGCTCTAACCAGCTGAGCTACTTCCCCATTAGGTACAGGCTACTATATCGTATGCAAAAAAATATGTCTAGCGAGTATTCAAGTCATTATTGCGACCGTTGATAGGTGCCCATTAATTCAGTTTTGGCCAAGGTATATTGTTGCACAGCAGTCATGACATCGGCATAAGTGGTAGCGGTAATAGTGGGCACATTGAGGGCATACAATTCAAAATAATAACGATGCGAACCGGTTGGTGGGCACGGTCCTCCCCAACTGCTGCGGCCAAAATCATTGACTACTTCCGTACCACCGGTTGGTACTGCACCTGTCAACACGGTAGTGGTGGTAGCCGGAATATTAATCACCAGCCAATGCAGCCAATCTCCGGCCGGCGCATCAGGATCATGCACCACTAGTACAAAACTTTGCGTATCATCGGGCACATTGCTCCAGGTTAAATCGGGTGATAAATCTGCTCCATCACAAGTGTATTGTGGTGGAATGCTGGCTTGGTGAAAAAATGCTGAACTGATTAATTGCATATATCTTATACTGCTCCTAGGCCACGCAGCACGTAACCAACTACATAAGCTAAACTGGCGGCAATACCACCAATGGCTACGGTATATAACCCCGAATACAACCAATGTTGATCGCTAAAAATGGATTTAATCGTACCAACAAAAAATAACGCTAGCATGGTGAAGCCAGTTGTTAAGTAAAAAATCACATTAGCATTGTACGGAAAAAATGGAGTCACTAAATACCCAAGCAGCGGAATAATCCCCACCACTAAAAAAGCTGCGAAGGTAGTAACAGCACTTTTGGCGGGATAAATGGCCTCTTCCACTACATTGAATTCATTATGAATCATAAATTGTACCCAGCGATCTTTATTTGAAGTAATCACCTGCTCGGCTTGGCGTAAAGCTTCGCCAGTAAACCCTTGCTGTTGTAAAATTGTTTTGATTTCAGCGCGTTCTTCCTCTGGTTTACGTTCGATAGATTCATATTCTAAGCGCCTAATTTTTTGAATGCGATCTTTTTCTGCTTTATCACTGGTGTACTTACTCACAGCCATCGAAAAACCATCGGCCAATAAATTAGCAAATCCTAAAATCAAAATAATAGCTACGGATAATTGGGCACCATGTACGCCAGCTACCACGGCGTAGGTTGTCACTGCTCCATCAATGCCACCATACACAAAATCGGATAACCACACATACTTTACTTTAATCATAGTACTAGTATAACAGCGCTATTGGTATTTTGACAAATGCAAATGATTTGCGTATACTAATGCCATGACTGACCTTGTGCATGCTGATCATGTGACTTTACGTTACGGTGCTAGTGAAATTTTTTCGGATGTTTCATTTACCATTGAACCACATTCATTCACCAGTATTGTTGGCCCAAATGGGGCTGGCAAAACGCAATTAATGCGGGTGATTATTGGTTTAGTAACCCCTAGTGCAGGGGTGCTGTTACGTAATTTTACCATGCACCAAATTGGCTATGTGCCGCAACGCCTGTATGTACATCCAGCTCTACCCGTTACCGTGCGAGAATTTATTCAATTATATATTACCCCGCGTGGTTTGTGGCGTAGCGTTGCCTTACCAACTTTTGATCCAAAATTTTCAATTGACCACCTCATGAATAAACCCCTGGGCAAACTGTCGGGTGGTCAACTACAGCGAGTGATCCTGGCTACAGTATTAAGTACCCAACCACAAATATTATTCTTAGATGAATTTTCTAGCGGGATTGATCCACAAGGTCAAGCAGAATTATTTGGTTACTTGCATCGCCTTCATGAACAAGCTGGTCTTACTATTATTATGATTTCTCATGATCTTGATATTACCAGTCAATACGCCGATCAAGTACTATGCTTAAATAAAAATTTAATTTGTCACGGCCGGCCACGATATGTATTTACGGCTGAAAACTTAGAAAAAATGTACGGCATTCCATTAACAAAGCTCGAACGACATCACCACCATGATTGATAATCTCATAACGATGTTGAGTTTCCCATTTATTCAACGAGCTTTGCTAGTTGGCTGTATTATTGCTATCACGTCAGCTTTTTTAGGCGTGTTTGTTACTCTGCGGAACATGTCGTTTTATACCGATGCTATTGCTCATTCGGCCTTGGCTGGCATTGCTCTAGGACTACTGCTACATTTACCACCGTTATGGGCAACAATTCTGTTTTGTATTTTACTTGGTTTGATCACTGCTTATGTTAAACAGCGTAGTCAAGTTTCCACCGATACCGTGATTGGGGTATTATTTGCCGGCGGCATTGCTTTAGGAATTGTACTGATCAGTCAGCTAGAAGGATACCGAGCAGATTTATTTAGTTTACTGTTTGGCGATATTCTAGCTGTAAGTTGGAACGATATTATTATTTCGGCTGGGTTAAGTATTATTATTGTGCTATTTTTATTAGCTACTGGAAAACGCTTAGTACTATCAACTTTTTCATCTGATTTTAGTTACGTTCGTGGAGTGAATGCCAAAGCAATTGATTATGCTTTTTTTGTGATAACAGCCTTAACCATTGCAGTGGGTATTCAAAGCATTGGTATTGTGTTGATTACCGGATTACTGATTATTCCAGCTGCCACTAGTCGTAATCTGGCTCGATCGTTTAAACAGTTAGCTTTCATAGCGGCCTTAGTAAGCGTTATCGCTACCCTTGGTGGAATTACGCTATCGTATTATTTCAACCTGCCATCAGGGCCAACCATTATTCTGGTTAGTGTGGCTTTATTTATGCTGTCATTATTGCATCACCGATAATGGTAAGCGACGTCATTTGTCTGAATAGTGTTGCTGCATAAACTGTTCAGGCGTCAGTGCCTCACGCACATCATAATCACCAATTCGAGTACGACGTAATGCTGATACATAGGCTCCTACCGCTAGGGTTTGGCCAATATCGTGTGCTAGTGAACGAATATAGGTACCACTAGTACAGCGCACCTGCAGTATCGCCCGCGGTGGTTGCCAAGCTACGATCGTGAGATCAAAAATAGTAACAGTACGTTTCGGTAAAGTTGACTGATTAATCTGGCCCGCCCGAGCTAATTGATACAGTTTGCGGCCACCTTGTTTAACAGCAGAATAGGCCGGTACTACTTGCTCGATAGTACCTTGAAATTGAGTAAGTATGTTAGCACACTGTTCTTGAGTAATGGTGTTGGCATCGCCACTATATTGTAACTGTCCTTCGGCATCATAGGTCGAGCTGGTGTAGCCAAACGTCAGTTCGGTGACATAAACTTTATCCAGTCCCATAAATTCAGCTTGACGTTTCGTTTCGACTCGGCCTACTAATAATAGTAGTAACCCAGTGGCTAAGGGATCCAACGTACCGGCATGGCCAACAGTGCGTTCATGCAAAATTCGGCGCACCAAATCAACCATATCGTGCGAACTATAACCCATCGGTTTATCCAGTAACAATGGCATTGATCAATGCTAACATAATTGCTACACTCATGCCTATGGTATCCCCTAAAGGCTTCAAAAAAAATCAAAGTGTTTGATACGAAACATGATGCCTTGCGTTGGTTAGTGGGCTTAACCTAATGCTATGCGTTTAGCCATTATTGGCAGCGGTGACTACGCTGATTGGAGTACGGTACTATCAACCTACGACTATATTATAGCGGCTGATGGTGGAGCTGATTACTGTGCTCGCTGGCATAGTACGCCTCACAAAATTATCGGCGATGGTGATTCGAGTACTATTTCATTTACGGTTGATCGTGATCAACACACCACAGATTTACAAAAAGCCCTGCGCTATGCCACCACCGTGCTGACCGCTGATAGTAGTATTGATTTATTTTGCGTCACCAGCCAAAACCGCACCGATCATACACTAGCCGCTATCACCACATTATTATACTGGCCAAATGTCCAGGCTATCTATACCCCATATCAAATATTGTACGCTCCGCAGCCGGCCGTACATTTACCCCAAGCCAGTGGTACGGCTGTATCAATTGTTCCCTACACCGCTACAGCCACGGTTAGTTTAGCTGGTTTACAGTGGTCGGGCACTGTCACATTAGATAGTATGCGCTCCGGTATTTCTAATCGTATCACCCAGTCACCAGCCAGTATTACGGTAACATCTGGCCGGGTGATTGTCAGCCTTGATCATACCTATGGAAATTAACTATCATAGTGCGCAAGCCTTAAATATGATGACCTTGCTACGACAAATGGGCTATCATCCCATTACTGATTATCATACCGAACAAGCTAGTTGGGTGCGCACCCTTGGTCGTGGTTACTATCCACGCTTTCATCTTTACCTTAAACAAAATCATTCTACCTATCAGTTAAGTCTTCACCTTGATCAAAAACAACACACTATTGCCGTTACTGGGCTAAAGCGTCATGCTGGCGAATACCATGGTGCAGTGGTAGAACAAGAAGCCCAGCGCCTGCAACGCTGGTTGCAGTATGCCGAAACTACGATATAATTCCTTTATCTATGGTAGAAACACCGCCCCAACCGGAAGGTTTGCCGGAACAATTACATCGCCGGTTTACCAAACAAAAGCGTAATTTATACGAAGATTTGCCTGATTATCAGGCCATGTTAGAACGCTTACAACAAGGCAGGTATCAAGTAGGCGATCGTGTTTTAGGGTTCGATAACCAAGGTAAAGCCAGTTTATATACATTGTCTCATGTAGATAAAGATATTGTAGCTGAAAAACTTATTCTGCTGCAGGCACGTGATAACTGGGCCGACGATAATTCGACCACTGTTTCACTCACTGAAACACAGTTGGATCAATTTTGCTTAGGTGAACAACGCCAACAACTGACGCATACGCTTAGCCTGATTGTTGAAGAGCTGCGTGATCAAACCATTGCTTTACCGAAAAAATATTTACGAGTCATGAATGCGGCCTTAGCACAAAATAAAGAAGCTCCGCCGGAGGTATTTACGCACATGTGGCAAACATTGCATCAAGCCATTGCCGATTTTTATCACCGCACCCCTCCAGATTACGGCCAGCTGCTGGATCGCTTAATCAAGCTGTTACGCTGGCAAAAACGCCAGCTGCGCTTACGTGGCCTTCGATCTGATCAGGCTGCAGCGGCCGATGATACTACCTGGAAAACGCTGGCTAAACATCGGCTAGCTCAATTAGCCAAAAATCGTGGGTCAATCAATGCTACTGTACTACTAAGTAACAAATACGGTAACCGTTTTGCCTTAACGGCCTATGGTATAATGTTGGTAAGCGATCTGGAACAATTGGAACTACTCGCTCCAAAAGCACCGATAGTTGAGTAACTGATTGATTTATACCGATGAAACTATTTCTTGATACGGCTGAATTAAAAGAAATTAAACTGGCCCAGGCCACCGGGTTAATAGACGGCGTGACCACTAACCCATCATTAGTGGCCAAAGCTGGTCGCAAATTTGAAACGGTCCTTAAAGCTATTTGCGCAATTGTAGATGGCTCGGTATCGGCTGAAGTAATCAGCACCACTAGCCGTGGCATGCTAGCTGAAGCGTTAACCCTGGCAAAAATCCATCCTGACTTCTGCCAATTAGTATGGCACACCCAATTTCCGTAGCAGTTTTTTTAGCTCATCATTCACTGGCGAACGCAGTTTGATGGTTTTCTTGGTAGTTTTGTCGTGCAGGATGGCATCAGTCACTCCCCATAACAGGT
>JACPGK010000035.1 GCA_016182495.1 Candidatus Kerfeldbacteria bacterium
ACCGCTCCGGACGCCGTTCTGGTCTTTCTAATAGAGGACATAGAATGCCATTAGTATGGCAGAAACCTAAAAAACAACCAAAAAAACCGCCTGATTAAGCGGTTATGTTGTTTGAGAAATGGAGTTGGCAGAAGTCAGGACACATTTGATACGAGCGTATGGCGGTACGCTCTCCATTCATGGAACTGAAATAGCTACCAATCGTGTCGTCAACGGCTGGGTGACGCTCGAACTCGGGGCATCAGACCAAGCTCACTACAAATCGAGTTGGACGGAACAGCGCATTGATTCCGTGCGCATACCTAAAGACAGCAGCGCTGCGGGGTGGTTACGATCGCAATCTGAAGAAAGATTTTGGTGCCCTCGGCAGGAATCGAACCTACGTCCCTGGTTCCGAAGACCAATGCTCTATCCATTGAGCTACGAGGGCATGCTCTAAATACGGCCAGGTCAGTTTAGCCTAGCAACTCTTTATTGTCCATGTAGCTTTCGGCTACCGTGCGCTCAATCAATCCAGCTTGGTACAACTGTTTTAAATCTTGATCAAGTGTAACCATTTTTTCCTCGGCCGAGGTTTGAATAACGGTACGAATTTGAGCGAGCTTGTTTTCTCGAATCAAATTACCAATGGCCGGGGTGCTCATCATAATTTCTCGGGCAGCCACTCGACCACCATTCACTTTTGGTAACAATTGCTGTGAAATAACCGCGCGCAATTCCATTGATAACTGTAATCGAATTTGATCTTGTTGGTGCGGTGGAAATACATCAATAATACGATCAATGGTTTGGGCAGCTCCTAACGTATGGAGCGTAGCCAATACCAAGTGCCCAGTTTCAGCTACAGTGATGGCAGCAGCAATGGTTTCAAGATCGCGCATTTCTCCAACCATGATAATGTTGGGGTCTTGTCGCACCACATGCTTAAGCGCTGTCGCAAAAGATAAAAAATCACGGTACAGTTCTCGCTGACGAATGATGCTTTTTTTGGAGGTAAACATGTATTCAATCGGATCTTCCAGCGTGACAATGTGTTCTTTACGTTCGCGGTTAATCAATTCTACCATAGCAGCTAACGACGTTGACTTGCCACAACCAGTTGGACCCGTCACCAAAATAAGGCCTTGATGCAAACGGGTCAATTCGTACACCACCTCTGGCATACGTAGTTCTTCCATGGTAGGCGCTTCAACCTTCACTACTCGGGCCACCAAACCGATATTGCCTTTTTCCCAGTGAATATTCACTCGAAAACGGGCCCCTCGTTTTACTTGATAAGCTAAATCGAGTTCACGCTCTTGCAAAAATTTATCCTTTTGCTGCGGCGTCAACATTGAAAACACTAATCCCTCCATAATTTCTGGAGTAACAATTGGCTGATCGGTCACTTCGAGCAAGGCTCCGTCAATACGAAACAACGGTTGATGTCCAACTAATAAGTGAACATCGGAAGCACCGTGTGAGGCTGCTAGGGCTAAAATTTGATCAATTTGATCAGAAGTGATAAATGATGGCATACTATGCATTAGCAAATCATGAACTCAATCACCTGTCAATCACAATCTGAAGGAGCCACTCGTGCCTTTGCTCGTATGCTGGCTACCCGCCTATCCCAGGGCGGTACGATTTTACTCACTGGAGAATTAGGCGCTGGAAAAACTACCTTTGTCCAAGGCTTAGCTGATGAGTTAGGAGTAACCGAATCTATTACTAGCCCAACCTTTAGTCTGGTGGCGCTGCACCCTGTTACCAAGCATGCTCGCATTACTCAACTAGTGCACGTTGACCTCTATCGTCTATTAAACCCCCTGGATATTGCAACACTAGATTTAGCCCAGTATCAAAACGACCCAGCAATACTGTTGGTCATTGAGTGGTCAGAGCGTTGCCCCGAACAATTTACTGACTGTCTGGGAACGATTCAGTTTACACTATCAGATTATCACGATCGACAATTACTCTTTACTGGGCAGTTAGCCGATTTGATTCAGTAACGGTACTGGACTAGTCGCCGGCACAATAGTATCAACTACCGTCATTTTATCTTCAGTCATGGTAAGAACCTGTTGCGCACTAATTAAAAAATCAGCCGCATTAAACCACCGCCGCCGGCTTACATAGTAGGTAATAATGGTCTGTTGCTCCACGTCGAGTTCAAAACCAATCACATATCCTAAAAAGGTTTGGGCGGCCGTATACACTGGCAAATGATCAAGCTGTTGGCTGGTTAGGCGCATGATCGTTACTGGACAAGGCTCGACGAACCCGAAAAAAATACAGTTGCTGCACTAAACTAAACAACGTCGATATCAACCAGTACAATGTTACACCGGCCGGAAACTGGTAGCCAAAAATAACGGTCATCACTGGTAAAATATAGAGCATTTGTTTATTCAATGCCGCTGCTACATTTTCATCTTTACTGCCAACGCTCCGTACCGTTACACGTTTAGCCTGTAATGTTTTAGCTTGAAAAAACGAAGCCGCTCCAGCCAAAACTGCTAGCACAATGTTATGCGCCGTTGCTAAATTGACCCAACCAAATAAGCTAGTATCAATTGGCGTGATAGCATATATCGTTCGTAATCCTTGATACAAATGTTGCACTTGGTCAGCAGCGAGTAATCCGGTAGCACCGTCGACCTGTAAGCCATGCAAAAACGTTTGATACAAAGCAATTAAAATAGGCAATTGAATAATCAATGGCAAACAAGATGAAAATGGATTAACTTTATTCTCTTTGTAAAACGCCATCAGTTGGCGACCGAGTTCTTCTTTATTATCTTTGTATTGTTGGCGCAACTCATCAATTTTTGGCTGGGTGTCTTGCAATCGTTTTTGTGCTTTTAAACCGGCCAATGATGGCCAAAATAACACCAGCTTAATGATTATGGTTAAACCAATAATAGCCACGCCTAAATCGTGACCAGGTAGATAATGGTACAGAGCAATTAGGGCATTAAAAATTGGGTCGTATAAAAAGGTGGTATAGAGATAAATCATTTGTGTGTACTATCAGGTACGGGATCGTATCCGCCCCGGCTTAATGGATTACATCGTAAAATTCTCCAGCAACCAAGGGCCACGCCGCGGGCCACGCCATATCGTTCAACAGCGCCGTAGGCATACTCGGAACAGGTTGGAAGATAACGACAAGCGTGCCTAGTAACACTCGACCACCAGCCATGATCAGGTGAGATAGTATGCTGATAGAGCTTAATTGATTTTAGCACGAACAGTCTTAGAAAAATGCTGAATTGGGTCATACAAATGTTGCTGTTGACAAGTACTGATCAACGCTTGCTGTAATGCTTGGTAATCGGCCTTGGCAGCAGCCGGATTAGCTACGATTACTATATCATGCGGCGCAGCCAAGTTTGGCAGAATCATTGTCAGCGCTGCCCGCAAACGACGCTTAATGAGGTTGCGGCCAACGGCTCGACGATCAACCTGTTGCGACACCACCACTGTGGCTCGACTATGCGACAATTGACTTGGTTTGGCATACAGCCGCAGCAGGCGGTGTCCGCGCTTATGACCATACTGGTATACCGCGGTGATATCCTTGGTATGCCGCAAGCGCTGGGCAGATATCAACATACCATTTCAACCCTAGGCCGATAAGCGTTGGCGGCCCTTGCGTCGTCGGGCACGTAGTACGCGGCGTCCGGTAGCAGTGCGTGAGCGTTTACGAAAACCATGCTCTTTAGCGCGCGACCGTTTTTTTGGCTGGTAGGTTCTTTTCGGCATAGAAGTTGTTTGAGTATACACAGTCAATCCACACTTTGTCAACACTATCCAAACCGACCCGTCATGTTATCCACAACAGTTGTATGGTACTATACTCGCTATGGATTCAGCGCAACTTTGGGAAGCTTGTTTGGGTGAATTAGAGCTCAACCTAACAAAAGCTAACTTCACTACCTGGTTTAAAAATACCTTTATTTTAGAACATAAGGATGCCGCTGTAATTATTGGCGTACCAAATTCGTTCACCAAAACGTGGATGGAAAATAAGTACGCTCACAAAATTCTTAAGTCTCTACAAGCCATCACTGAAGGCGCAGTTAACCATATCAGTTTTAAAGTGGCGCCGTTCAGCAAAAAAGATATTTTTGTCATTCAGCAACCAGTTCCCAGTAAATCGCCTGTCACTCAAAGCTCACCGCACGCTCCATCGCCTACTCCCATTCCGGCCCGCCATCGCCTCATCAACTCTGAACTCAACCCACGCTACACGTTTGACACTTTCGTGGTTGGTAAAAAAACTGAACTAGCCTATGCCGCTTGTCGAGCAGTGAGCGAAAATCCAGCTACCATTTATAATCCGCTGTTTATTTACGGTGGGGTAGGATTAGGAAAAACCCATCTTATGCAGGCAGTTGGCAATGCCATTTTAAAACAATTTGGTGATAAACGAATTTTATACACCCCGTGTGAAACGTTTACCAATGAGTATATTAAAGCAGTCACAATAGGTGAGGGTGATAAATTTAAAAATAAGTACCGCTCGGTTGATGTGTTGCTAGTTGATGATATCCAATTTTTGGCCGGCAAAGAGGGCACCCAAGAAGCTTTTTTTCACACCTTTAATTTTCTGCACCAAAACGATAAACAAGTAGTCATTTCGTCTGACCGCCCACCCAAAGCCATTCCAACCCTAGAAGATCGCCTGATTTCTCGTTTTGAATGGGGGATGATTGTTGATGTTGGCGCTCCCGATTTAGAAACGCGCATTGCCATTTTAGCCAATAAATGTAAGGATAAAAATGTCCAGCTCGATGACGAAATTCTCACTCATATCGCCACCACCGTACAAAATAACATTCGCGAGTTAGAAGGGGCCCTGAACCGCGTAATTGCAGCCATGCAGCTCACCCACACCAAGCCAACAGTTGATAGTGTGCGCGGGCTACTCTCTGGTATTGTCCAGTCGCCCAAGCGCAGCGCTCTAACCGGCAAACAAGTGCTAGTAGCCGTAGCTGAATATTTCGATATCGCCGTGAGCGATTTAACCGGTAGCTCTCGTAAAAAAGAGCTGGTGATGCCTCGTCAAATTTCTATGTATATCATGCGCGAAGAAATCAATGCCTCATATCCGGCTATTGGAGCTGAGCTGGGCGGCCGCGACCACACTACTGCCATGCACGCCTGTGCTAAAATTCAACTAAGCTTGGTTGATAACGACAAGCTAGCCCAAGATATTACGTTGATAAAACAAAAACTCTATAACGCCTAATGCGCTCTTGTGTGTATCTATGTGGGTAACCTGAAGATAAGCCCGTGGATAATGACTGCGTAATCCGTGCATAACTAACCCTCTCGTAAAAGACTCAAAATTATTCACAATTCACCCACGGGCACATCCCCTAGTTTCCCACACCAACCTAATCAAAAGTACTCTACGCCACAATAATCAAAACGACTTATCCACTTATCCCCCTAGCTTATTACTACTATTACTTATTTATAACTATTTATGAAATTCTCCTGTACTCAAGAAAATATTAATTATGCGCTAACCATAGTTGGGCGAATAGCCAACCGAACGCCAAACTTACCTATTTTACAAAACGTACTGCTTGAGGCCAAAGCCGGCGGCATTGTTATTGCTAGTACTAATCTTGAAATCGGAGTGCGCATGACAATTCGCGGTAAAGTGGAACAGGAGGGAAAATTTACCATACCAGCACAATTACTAGCGAACTATATCAACTTGCTTAGCGCCGAACGAATCGATTGTGTTTTAGAAAAAAAGAATTTACACATTAATGCTGGTAGCCAACAAACTCAAATTAAAGGAGAAGAGGCTACTGAATTTCCGTTACTGCCGGACATTGAACGAGAACACAGTTATACTATTAACCGAGTTGCCCTGGAATTAGGCTTACAACAAACAGTGATTGCGGCATCGGTTGATGAAACCAGGCCTGAAATTGCTGGGGTGTTGTTTTCTTTTCAAAACAACAAACTCACCCTAGCAGCCACAGATAGCTACCGGCTAGCTGAAAAGAAACTCGATCTTGAGCAGGCTGGCGACGAACATAAGATAATTTTACCATACCGCGCTGCTCAAGAATTACTACGGATTATTCAACTCACCAAGATTGATCACGTAGCGGTGTTGTGTTCTGATACTCAATTAGCCTGCATTGCTGGTGAAATAGAGTTTGTATCTCGTTTGGTTGAAGGAGTGTTTCCCGAGTACGAACAGATTATTCCGAGTCAAAGCTCGACCGAAGCCGAGTTGGACTGCGCTACTCTGCTTAAAGCGGTTAAAGGCGCGGCCTTATTTTCGAAGGTGGGCATTAACGATATTGAGTTGGTGATATCAGCTGCTCAACAAGCGATGACGGTACGCTCAACCAACGCTCAACTAGGAGAAAACAGTACAGTTTTACCAGCCCAGGTTCGTGGCCAAGATGTTCGAGCGGTGTTTAATTACCGTTACGTGGTTGACGGCATTCAACAAGTACAGCGACAAACCAGTACAACAGTGTGTTGTGGAGTGGCCGATAGCACTAGCCCCGGGGTGTTGTATGCTAAAAAGGATCCGTCATTTCACTATATTATTATGCCGATTAAACAGTAATGCAATCGATCTCTCGGCATGATATTTTACGACGATTACGGCAAACAGGCCTAGCCGAACAAGTTCAAGCTAGTGAAGTGCTACAGGCAGTACAATTATTTTTACGGAGTGAGTTTTCTCAAGCCAGTCAGGACATAGAGCCACTATATGTACGGGGACAAATCATAGTTATTCGATGTCATCAGTCGGCGGTGGCACAGCGCATTAATGAACGAGCTGACGAGCTGTGTGCATATGTGTACCAGGCTACTGGGGTAACGTTAGCCGGAGTGCGTTTTCAGTTGTAGTTAGCCAGCACTAGATGTTTTTTTGTTGGTCGAAGAGTTTTTGTTATCATTTTTTTGCTTACTGTTGCGATTACTATTTTTATCATCGTTGGTAGCGTTGCTATTTTCAGTTTTTTGTTCACCAGCACTGTAGGTGAACGAAGTCGTTGCCGAATTAACGTTGTCGCGATCGTTAGTAACCCGTACGGTCGCAGTGTGTTTGCCAGTGGTGAGAGTGGTTGGTTGATAGGTTGAGGTAAACGGAGAGGCTGTTTTTACATCAACCACAACAGCATCGATTAAGTATTCAACTTTTTTAATCGTGCGGTTTGTTCCGGGGTTAATTGAAGCAACCAGGGCAAAGGCGTCGCTAGTCAGTGTAGCTCCGGCGCTTGGAGAGGTTAGCGTAACTGTTGGGGTTTGGGCGGTTGATCGTAGCTGGCAATCTTCATAGTCTGTTTTTTCTGAAACGTATTCAGCTTGGCCACTAGCCCACAACTGTATAGCCCCCTCCCATGAGCTATACATTGGATCGGCCGCAGCGTTATCCGGCGGGGCGCCAAGAGGATCGTCTTTGCGTAGATAGTGCAAAATAGTATGAGCCTCTTTAAACTCTCGTTTTTCTTTAAATTCAGCCGGGTACTGATCAACGCAGTCTTCTGGAATGATATGTCCGGTCCCTTTATCCACAAACCGTTCAACCGTTTCACCAACTTCACCCCATAGCACTGGTTTGTTGGCTTGGGCCGGTGGTGGCGGGTTAAATTTTTCGTCAGGTAGCCCTTCAAGGATTCGGCTCATATAGGTGTTGGTAATCGGCGCTGCAATGATAATACCGTCGGCTAAGCGCTTCATGGCGCTGTTGTCATTATTGCCCACCCATACGCCGGTGGCAAAAGATGGGGTGTACATCATTGCCCAAGCATCACGGAAATCGTTGGTGGTGCCAGTTTTTCCAGCAATAGTTTTTCCAGCAATATTCAAGGCGCCAAACCCAGCTCGAGCTGATTGATCGGACAATACGCTATTCAGCTGTTGCACAGCGGCTTGATCAATCACTTGACTATCGCTACTGCTCCAGTCATATAGCACAGTGCCAGTTTGGTCTTCTACTTTGAGAATTGTGGCTAGCGGATGCCGAACACCTTCGCGCGCATAGGTGGCAAAGGCGGCTGTGTGCTCAAGCAGCTTAACTTCAGCGCCGCCGAGGGTGAATGACAAACCTAAACGAGAACGATCTTGAAAGGTGGTGTAGCCTAAACTTTCGGCTGTATCAATTGCCCGATCAAGACCAACAAGGTACAAAGTTTTTACCGCTGGAATATTTAACGATTGACCAAGTGCTCGCCGCATGGTGAGTGGGCCAGAGGTGCCACCGCTAAAATTGTGGGGATGGTAATTGCCGGTTTCAATTGGGAAGTCTGTTTCAACATCAAATAGAATAGTATTTGGATTGTAGCCATTGGCAAAGGCAGTTAAATACACGGCCGGTTTAATTGACGAGCCTGGTTGACGTAGACTAGTGGTCACATTAACTTGCCCATCATAATCGGTGGCGTAGTAATCTTTTGAGCCAACCATAGCTAACACTTGATTAGTATGAGCATCGAGTGAAACCAGAGCGGCGTTACTGCCCCCGTACTGACTAATTTTTTCCATGCCGGCACTAATGGCTTCTTCAGCAATTTTTTGTTTATCAAAATCAAGTGAGGTGGTAACGCGCAAGCCTTGATTAATAAAATTGCCACCAAAGTCGTCTTCAAGTTGACTGACAACGTAATCAACAAAATGTGGGGCTTGTTTGATGGCGATCGTGTGTTGTACTTCGATTGGTTCAGCTTTAGCGACCTCGGCCTGTTCAACGGTAATATAGTCCTCTGCAACCATGCGATCAAGAGCGTAATTTTTGCGTTCTAACAAGCCGTCCATATCTTGGGTAATGCGACTGGGTTTTTGTGGAATAGCGGCTAGGAAGGCCGCTTCGGCTAAATTGAGTTCGTTGGGCGCTTTACTAAAATAGCTTTGAGCGGCGGCGGCTACGCCCAGATTAATGCCTCCATACGGGGCTTCGTTGAGATAAAATTCAAGAATTTTATCTTTATCATATTTTCGTTCAAGTTCAATGGCTAAAATCAGTTCTTTGATTTTTCGGGAGTAGGTTTTTTCTTTACCAACAATCGCCATTTTAATAAATTGTTGGGTAATAGTGGAGCCGCCAACCTGTCGATCAGATGCTACATTAATGCCGGCCGACCGCAAAATGCCGATCGGATCGAAACCGTGATGTTCATAAAACCGCTGGTCTTCTAAAGCAATAGTGGCTTGTTGTAACGGCTCGACGATGTTTTCCAGTTTGGTATAGGTGCGTCGAACATCTTTACCAGTTTCGTACAGCAAGTGGTCACCCGAGCGGTCGTAAATTTTGGTGCTTTCTGCCAGAACGCGCGATTCAAGTTCGTCGGTACTGGGTAGATCTTTAGCAAACCAGGCAAATACGCCAAGCACTGTTAAGGCGCTTAGCCCAATGACAACTAAACAGGCTAGGCCAAAAGGTTTGCGCCAGCGCTGCCAAGCTGTTTTTTTGGACGGCCGACTAGCAGCTGGCGGTAATTTTTTTACGACCACAGGAATAACATTGGCTGATGATCGACCAAGCTTTGACTTTGGCATAAAACAGGCTCACTATATCGAAAAAAAGTTATCTTGTCCAATTATGAACTGCGTGATAGGCTGTGGCATATGGATCAAATTGAAGAGTTGTTGACTCGGGCGGTTGATACTATTTATCCAACTCGGCAAGCCCTTGAAGATAAGCTGCGTCGTGGCGAAAAACTCACCTTGTATTTAGGAGTAGACCCCACTGGCGCCCAGCTCCACATTGGTCACACCATAGCGTTGCGTAAGCTGGCCCAATTTCAGCAGACCGGACACAAAGTGATTTTGCTGATTGGCGATTTTACCGGCCGGATTGGCGATCCCACCGGTAAAGATAAAACTCGCGTACCACTCACCCCAGAGCAATTGGCAGACAATGCTCGAACCTATCAACAGCAGGCTGCTAAAATTTTAGATTTTAACCACCCCACTAATCCAGTTGAACTTAAATATAACAGCGCCTGGTTAGCTCAACTCACGTTTGCCGACGTTATTAAAGTAGCCTCACATTTTACCGTGCAGCAAATGTTGGAACGAGACATGTTTGAACAGCGCTGGCAGAAGAACAAACCGATCGCACTCCATGAATTTTTTTATCCATTAATGCAAGGCTACGATTCAGTAGCCATGAATGTTGATTTAGAGGTGGGTGGTACCGATCAAACCTTTAACATGTTGGCTGGTCGTACGTTACAGCGCCTGATGAATCAACGTGAAAAATTTGTACTCACTGTGCCATTGTTGATTGACGCCCAGGGCGTAAAGATTGGAAAAACGGCCGAGAATGTTATTGCTATTACAGCACCAGCGAACGATTTATACGGCATGATTATGGCTTTAAGTGATGAAGTGATTGTACCAGCGCTAGAGTTTTGTACTGATTTACCAATGACAACGGTGCGTCAGATTGAACAGCAATTGGCGGCCGGCGCTAATCCACGTGATGCTAAAATGCAACTGGCGCGCGCCATTGTAACGTTATATCATAACGCCGCCGCTGCCGTATCCGCCGAACAAGAGTTTCAACAGATTTTTGTCCAGGGCGGAAAACCAACCGATCGCACTACTATGGCGGCCCCAATCAGCCACCAACCATTGGATATTTTGGTGTCGCTACGGCTAGCTTCATCAAAATCTGAAGCCCAACGGTTAATTAAACAAGGTGGCGTACAATTGAACGATCACGTAGTCACTGATTGGCAGGCGCCATGGGGATTGCGTCCGGGTGACACCATTCAAGTTGGTAAACGAAAATTTATCCAAATTAGCGCTTAGCCAGAACGCGACGGTACAGTTTAACATATTGCAAGGCTGATTGATCCCAACTGTAGTTGGCTGTCATACCAGCTTTAATGTAGCGCTGCCAGCGGTTTGGTTGGGTGCGATATAGTTGGACGGCCTGATCAATTGTTCTCACAAAAGCAGTTGCGGTTGGTTCGGAAAAAGTAAAACCATTGCGACCATTAAACACGGTATCTTTTAATCCACCGGTGGCATGCACTATCGGCACAGCGCCATAGCGCATAGCAATTAATTGACTCAAACCACAAGGCTCATAGTGTGACGGCATCAAAAACATGTCTGATCCCGCGTAAATTTGTTGACTAAAGCGAACGTCAAAGGCGTTGTGAAAATAGAACCAAGAGCGATGGCGATGCTGGGCCTGTTTTAAGGCGTGCTCAAGTTTGGCCTCGCCGGTTCCGGTAATAATAATTTGCACACCTAAACGACGTAGCGTAGGCAAGCTAGCCAATAGTAAATCAACCCCTTTTTGTTCGACGATTCGTGCCACCATCCCCAGCAATGGTCGGCCGGCATTTTGAGTAAAACCAACTCGTTGTTGTAGCCATAATTTATTATGCAGGCGGCGAACGCGTGACCGAACGGTATACTGGTAAGGTACGCTAGGATCAGTGGCCGGGTTAAACCAATCGGTATCGAGACCGTTCAAAATAGCTGAAAACGACCGATGACGCTGATGGAGCAGTTGTTCTAGCCCGCGACCATACGTACGGGTGAGTAATTCTTTGGCATACTGTGGGCTAACGGTGTTCACTATATCAGCCTGAACAATTCCCAGTTCAAATAAGCGCACGGCGCCCTGTTGTTTCACTCGGCGCCAATCAATCAGCGGGTGCAAGGCTAGTGGCAACAGATCAACATAGCGACCATACAGGCGAAAGGGCTTGGCCACCCCGCGCCAGCCAATATCTACATTATGAATGGTGAGTAGTGATTTAATCGTGGCCGTGGCGTGATGGCTTTTGAGCAAAGCCAATAATGGTGCCAGATGCCAGTCGTTGGCATGTACCAGCTGGTAGGCGGTTGGGTGTAGCGTTAACCAATGAAATACAGCTTGAGAAAAAAACAAATAACGAATCGGGTCACGCAAGCGGCGCGAGGCTAGTCGTCGTTGAACGGGATCCCATACGTGTTTGCTGTTATAAATTTCTCCTCGACTAAGAAAACGTTGGTTCTGAAACAATAACAGTGGTACCGTTGAGTTTGGTAGAGTCGTTTTCCAAATAGTCACTACTTCTAAGTGGTGATAAAAAGCCACCGCGATTTCACCGAGCTTGATTTTTTTAAGATCCGGGTAGGAGCGATCAATTACGTGGTGGTACGGTACGGCTACAGTTGGAACAACCTGGTGTTGCGCTAGGGCTTTAGGCAAAGAACCGATATAATCGCCTAAACCACCCACCTTGGCTAACGGGGTAACCTCGGCTCCAACCAGCAGTATTCGGGGGTTACGTAGCCTGGCCATAGCGTTATTGATTGGGGTCAATTAAAAAATTACCAAGGTCGGATTTTCCAATCAACATAGGATAGGCTAATAAGCTGCGGTCGGAAATGTTCGCCAGCGTTTGGATAGTGTGACCGCCTAGTTGATAGGTGATATGCACGTATGGCCGCAGAGTAATGCCACTGGCCGAGCGTACAATTTGTACATCGGCTAAGGCAGTAATGCGTTGTTTGAGGTCAGGAACAATGGTGCGCTGTAATTGTTGGGTTAGGCTGGTAAGGGTATCTTTGGTCACCGTCAGTTTAGGGGCGAGCTGTTGGAATTGTTGATACACCCGACCTAGTCCCAAGCGGTGAGCAATAGTGATATCAATAGCGCTGGTGCGAGCCCCAGTATCGATTTTAGCTAAGCACGTGAACTGCTCGCCGGATGGTAGCGTAAAGGTAACAGGTTCTTCTAAACCAAGTATGGTAGGGGTCATTTTTTGGCTGGATTAATCAAAAAACCTTGTAAGTCGCTACGGCCAATAATCAAAGGATACGATAATTTGTTGTCCAAGGCAATTGCTGTTGCCGTGGTAATATGGCGATTAGCCAGAGTAAATTTCAATGGAACTTTTGGTCGCAGACTGTAACTAGTACCAGTACGCACGGCGACCACATCAACAATGTCGGGATGGATGCCCAGTAATTGTTCTCGGTAGTCGGCCTCAACCTGACTAACGCTGCTTAGTGATACATTACTCGGCAACACCACATCAGCTAAGGCGCGCAGCACGGCCTGATAACCTAAACGTTGGGCCAAATCCTTGGTGATAGTAGTTGAGGTGAGGCCAGTGTCAAGGCGAGCACGCATATTGATTGATTGACTGTGCAACGGATACACAGTGACGTTTTCATACACTCCAACTACTGGCAAACTGTCAGCGCTGGTGCCGGAGTGACCAAACAGTTCTTTGCACACATTCAAACCTTTCGTTGGGCTAGTAATGGTTAAGCCAGCTACTCGTTCTAAACGATCACGCAGGGGTAACCAGTTGGCATTTTGAATACCTAAACCAGGGTGTCCGTTGACTTCTAAAATTACCGGGCCCAGCTCTTTATCAAGCACAATATCAACTCCAACGTAGCCCAAACCAACCGCTTGTTGGGCTTTAATGCTGATGAGTAAAATAGTATCCCATTGTGGAATAGTAATACCACCTAAGGGTGTGTTGTAGTCGGGATGACGTTGTTGCAATTGTCCATTGGCAGCAGTGGCAAAGGTAGTAACGCCACTGGCCAGATCGATACCTACCCCAATACCACCACTATGCAGATTAGCTTTGCCATCCGAGGTCTTCGTGGGCAAACGCAGCATGGCCATCACCGGTACCGAGTTGAACACAATAATTCTAATATCTGGAATGCCTTTATAACTAATGTGTTTAAACTCTTCAGATAAACGCAAACGTTGTTCAAAGTAGGCAATGTCGGGAATGTTTGAGAATGAATAATTGCCATCGAGAATGTTGCTCACCCGCAAAGCCAGATCTTCACGCGTGTAATTGTGATCGTCGCCACTGATCCACTGACCAGTTTTGGTTTTTCCATAAATAATCAAAATGCCATTACCGCCTAAACCAAAATTTGGTTTTAATACAAAACTAGTTGGCAAACTATCCCAGTTAAAATCAAACAGTTCTTGGCGATTATGAATAATACCGTAGAGTTGAGCTGATGGCAGGCCAGCAGCTGCTAAACATTGTTTAGTTTCCAATTTGTTGCGTGCCAACATCACTGCTCGCCGGGAATTATACGGTCGAATAAACTGTAAATTACGTGCATTCATGCCCAAAATGCGATGGGCAATAGTTGACCAAGTGCTCATGATAACAACGGTGGTTTTTTGAGCAGTCGCCGAAAGCGCAAATATTCTGTTAGGCGTAATCCGGTAAATCGTCCTAGCACAACATTAATGATAATAGTCAGCAAGACTGCTTCTGGATAGGCCATAATGAAGGTTTCAAACCAATCCCAGGTAACGATCAAATAACTTACTACAGCTAAGGCCAGAGTTTCAATGGTGATGATAATAGCCTGACGGTTGCCTTGTTCAATTTGTGCTTCAACAAAGTTTTCAGTTAAAATAATCATCATTAAAATTGGAAAAATCGATAGTGACAGAATAGTTGGACGTTCTGCCCAATCAGCTAAAATAAACATGGCAAAAATAGAAAAACTGACAATGGTTAACACAATGGCCATGCGTGGTAAGTACAGCAGGCGCAGATAGCGCGCAATAATGCGACTAATTGTCGCAGTTGCCAATAGTACTGCAAAAATAGCCAAACCATATTTTAGTTGGGTGGCTACAAATACCAGTGTAATAATAGTTGGCATGTATAAACCAAACGCCTTAATACCAACAATCTGGCGAGCAAAGGCAATAATAGTGGCGACCACTGGCAAAATTAGCAGTAAAAACAGCGTATCAGTACTTACTCCACGATTAATGAGATAGTTCAAACCGTATGATAAAAAGTTAAACGGCGTAATGCTACCAAGTGTCCGTTCACTATGACGACCAAGAATTTGATAGTCGAAGTTTTGGGCCTGTAAGCGTTCAATTAAGGTGTCGGGCGATGGATCAGCCAGGATAGTATGCAGGGCAGTGGTGGTGGTAAGCATAATGTAGCGCGACAGCAAACCATTAAAGGCATTTTGAGCTAAGCGAGCCAACGCCCCACTTGGCATTTTTTCTGCCACATAAATCACCGCTTTTTGGCTGAAACTTAAACTACTATTCACGCCAGGTTCATTGCCAGCCAGGATACGCTTAGTTTCTGTGAGAGCAGTCAAACCGGCAGCTTGTTCCGTCCACACAATAATGGTTTGGGCTTGGTTCAGGTCGTCGGCTGAAGCAATCAGCTGTTGTGTTAATCCTTGTTCAGTAAAATAGTTGGTCGTTTCAGCTTGATCCGGACGCACTACCACCAGCAAGGTATCGTTAGCTTGGGCATATTGCCGGTAATGTTTGAGATATTCTTTAGTGACACTTGTATCCGTAATGAGCACTACAACATCTTTAGCCACAGTCACTAAAATAGTATCACGCGATACTACCGTGCCATCAGTGATAGTTAAGCGGGCGCGGTACGTGCCAGGCTCGGCATAAATGTGTGAAGCATCAATCCCCTGAAATTGCTGACTGTCGCCAAAATCCCAAGTGTAGGTGAGCGGTCGATCAGCTGGCCCGGTTGAGCCAGAACCATCAAACAGCACATTGCGTCCAACCACCACAATCCGATCTTTACCAGCCACTGCTCGTAGTGGCACTGGTTCAAGTTCCGAGGTTGGTATAACCGGCAGGTCAGTGGTGACCGGAGGGGTGGTGTCAGTTTGAGCTTGACTAACCGTCGTCAAACCCAACACACCAGCTAACACTACTATGGTTGTCATAGAGCGAAGGTAGTTCATAGTTGGCGGTAATGGCGCACACTAGCACTGGTTAATGCAATGGCTAGAGCATCAGCCGCATCATCTGGCTTAGGCAAATGGTCGAGATGAAAGATAGTTTGAATCATGTGTTGCATTTGTTGTTTACTGGCCGAGCCATAGCCAGTGACTGCCTGTTTTACTTCGGCTGGGGTACACTCAACTAAATGAATGTGGTGTTGAGCTAACGCTAGTAATAATACACCACGAGCCTGACCAACGTCACTGGCGGTCTTAACATTTTTGGCAAAAAATAACCGTTCACACCCAGCTACCGTTGGCTGGTATCGATCTAGTAATTGATTGATTTGTTGATATAATTGCACTAAGCGATCACTGATTGGTTGACGACTGGGCGTGCGAATAACACCATACTCTATAATAGTGAGATGACGAATAACACCATACCCAGTAATGGCTAAACCGGGATCTACCCCAATAATGATAGCATCAGAATTTAGCATTGTGATACACTGCTACAATATCGTCGTCATCGGCTAAAGCGGTTAGTATATCACCTAGGGTACTATCTGTTGGCACGGTTACGGTGCTATCCGGCACAAAACCCAGTTCAGCAAAAGTGACGTTAGCACCTAACGCCGCGCGTACGCTGCTAAACAAGTTGGCTGGCGTGTAGATGGTTAAACCATCATCTTCTTCTACCACATCATCAGCTCCCGCATCCATGGCTTGTAGTTGAGTAGCCTCATCAACTTGGTTCAGGCGAATAATGCCACGCTGTTTAAATAAATAGGCTACACTCCCTGGCCCACCCAGCTTGCCCCCATAGATATTGAGCAAGGCTTTAATCGTGCTGCTGGTACGATTGGTATTATCAGTGGCACAATGAATCATTAAAGCTACGCCAGCCGGACCATAAGCTTCATACGTCACCTCTTCAATATGTTGCCCGGGCAATTCACCAGCTCCACGCAAGATGGCGCGTTCAATGTTATCTTTAGGCATGTTAGCTTCACGGGCAGCATCAATGGCCGAGCGTAAGGCCGCATTCATCGCTGGGTCCTTACCCTGCTTGGCTGCTAGGCTAACGGCTTTGGAAAGTCGAGTGAATAAAACACCACGCTTAGCATCAACAGCGCCTTTGGATCGTTTAATGGTTGACCATTTGGAGTGCCCGGACATAGTTATGAATGGGCTGCATTATAACAGAATTAGGCTTGTCAGTCAAAGCAGCAAAAGCTATACTGATCGCTATGGTTACAACACCACTTGATCAGCACAATGTGTTAGGTTCAATTGATCTACTCTCTCAACAAATTAGTCAGGCCTGGCACGATGTGTCGGCATTGCAACTGCCAGCCGACTACAGTGATATCGACCAGGTGGTAGTATTTGGTATGGGCGGGTCGGCCCTAGGGGCTGATATTATTCGAACAGCCTTTGCCGATACCGCTCGCGTGCCAATTTTGATTGAAAATAACTATACCATTCCAGCCTATGTGCATCAGCGCACCTTGGCGATTTTATCGAGTTATTCTGGTACCACTGAAGAAACTCTTACCGTGGCTAAGGCCATTAAGCAACGCACCAACAAAGTGGCTATCATCACCACCGGTGGTGCTCTACAAGAACTTCATCAGCAAGCTGGCTATCCAGCTTATCTGATCACGCCCACCTATAATCCGTGTGGCCAACCGCGCATCGCTGTGGGCTATGCGATTATTGGCTTGCTTGGTTTGCTACACCATGCCAAAGTGTTAACAATCACCAACAGCCTGATTGATGATGTGGTGCACTACCTTGATGGTAATCGAGAACTGTTGCGCGATGATGCCAAACAATTGGCCCAGCGCGTGACCGGGCACATTCCGTTATTTGTTGGTAGTGAATTTTTGATTGGTAATTTACATACCGTTTCAAATCAAACCAACGAAAACGGTAAAAATTTTTCTACCTATTTTACTATTCCCGAACTGAACCACCATTTACTCGAAGGGCTAAGTTTTCCGGCCAGCGCCAAGCAGTTACTGCACATGGTATTGATTGAATCAGCCCTCTATCACGAGCGTAATCAAAAACGATACGTTGTGACTAAACAAGTGCTTGATAAAAATGAGGTGCAATATAGTAGCTTTATTGCTACAGCCAATACTACATTGTTGCAAGTGTTCGAAGTATTGCAGTGGGGCAGCTATATCAGTTTTTATTTAGCCATGGCTAACCAGGTCGACCCAGCCTTAATTCCGTGGGTTGATTACTTTAAACATGCTCTTACGCAAGTCCGCGCTGCGTGATTACGCCCTGGCTATAATCGCCAGCGCCGGACTGTTTGGTTGGTTACAGGCCATTCCCACATTTGCCGATCCAGATTCGTTTTATCATGCTCGCCTCACTGCCCTGATGCTTGATCATGGGTTATTGCAACAATTGCCTTGGCTATCATTCACTGATTTGGCGCAACAGTTTACCGATCAACATTTACTCTATCATTTGTGGTTGTTGCCTTGGGTAGCCTGGTTTGGGGCGGCCATTGGGGCCAAAGTTGGGCATACTATTTTATTGGTCGTAATGACGCTAGTATTTGTTGCCATACTACGTAGTTGGAAAATTCCATACGCTGTTCCAGCAGTGTTGCTATTGTATAGCGTGTCAGCTTTTTTGTTGCGGATTAATTTGGTCAAAGCCACTCCATTAGTATTAATCTTATTTTTTGGTGGCCTTACGTTACTGTTGCAGCGGCGCTACTTGGCGGCTTGGTGTTTAGGGATGTTGTACCCCTGGGCTCATGGTGGTTTTATACTACTGCCACTTGCCGCCGGCCTGATGGTGCTGGCAGATACAGTAGCTCAATCATGGCAAGGCCGGCGATTAAAATTAGGTGACCCTCGACCTTGGTGGATAGCCAGTAGTGCCGTGCTCGTTGGGCTAGTAGTACATCCGTACTTTCCGCAACACCTGAAATTTTATTGGCAGCAGTTGGTACAGATTGGGGTAGTGAACTATGCTAGTGTTATTTCAGTTGGAGCAGAGTGGTATCCATTTTCTTTGCCCAATTTAATTGGCGTGTTGAGTGTGGTATTGATTGCCGTAGTGGTTGCTATTGTGGTGGGCATATTTCGTCAACCCCAGCGTTTATTAAGTACGCCAGCGTTAACTTTTATGGGCTTAGCCATAGTGTTTACAGTAGCCACCTTGCGATCGCGACGCTACGTTGAGTATCTAGCACCAGTGGTATGGTTTTGGGCAATGTACTTGGCGTTGCCGTATCTGGCTTCGGGTCAGTGGAAAGCCGATTGGCAGCGCTTAACGCACTACACTGGGCGATGGTACTATGTGTTTATACTCTATTGTGCCATTACTATTCCCGTTGGCATGGTGCGATCGGTGTTGAACATTCATCAAGAGTTTACCAAAGGCTTCGCTTTGGATTACTTAGCCGGGGCCAGTAGGTATGTACAAACCCATGCCCAGCCAGGCAGCGTAGTGTTTCACTCCGATTGGGATAATTTTCCGATGTTGTTTTATCACAACCCTGATAATTATTATATTGTCGGCCTTGATCCAACATTTTTATACTTACATAATCAGAACACGTATCAGCAGTGGCGCCAGTTAGTGGATGGCAAAGTAAAACAGTCTTTGGCTAACACTATCCATCAGCAGTTTGGAGCGGATTACGTGGTGGTCGATACTACTGATCCATCAGCCCAATTATTTCGGGCCTACCTATTACGGGATCCGGAATTGCAATTGGTGTTTCAGGATAATGAAGCCGTAGTATTTAAACGTAGCCTATGAAAGCCGTTTGGCTAGGGTTAACCATAGTGACAGTACTACTATTTTTGCCGCATCATTGGTCGGCTGAATTAAGCGACCCCGATGCCTTTTATCATATGAAAATGGCGCAACTACTCACCACCCAAGGAGTCATCCAACAATTTCCTTGGCTGCCATATACTACATTGAATCAACATTTTACCGATCAACATTTATTATTCCATGTCTTGATGATGCCGTTTGTGACGTGGGGTGATCCATTCGTTGGTATTAAACTGTTTACCATTACATTGGCGACAGTTTTTATTATCGTGTTCGCAACCACCTTGCGAGCGGTTGGGTTACGCTGGTGGTTGCCAGTAACATTGGCATTACTAGTAACTGTACCATTTACCTTTCGGTTGAATTTAGTTAAAGCTACGCCGTTAGCCCTAATACTATTATGTTTAGCTTGGTTAGGTATTGTGAAAAAACGGTGGTGGTGGGTGAGCGCGATAACAGTGGTGTATGTGTGGTCCTATGGTGGGTTTGCCATGCTGTATTTAGTACTCGGCTGCTGGCTAGTGAGTCAGTGGTTAACTCAACCGTGGCGTAGCTGGGCTAGTACGCTGTGGCCAATGCTGGCGGTTGGTACTGGCACAGTGCTTGGGTTGATAGTGAATCCATATTTTCCAAATAATATTTTATTTTACTGGGATCAATTAGTGCAGATTGGTATTATTAACTATCGTGACAGCATTAGCGTAGGAGCCGAATGGTACACGTACAATATTGCCGAGTTACTACTTGGTTCAGTAGTATTGTTCAGCGCTGCGATCGTTAGCCTAACTTTACTTATTATTCAACGGCGACGCTGGGCCCAATTAGATTGGTTTGCAGTTTTTTTGGCGCTACTGGGTATTGCTCTAACCATCAAGTCGCGGCGCTATGTTGAATACTTTGGGCCGTACTTGGCCATAGCCGTGGCCATTTGGTTACGGCATCAGGTAGTCACTTGGGCAGGAGTTGTACAGTTGATGGTGCGTCAATGGAAAATAGCCAGTCTAGCGGTGGCGGTACTAGCCGTAGTGATTTTTACCACGTTGCCAGTTGTGTTAGCCGATGTTGAACGTAATATCAGTGATGTCCGTGGCGGTATTAGTGTGACAAAATTTAAGCACAGTAGTCAGTGGTTACAAACGCACGCGCCACCAGGTAGTGTGGTATTGCATAGTGATTGGGATGATTTTCCATCGTTGTTTTACTATAACAGTCAAGCTGTGTATATGGCTGGGCTTGATCCTACGTTTATGTATCGTTTTAATCCCACGTTGTATCAACTGTGGGTTGATCTTACCACTGGTGATTATCATGGCGATGTGTCGGCGGCCCTGACTACTTTAGCCGTTGATTATGTATTAATTGAACATGATCATGTGGCCATGGAGCGTTTGATAAAACAAACCACGCGGGCTCGATTGGTGTATCAGGATGACGAGGTGACTGTATATCAGGTGGTAACAAAATAAAACGTAGGGAACAATCGCGACTGTTTCCTACGTTTTTTAGACCGAATCAACCAATTATTCGGCGTTGGTGAAGTTCAACAGGTTGTTGATGGCGTAGATGGATAAGCCCCAGGCGGCTAGAATGACCACCAAACCAATTAAGGCGGCAATCAACAATTTTTTAGCACCTTCCACTTTTTCTTCGTTGCCACCGGCTGTCATCCATTTAAAACCACCCACTAAAATCATTACTACGGCAATCAAGGCAAGTATCCCTAATACCCAGTTGATGGTGGCGACAGCGATGTCTTCAGGGCTGGCATCACCTAAACCAATATTAGCGCCGTAGTTGGCACCTAACTCTTCTGCCGATAGAGCAAAAGCAGTTTTAGCTAGTAACAAACTAGCTGACCCTACCCCAAGGTAGGCGAATTTTGAAATGCGAGCGGTAAGTAGGCTCATACTTATTTAAGGCTTAAAGAAAATTTAATTGAATGTATTATAGCATGATCTAAAAAAACTGTAAAGAGGGGGATTGACTTTTAGTCAATTTCCGTGGTATATTATAGATCATGACGTTTAGTAAACACATTGGTTCAGCACTAGGGCTACTATTTTTTCCAGTTTTGGCCCGAGCTTATACACTTGAATTTGATCCCGGACTTATTTTGTATGGCAAATCCCAACTGGGGGCAAACGATCCAGCCTACATTGTATTTACCACCGTGAATACGGCTTTGATTTTTTTGGGATTAATTACCGTAGTGATGATCGTGGTGGCTGGCTTTATGTGGATTTTAGCAGCGGGTGAAGAAGAAAAAATCACCAAAGCTAAAGATTTACTGAAAGGGTCAGTTTTGGGTTTAATTATTGTATTGGCTTCATACGGCTTAGCCAGATTTGTATTCGTGGCTATCCAAACAGCCGTGGCCGGTTAATTACTGATATGAACACCAAATTCTTTTATCACAGTATCGGACTCGCTATTACCATTACTATGACATTGGGGCTAATCACATTAGCCCAGGCCGCCACTATTACGCTAGACCCACTCCAAGGTGGCGACTACGGCAGCTTGGAAAACAGCACTGGTTTAGGCAGCACCGATCCAGTGGTGGTAGCTAGTCAGTTGGTCAATGTGTTTTTACGCGTGCTGGGCTTGCTGTGTGTACTACTAATGTTATACGGTGGCTTTCGGTGGATTTGGGCTCGTGGCAATGAAGAGGAAATTAGCACCGCCAAAGATATTATTCGCGGCACGGTGATTGGTTTGGTGGTGGTTTTGTCTTCCTTTGGAATAATGCAATGGGTGTTTTACTACCTAACTCGCATTACCAATGCCCAATAACTCTTGGCGTTATTTGATTCGGGTAGTTACCATGACCATACTGCTGGCTGTGACAGTGCCTGTGTTGGCTGATGAATTAGATAATGCCGAACGGGAAGCGCTAAATGCTGCTCAAGTTGAGCAACAAGCAGCCAGCGATACTGCTGCGGGTAGTACCGCCAGTAAACTTGATAGTTTTTTACAGTTTGATCCGGCCAAAAATGATAGTCGTTTTAGTTCGATTGAGCGGTTAAGTTTTTTAACTGGCGCTGACGATCCGGTGAGCGTATCAATTCGATTAGTGAACACCGCGCTTGGTTTTTTGGGCATGCTATCAACCTTGTTGATGTTGTATGGTGGCGTGATTTGGTTTATGTCGCGCGATAACGAAGAACGCGTTGAACAAGCTAAAGAAATCATTAAAGGCACCGTGATTGGTTTAATTATCACCATGCTGGCTTTGTCCGTTAGTTTACTCACCTTTAATCTTATTCAAGATGTGGTTTCGTCAGACACAGCCAGTGAACAATAAATTGATCACTGTAACATTAATCAGTGTTAGTTTGGTTTTGGGTATGGTAACGGCTGGTTTAGCGGCAGTTAAACCCGGCGAAACCGCGCCACAAAAGTTAGACCTTGACCCAGCAGTTAACAATATTGTTTATACAAATAGCATTGCTAATGTTGAAAAGCTCTATACTATTGGCATTTTAAATCTTGGCCAGAATGATCCGGTGACAGTAACCATTCGGATTATTTCTATAGCCCTGACTTTGCTTGGGATGGCCTTTTTGGTATTATTAATTTACGCTGGTTTTTTATGGGCCCTCGCCCGCGGCAATGAAGAGGCCATTACCAAGGCGAAAAATTTAATTAAACGCGCCGTGATTGGCTTTATTATCGTAATGGCTTCCTTGGGCATTAGCACTACTGTGTTTTATCAAATTCGACAAGCCACCATATCAAATTCGACAAGCCACCAATAATTTTGGCTCATAACACAACTACCATGACACTTACTAAAATTATCTTTACCGTTGGCAGCGCTGTTTTGGGATTTTATACACCAGCTTTCGCCGGAGATCCAGTGAACTTTGATCCAAAGGCGAACGATCCCACTGGTCAAATTCAAAGTACGCTTGAAGAAAATTTGGGATTAGGTACCATCGCCCCAACTGTAGTGGCGCTCGATTTAATTAACCAAGCCCTCACCTTGCTGGGCGCTGTTAGTCTAATGCTGTTACTCTATGGTGGTTTTTTGTGGGTGTGGGCCCGTGGTAATGAAGAACAAGTTGGGCAGGCTAAACAAATTATTCAAGGCACGATTATTGGCTTGGTGATTGTGTTTGCCTCGCTTGGTATTACTCGGTTTGTCTTTACCACCGTAGCCGATATTACCAACGCTGATTATAATATTAGTAACAGCGGTTGAAGATAATTAACCATAACAACCATACTATGTTCAAACGCCTACTCATCACTTTGATTATTACCGCCAGTATGGTAGCTCCAGCCATATCGCTGGCAGCCTATAATCCGCAGGAAGTCACCTTTGATCCAAATAACAACGCTCAACGGAACACTGGGTTAGGTAATGCTAGCCCCACTGATGTGGCGGCTGGAATTATTCAACGGGTGTTGACTATTTTAGCCTTACTGGCCTTGATTTTAATGATCTACGCTGGTTTTGTGTGGATGCTATCACGTGGCAAGGAAGAAGATGTTGAACGGGCTAAAGAAATTTTATACGGTGCTTTATTTGGTTTGATTGTGATTTTGGCTTCTTATGGGTTATCGTTGTATGTGTTCGAGAACTTGATCAATATTACCAACGCATGAAACCGGTTTTGCTCACTAGCCTGATCGGGTTAGCTATCAGTTTGCCAGCCCTAGCCTATCAAACGCAAAATTTGACCCTCGATTATAATAAACGGCTGGAAAATGGCACCCAGTTAGGCGCTTATGAAGTCACCGATCAAGGCCCCACTGGCGGACCCGTGGTAATTGCCTCACAAATTGTAAACCTACTGTTGCTTCTATTAGGAACGTTTTCTTTGTGTCTGATGTTTTACGGTGGCTATATTTGGGTAATGTCACGTGGCAATGAAGAACAAGCTAAACGGGCTAAAGATATTATCATTGGCACAGTGACTGGCTTGGTGGTTATTCTGGCGTCGTACTCAATTATGAGCTACGTGTTTCGTAGTATCGTTGATATCACCGACTAGCTTACGTGGTTGGCGCTATGGTCGAGGCATCTTGTAACACCGAGAAGGTGTATTCCAAAATAGCGTAACTGCTCAAAATAACCGCTAAACCAATCACGGCCCACACCAGCGTGTCTCGGCCTTTTTTTATTTTTTCTTCGCTACCACCAGAAAAAATAATTTTGAATCCACCCCAAATAAATATTAATAAAGTGGCCGCACCTACTAATCCCAGCAGTACTTGAATAATAGTAGCCACAATATAGACTGGTTCTTGTTTTGAAACATCGGCGGCTGTTCCAAACGGTGGATCAAGTTGTTCTCCGGACGCTCGCACCAACCAGGGCAAGCTGATGCCAACTAAGCTGATGACCAGAGATTTGATTGAACGAAGCATAGGCATAGAAAAAGATTAATTTTTTTGACCAGCACAGATGTAACCCTTATCAGGACACTGTACACCAGCGGGCACATCTTTGATATTGTATGTACCGGTGGTTTTAACGGTACTTTGAGCCACACAGCCAAAGGTGTAATCTGCCAAACTGGCGGCCTTGGTGGCGTTAAAGCGATCGCACCCTTGGGCACAGTAACATTCTTGTTGCTCCTCGGCTCCAGTTTTAAAATCTGGCTCGGTGCTGGTACTGGCAATATCGCAGCGACCAGTATCAATAATACTTTTATCCGTACCACTGTACCGTTTGCGGTAACAGTAGCAGGCGCCTTCGTTGTTGTCATCTTTTGGACAATCGCCACTGGTGCCGCAAGCATCGCCAATGTATTTGCCGGCACAATCTGTTTGATTGGGGTCGCACTTCGAAGCCGCTGTCCACCAATCAAATGGACTGTTTGATTTAAATAGTTGGTAATCTTCTACCTTGGTTACTTCTTTACCGGTGGAACTACGATAGGCTAACCGCACCACAAAGTTGATTAAAAACCAAGCTACAAACACCACGGCTAAACCAGTCACCGTGCCGACCAGAATTTTTTTACCAGTTTCAATCCGTTGTTCGTTGCCACCAGAGAACACAAAAAAGAAACCACCCACAATAAACATCAGTAACGATATGCCGCTCAACCCCCCAGCAATTAAATTTGAGGCATTGACTACCGCTTGAGTGATATCACAAATTGAACAGCCGCCAATTTGTTTACGACACTCCGGTACAATTGATAAAGCAAAACCAACGGTGCTTTCTCCAGCCGCTGCACTGATAGTTGGCCTGGCCCAGCCGCCAATGACGACCATACCCACAGCGGCAATGATGAGGAGTTTATTCATAGGTCAGTTCTACTTTAGCGGCGGTGTTGGCGACAGCGGTTTGCGGGTCGAGGCGTTGATCGTTCACTACCGTGATCATATCAGCAAAGGCTTGGTCTACTTCTGCTGGCTTACTGCCGGCATACCAACTTTGCGCCGTGAGTGCTTGGTTGGCAAATACGCTTAAGGTAAAATCTTCTTGTTGATCAGCGAGAATCGCTTTTAAAGCCGCTGGTTGGCCGGTAGCGTCGGCATAGGCTTGAGCCACTGCCGTAGTAGTGGTGATATACTCTACTAAAGCCCAGGCTTCGTTGGGATGCGCTGAATTAATGGATACCGTTTCTAACCAGTAATTAGCGTAATTCACTTCAGCCGCTAGATCAACTTGCGGGATAGGGGCAATATCAAAGTTTAATTGTGGCGCGCGATTTTTAATATCGGCTAGTTGGTAATGATACCCTAAAAAGTAAGCACTGGTGCCATTGATAAAGGTTTCTAGGGCGTCGGGTTGATTAGAATTCCAGCTGTACCACTCTACTTCTGGATTGGCAAAACTGGTATAAAACTCCAACGCTTTACTACCTGGAAAATAATCACGTTGCTCTTCCGATTCATCGGCAAACAGAATGCGATCACCTAACGACATCACCGCCCCATTTTGCATCATTAGTAACGACATAATATCGAAATAGCCTGGTACGTTATTAGCTGTACCAAGGGCCGCGCCAGCTTGAATAACATTATTATCAATATCCACCAAGGTCATTTTTGGCACCTGCTCTACAAATTCTTGCCAGGTAGTAGCCGGCAGGGGAATTTTTCCTTTACTTAATAAATCTTTGTTGTAGTAGAGTACTAGGGTATCGAGGCTTAATGGTAAACCAAACACTTTTTCGGTAGCGGTAGTAGTATCGGTTTCATCCACTAACACGGTGTCATCACTGACTACTTGAGGAAACAGTGAGGAAATTTGTTGAGGCGATATCGTTCGTTTAGCCGTGCTATCAACAATTTGTTGGGTAGAACCAAAACTTTTCTCGGTGGTAACAGTAGCTACTTTTATACTGCTGGGCAGTGGACTAATGAGGTTTTTAAATTTACCCAAGTGACTATTTGGTATTGAAAAAATATCAGGACCTTCTCCTTGCGCCCAGGCTTCAATTAAACTATTTTCGTATTCTTCTGGAGTAAGTTGGCGTACTTCAACCTTAATGTAGGGATGGTTCGCTTGAAAAGCGGTGATGCTTGGTAGGATGTTTTCTTCTTCAGTATACACCGTCCAGTATTGCAAGGTGACTGTGGCTGGTACTTTGCCACTGTTTCGACAAATTGCCCCTGACGTGGTGATCACCAGTAGTACTACAAACCACAGTACAGTTCGTCTATTCATGGAAAAATTATACCAGTTTTTCTGAATTTTGCAACTATTCGTCCGCTCCTTATTGGTCAACGTAGTTATTTCGTAGCCACCAGGTAGGTGGTTGATGCTAACAGGTGGGCATCAGTTCTTTTATTGAGTATGATATCCAATGGTTTTAATAGTACCATGATACAGCCCCATAGTAGGGTTAAGGGGAGGCGTAGAATTTTTGGAGGATACGTCATCAGATACGTTAAGGTGAGATGCATGATGGTATAGGTTGGACCAACGCATGCCCCTTGTTCAATGATTTTAAAACCAGCCTGTTCAAATAATTGGGTGTGTCCAGTGACAGTGTAGTTTTGATAGTGGTACGGATAACCATGATAACTTTGCACAAATGGCGTTGCCACAAATAGTTTTGCCCCTGGCTTACATACGCGATACATTTCGCTAACTGCTCGTTCTGGAGTATGTAAGTGTTCAAGTACCGCTGAACATTCAATCATATCTACTGTATTGTCGGCTAAAGGTAGAGCATGGGCATCGCCAACGATATCAACATTTGGGAACGGACCAATATTAAGATTGAGTAATTTTTCCGAGTGTCGATGCGGACCGCCACCAATAGCGATGGCCACTTGTGTATCATCAATACTATCAAGCAATCTATTAATTGCTGTGATGGCCGCAGGTGATCGGTAATCTTTGGCTTTCAGCGACCGTAACCACCCCATTACACCGCGACGTTCGTTAGCTAAAAAGGAGCTGCTATATTCTCGGTTCATTGTACGCGAAGTGGCGGCGTAGTTTGCCATGGCGGTAGCATCGGGCAATATAACCGGTACGCTGTTATCATGGAGTGGAAAAGTGTCCTGGCCATCTGCAGATATCAACTGGGTGCGATCGGCGGTATAGTGCAACCGCTGCGTAGTACATGGTGATATCAAACACCCTTGCTGAATCAGGGTTGCTAGTTTTATTTTATAATCCATAGTCGGTGCGCAGCAAAGCTTGGAAATCATGTTGTTTTTTTCCAGCGATAGTTTGATCTTGATAAATCAAGGCGTCCACAAACCGTTTCACCGGCCAAAACCGACGCTCACGCGGCACAATCACATAGTGTGACGGCAAATTTACATCGCAGGCAAAATGTTCTAGCTGAATTACTTCACCTTCTGGTAAGGTTTTTTCTGCTAGTACCAATGGCAAATCTTCTTCAAATGCTAACAGATCGTTCAGGGTAAACCAAAATGTATTGGTATTAAAAAATGGAATCTGGTCTTGATCAAAATCGGATGGAAATTTCATTTGTTCAACAATAATCAATTGTCCATCAACGTAACAAGGTGCCCCACCTTGATCGCCCAGAGTTTTGGTGGCCAGTTCCACCGTGCGACCCCGACCAGTTTGAATGTGTGCCCCCAGTAATACCGGATCAAGCGTAGCGCCTAAATTATCAATGTTGGCAAAAAACATATACTGTACCTGTGGAATATGGGTTTCGCGCAGATAGTGTTGCAGCAAGTAGATAAAATCGCCATGTCCACAGGGAGCCCATGATAACTCACCAGTCTGATCTATAAACAGGTCAATATTTTTAAGATCCATCACCTTTTGAAATCGAGGAATCAACGGTTGTTGCACCACAAAATGAAAGCGATCAGGTTCAAGCGTAGGATATTTGCGTAGGAGTTGTTGAACATGTTTTCGAGTGGCGGCATCGGTAATAAAACTGTTCATGATGATAACATGTGGATGATGTGACAAATGATATTGAGCAGTATGGTGTAATAGATTTCGGATTTTTAGTTCCAAGTAACTTAACCCATTCACTACCGGAGTAATGCCCTTGGGCGAACTTACCATATCATCAGCTACTGTTTGCAAGACGCTATGATACCGTTGTTGTTCCGCGGCGGTGATTTTACTGTGATCAAAATAGCGGGTGGCGGCACCACCATTTAACCAAAATACTAACAGCTGATCTTGACGTAAAGCAGTGATACCCTGCTGTTGTAGTTCGGCGTGGTGGAGTTGTTGATAGTGTGGAAATTCGTTTGGTTGGGGTGGTCGTAAACGGCTGGCATCAATCACAAAGGAACTGTGGTCAAGTTCACCAGTTTGTAATTTAACGTGCAAAGCTTTGATATGATCTGGATCAATGCCACGAGCCCGTAATTTGGCTTGAATGGCAGCGTTATCAATATGGTACATCAGCAGAATGGTACCAGGTTTTACCTCAAGCTTCAATCTATCATAGGTATGCTATGATATAAATATGACCAACCTTACCAACCTAGTGCAATTTGCCCAACAATTAAGCCGGTCTGCTGGTACGCAATTAGTGCAGGCTTACCAACAACAATCCAGTAGTAACATTAATCGACGCGAATCTCCCAAAGCCATGAAATTATTGGAAGACAGTACCATTGACCAATGGTTGGTGCAGCATATTCACGCAACGTATCCAGATCATAGTATTCTCACTGAAGAATCGGGTTTACTATATAACACTGATCAATCATCATACCGTTGGATTATTGATCCGATTGATGGCAGCGTCAATTTTTCTAACCATAATCCATTTTTTGCTATCTCCATGGCTGTACAAATTAATGGGGTTTTAGAAATTGGTATAATTGAAGCACCGCTATTAGGTGAACAGTTTGTGGCAGTACGCGGACACGGTGCCACTGTCAATGGTCAGCCAATTCGAGTATCCACTACTGCCAAACTGCAGCAGGCCTATGTGTTAAGTTGTGATGGTGGCATGACTGACCGCACTCAAGTATTTTCAACTTTGATTCGTAATTATTACGACCAAGTGATTGATTTTCGTAAACTTGGTTCGGCCGCTTTAGAGTGTGCTTGGGTGGCCAGTGGCCGCGCTGATGGCTACATTACCATGGCGATTGATCCATGGGATATAGCCGCTGGAGTAGTATTGATTGAAGAAGCTGGCGGCCAAGTGACAACCTTTCATGGCGAACCATGGCAAGCACAACAACTTGATGTGATTGCTTCGAATGGTTTGCTTCATCAAGCGTTTATGGACCGAATTTGGGACTAACGATATACTAGATAGATATGAAATATATCATGTTGACTGCGGTACTGGCCAGTACACTGATGATTAGTCAATCCGCCCAAGCTCAAACTGTATCGCTATCGTTATTTACTGAATTAACTGGTCAATCTGCCGGCGATTTTGCTGGCCAGGCCGTTGCCAGTGCTGGTGATATTAATGGCGATGGTTTTCAAGATATGCTGATTGGAGCACCCAATAACGATACTGCTGGAGCCAATGCTGGAGCGGCTTATATTATATATGGACAAAATGCCCAGTTTACTTCGCCAATCAGTTTAAGTGATAGCATAGTGGTACCATTAAGCGGTGTAACAGCTGGTGATACTGCCGGTTACGCTGTGGCTGGCGCCGGTGACGTGAATAATGATGGCTTTGATGATTTTTTGATTGGCGCTTATCGACGGTCGAGTGGAGCAGGCAGTGCCTATTTAATTTACGGACAATCGCAAACATTAACCGCCGTAACGTTAGCTCAAGCCGTCACAGCCGGTGGGGCAGAGTTTACTGGCGAAATGGCCAATGATCAGGCCGGTTATGCTGTGGCTGGCGCCGGGGATGTCAATGGCGATGGCTATGATGATTTTTTGATTGGTGCTAATACCATGGCTGATGGTGGCACCAATGCCGGCGCTGCCTATATTATTTATGGTAAACCAACCGAATACACTTCAACCAGTTTAGCCACGAATGATAGCAATATTGTGCAGTTGACCGGAGAATCAGCTAGTAATTTGGCTGGAGCGGCCGTAGCCACAGCTGGGGACGTCAATTTTGATGGCTATGCTGATTTTTTGATCGGGGCATACGGGTATAACTCTACGGCCGGCGCCGCTTATTTAGTATATGGCGGCTCAACCAAACTCACCAATGCTAGTTTAGCCAGTACAGTGCGGTTTAGTCATACTGTTGCTAATGCTTCGGCTGGTTATGCGGTAGCCTCGGCTGGTGATATCAATAGTGACAGTTATGCTGATTTTTTGATTGGCGCCTACAATGCTTCTGGGGCTAAGGGAGCAACCTATGTTTTATACGGCCAAGCGACGGTCTGGACCAGTGCCACTTTGGCGGCCAGTTCAATTATTGTAGAACTAACCGGTGAAACCGCCGGCGACTCATCTGGCTATGCTGTGGCTGGCGTCGGCGATGCTAATGGTGATGGTTTTGATGACTTTGCCATTGGGGCATGGAATAATGATGATGGTGCCAGCAATAGCGGGGCAGCGTACTTGGTACTGGGTCAGGATAGTACGCTAACTTCCGGCGATGTATCAGCTATGATTGAATTGACTGGTGTAGCCGCTAGTGACGCTGCTGGTATTGCCGTGGCCACATCGGGTGATGTTAACGCCGATGGTTATCCGGATATATTAATTGGAGCTCGATCGACTGATACTACGGGAACCGATGCTGGCTCGGCCTATTTGGCGTACATGTATATTGATGCCGATGGTGATGGTGAAGGCTCTCCGGATGCTATTTTTCCTGGTACAGATTGTGATGATAGCGACGATAGTGTCAGCGAAGAACAAACCTATTACGTTGATGCCGATGGTGATGGCTTGGGTACGAGTGAGACGGCTGTACTGTGTAGTAGTACGCCGCCAGCCGGATATAGCGATAACAGTAACGATACCGACGATACGGTTGTGAATAACGGCGTAGAAATTGATGACGACCAGGTTGATAATGACGGTGATGGTGAGATTGATGAACATAACACCATTACAGAAAATGGAGCCCATCCCGGTTATGGCACTACCGATCCCAGTGATCCGGCTGCGTACGCCAGCAATGTACTAACTATTGCTGGTACGATTGATGGTGACATGTTGGTTACTTTTGCTGATAATTCAGTGTATCAATATGATGTGTTTACTGGCACCACCACTCAATTAACCAAAGTCAGTTCTTACCAAGCTACCGGCTATATTGTGGTACTGCAGGCCCAGGGGCAAAAATTGGCCCTGGTGAATGTGTATAACGGCGAAGTATTTTCCAGTATTACTCTATCTAAAACGAATCTCTACAGTAAAACTAGCGTACTCTTGAAAGATGCTCGATCAGATCACTCGGTTGAGGTAGTGGTAACTTCACGGCAGAAAGCGCAGGTATTGTTAACAATTACGAAAGTAAATTTGACTAAGGAAAAGTTAAAACGCAAAAGCCTAGTCACTCTATCGAATAAGGCCGTGGCCCCAAACAAAACCAAAGTGAAGAAATCTACCATTAGCCTACGTACTAAAAAAGGCCAGGTGCTTCAGCCGTATAGAGTAACAAAAAAGTATAAATTGAAGGCTGCTTGACTACTACTATAGGTAGTATTACCATACGTATTGGTTATGATTGCCGTACAGCAACTGACAAAACAGTTTGGCCAACATCGAGCGCTTGATCGAGTATCGTTTACGGTACAGCAGGGAGAAGTGGTTGGTTTTTTGGGTCCAAACGGAGCTGGTAAAACCACTACCTTGCGCATATTGACTGGATTTATTTCAGCTTCTAGTGGTAGCGTCACCATTGCCGATCAGGAACTATTGGATCAACCTATTGCTAGTCGTCAAAAAATTGGGTATTTGTCAGAAAGTAATCCGCTGTACGATGCCATGCGAGTATATGAGTATTTACGATTTGTTGCTCAAGCCAAAGCCGTGCCTGATATTATCAGCGATATTCGGCGAGTAGTGACTGCCTGTCATTTGGCTGAAAAAATTACTGCATCAATTAGTGATTTATCAAAAGGGTATCGGCAACGGGTTGGGTTAGCCGCTGCTTTGCTGGGCGACCCTGATATTTTATTACTCGATGAACCAACCTCTGGGCTTGATCCAAACCAAGCCGCTGATATTCGTGAATTAATTCGTACTATTGGTCAAACTAAAACTGTGCTGTTTTCTACTCATATTTTACAAGAGGCCCAAGCCTCATGCGACCGCGCTCTGATTATTAATCGCGGCAGCATTGTGGCTGATGGCACCATTGATCAGTTATTGAACCAAGCTCAAGGTAGCAGCCAAGTGACGGTAGAAATTGAAGGATCTCAAGCCATCATCATGGCTAGTTTGAAACAATTAACGGGCGTAGAACAGGTACAGGCAGTAGATCAACGTATTCAGCTCACTACCACGAGTCAGCAGGATGTTCGTCGGTCTATTTTTCAACTGTGTGTCGACCGTGGTTGGACGCTGTTAGCCATGACCCGTACTACTGTTAGCTTAGAAGATGTTTTCCGGCAATTAACGGCCTAAAAACGAAATACATTGTATGACTGGATTTTTAGCAATCTATCGCAAGGAATTAACCGGCTACTGTTACTCACTGTTATCCTATATTTTTATGGTGGTGTTTTTGGTGATTCTGGGCTGGCTGTTTTGGCAAAATGTATTTTTAGTCGGCCAAACCACTATGCGTGATTGGTTCAGCCTATTACCATGGTTCTTTTTATTTTTAGTGCCGGCCTTAGCCATGCGCTTGTGGAGTGAAGATAAAAAGCAAGGCACTATTGAAACCCTACTCACATTACCAGTTAGTGATAGCCAGGTAATTTTGGCAAAATTTTTGGCAGCGGATACTTTTTTGGCGATAGTACTGGTGTTCTCACTACCCATTCCTATCACCCTAGCCCGCTTGGGCGAGTTAGATTGGGGTCCAGTCGTGGGAGCGTATCTGGGAGCCTGGTTACTCGGTGGTACCTACTTGGCATTAGGACAATGGTTATCAAGCCTAACCAAAAATCAAATCGTTGCCTTTTTGGTAACGGTGGCAATGGCTTTTGGATTAGTGTTACTGGGGTTACCTGGAGTTACTAGTGGCAGTGGTACCATAGCAGCGGTGATAGCCAGTTTGTCTCCGCTGACTCATTTTACCAATTTAGCCAAAGGGGTAATTAGTGCTCGTGACCTGGTGTACTATCTGTCAGCTATTGGATTATTTTTATACTGTAATAAGTATGTCCTCAATCGTCGCCACTACTCGTAAGCAATTTGCCCGTCAGTCACATTTCCAGGTAGCGCTGGTGGTTGTGGCTGTGGTGGTGCTGAATCTGGCCGTTAGCGGCTTAACTTGGCGTTGGGATATTACCAAAGATAAACTCTATAGCTTATCACCGGCTAGCACCACTATTGTACAACAGTTGGTTGATCCAGTGACATTTAAACTGTATTTTTCCAAGGATGTGCCGCAAGATTTATTAGCCGTGCGCCGCGATGTTGAAGATGTGCTGGCCGAGTACCGACAAACCGGCCGTGATATCACGGTGGTGATGGCTGATCCTAAAACTGATCTGTCGGCCCAAACCGAAGTTGATACCTACGGCATTCCCGAGATTCAATATAATGTAGTGAATAATGATAAATTTGAAGTATCCACTGGTTATGCTGGTTTAGTGATACTGTATCGCGATCAAAATACCGTGCTACCAGCCTTGCCCAATGTTGCTAACTTGGAATACGACATCACGGCCGCTCTGCAAAAAATGTCGCGAACAGATGCTCCTACCATTGGCTGGTTATCAGATCATGGTACTATTGTCGGGCGCACTGTGCAGCAGTATTTAGAACAACAGTATACCATTACGCCAGTAACATTAGCCGCTTTATCACCCGATCTGACTAATGTAGTAATAGCCGGACCAACCGAGGAATTTACCGAGGCCGAACAATACACTCTTGATCAATTTGTAATGCGCGGCGGTAATTTGTATATGTTACTTGATGGCATGACCATTAATCAACAGTTGTTACAGGCTAGCCCTATGGTTACTGGGCTAGATGATTGGCTGACGCACTATGGTATTACCGTGAATCATGATGTGGTGGCAGATTTTGCTTCGAACGAAACACTCACGTTTGGCGGACAATTTTTTTCGGTAGTGCGGCCATACCCGTACTGGCCAAAGATTGTATCGGCTGGTTTGAATCCGAATAGTCCAATGGTGGCTCAACTCACTGCTATTAGTTTACCCTGGACCAGCTCGCTAACCATTACTCCAGCTGATGATCGCGTTGTTACTGAACTAGCTAACACTTCACCACAATCTACTAGTAGTACCGCGGTCACTTCAATTGATCCAGAAGCTATTGTGAGGTCAACTGATAGTGATTTACAACAGTACCTGGTGGCCGCCCTGGTGACTGGTTCCTTCACCAGCGCCTATACCGCTGATACTGTGCCCACCGGTAGCGATGCCAGCCAATTTATTGGTAGTACTGATCAAGCCAACCTGGTCATTGTCAGTAACAGTCGGTTCATTGCCGATGATATTATTGGTGACAATGTAGATAATGCCTTGCTGTTAGCGAACGCCATTGACGCTTTGAGTCAACAAACCTCATTGGTTGATATTCGGTCGCGCGCTAGTTTACAGCGCCCACTGAATAATATATCTGATCAACAAAAAACTGCTACCAAGTATGGCAATTTGGTAGGCAGCGTACTACTGGTGTTGGTTGGTGCCAGTGTGGTGTATGGTTGGCGCCGGCGACACGATATCAAAGCTAAACAATTATATGCGTAAACAGCACTACTGGACCTATAGTTTACTAGTAATCGTAGTTGGCTTGGGGGCGGTGGTGGCTTATCGATATTACGCCACCCAACGTGCTGCTCAAAATCAACAAGCCAACAAGTATTTGGTGCAGTCATTTGATAGTAACGCCGTTACGGCTATAACAGTAACTCAACATCAAACAGTCACTGAACTCACTAAACAGGCCGATGGTAGTTGGCTCATAGCCAATGATAGTAACGTTCCTGCTAATCAAACCGCTATTACCAATCTGTTGAGCACCATAACTCATAGTACCATTCAAGCCGTATCGGCTCGCACCATGACCACGCCGGAACAGTATGGTTTAAATCCCGATCAGGCTATTCAGGTAATAGTTAAGCAGGCCGATACAGTGTTAGCAGATATTATTATTGGTAAAATTGGCTCGGCTGCCCAAACGTTGTATGCTCAACGCTCCGGTGATGTAGCCGTTTACCTAGTGAGTGGCCAGCGTGGCCATTTTGCCCAAACTGATTGGGCAGAACCGAACGAACAGTGAAATTGAAATTATTTTTTTAATCGTTTAATTTTTTCTTGAATATAAAAAGACAGATACCCTGCATTACTTTTTTGAAATTTTGGATTCTGCCATGAGGTGCCGTCAATTTTACCACGGCAATTTTTATCTCCACATCGACAAGTAAATTTTAGATCTTGAGTGTCAGTTGTTTCGTAATCAAAACATATTTCCTCGCCGGCTTTAATTTTTCTTCTCGCGACTAATATAATTGATCCCTTCACGCCGGCATTAGCGTGACAACTATGATTGAACATCTCACAATCATCCAGATTTTTTGCCGATTTTGGACCTAAATAAAAATTTTCAAAAATTTGAACCGGATAATCGTAATCAAGAATAGTCCTCGGTAATTTTCTTAATTCTTTTAAAGTGATAACGTATCCTCCCCATAGCGCTATCAATTCTTCTTTTTTTATATCTTCTTTTGCAAAAACTCCGTAACGATGAATGGTACTGTTGTTTTGCGCTTTGCATTTTGGCGACAAATAAGAATGTTTCCTCATATTAAATATAATTTATGGTATTAATTACGTTGCAATGCTAGCAAATAAAATAAACTTAATCAATTGGCGGACTTGTCCGCCTGAGTCCTCCAGAGTCCCGAGCTGATCGAGGGACGCCGGAGGACGAAGGCGGAGAGAGTGAGATTCGAACTCACGATACCCTTGCGGGTATAACGCTTTTCGAGAGCGTCGCCTTCAACCACTCGGCCATCTCTCCCGGGGCGTTCCCTCATACAACTCGGGATCGCACGAGTAAACCAATCAGCCCAAGTATCCTAATGAAAAAAGAGCCTATTGTCTAGCATCAGTGAAAATAGATTTCATGATAATTAACGCTTAATACCGTAAACAATTTCGTCAATGCGCTGGCTTAAATGTTTTTCGCCGCTATGAAAACTATATTTTCTAAGCTTTTCTAATGTCATTGTTGTTTTTATATAGAACCATCGATCTTCATAGGGTAGGGGATCACGACCTTCAAAGCGTTGCCACCACATAATATTATCTATAAGTTGGGATTTATTTTTCATAAATTGATACTACCATTATTACTCGGTAGTATCAAATGAACAAATATCTTTGAAAAATGTAATAGTGACCGGCCGCCGCAGACGTGAACGCTTCCTGGTTGGGGAAACGAACACGCTGCGGCGGGCCAGTCGGATTCATGAAGAGGAGGTCGCCTTCTTGGCCGTCGCCGCCTTTTCGCGGGCGGCATCGGCCAAGTACCCTGCGCGTTGAGCGCGCTGGGTCTGCGACACCCGGTCCTCGTCCGTGAGGACCGGGCGGGGGTGCGGCTTCTGTCGCACCCCCCTGTCCTGCTTCTGAACGTCGCGCCATGACTCGAACATGGCGCCTCCTTTTTCCCGGGGGAAAGAATTGTCCCGGGAAAACAAAAAACTTCTTACTCCAATCATTGGGATAAGAAGCCTTGTGTCTTTAAAAAAAAGTGACGAACAAGATTTTCGGATCAAAATCCGAACATATCTATCCAAACATGGTAGTTTGGTTGGAGGTACCACCGTATCCCTGCGGACCGGTTGGCGGAGCTTTATAACGGGCCAAATCCCTAGGCTCTCTCTTGATATTTTTATGAAATTGCTAAAGAACGAATGTATCCGTAGCTTAGCAAACCGGCCTTAGTGCGTCAAGTGCTGGCGCAGACGATTCAAAATATATAATGCCGCCAGCGCTAACACAGGTAATGGCACTTGTGTCACTTTTTGTCGGCCATCGTCAAAGGTTATTTTTAAATCTACTGATCGTTTTTCACCAACTGCTTTATCTAACAATTGTCGTTGGGTTGAATCAGTAATCTGGTCACGGTTATAGAGATCAATGACATTGAGAATTTGTTCATGAACGTTTTTACCTGATACGTTTAAGGCTCGAGTCACAGCTTGTAAATCATGCAGATCATGCTCGTTAAACTCCGGTACCTCAAAAGCAATTGGTAATTTATCCACTCCAAGATAGGGCAGGTGTTTCATCAGAATGGTTTGAGCGTCTTGAGCTCGTGTTTTGGCCAAACGTTCATTAAGAAACTTTCCACCCTCGGCACTGCCAGTCTGCTGATCTGGCGAGGCATGGCCAGTGATGGCTATTGTTGAAATATGTTGATCTGGCGCCAGTTCATACCCTTGACTCCAATGTGTCATGCTTGAAAAATCAGCTAGATCATTTTTCAGTGGTAGATCGTCCGGAAAAAAACTAGCAGGCCAAGTGTCAAATTCTTCTAACCACAGCCGATGCAACTCATCTTTAATGCGTTGCTCTAGTTGATAATAATTTTCTCCAGCCGAGCGATTCATTTCAACAAAGTTGGGTGCAAGTTCATAGAGGATGCGCGTTTCAACAATTTGTTCACCAGCTGGCTGTGCCACTTGTAATGTAGCTGGCTCTATCCACGCCCGCAGATCATTAAACCGCGGTCTACCATCGCGATCCCAAAAATTCAGACGTAATCCAGGCAAATGTGAACGTACCCAAGCAAATAAACCACGACTGACCGGAGCAGTTTCTGCTGTTTCATTGCTATCTTCTTCAAAGACTTCTGGTTCGGCGCTGGTAGCTGCTCCAACTTCAGGTGATATTTGGGCATGAGCCTTATGAGCAGGCGTTGCACTTAGGGCAGTTAGCAAAGCTAATAAACGGGCTAATGAACCGGGCTGGCGTGGTCGTTCCGGGGGTAAATGTTTTAGCATAACTTCAAGAGTGTAGCGTAATGCTGTTAAAAATCAAGTGTGCTGGTATGTTTTTTGTGTAATCAAAAAGAGTAACAATGTCCTGGCGATGACCTACTTTCCCATAAAAATAGTATCATCGGCGCTGAAGAGCTTAACGACCGAGTTCGGGATGGAATCGGGTGTGACCTCTTCGCTAAAATCACCAGGACACTATTACTCTTAATACTCTTTTGTTAGAGTCGTTCCTCGTCCCAACAGTGGTTGATCCACTGTTGGGCATGGTAGGAACGAATGTAATAGTGTTGTATCACCGTCAATACGTCGGGATGAAATGACTTATTAGTACCGCTCGGCTTAAAGCATTACTGCTCGTATACCTGCGGCCTATCAACCTGGTAGTCTACCAGGAGTCTACGACTACTAATCTTGAAGACAGCTTCGTGCTTAGATGCTTTCAGCACTTATCTTAACCGAACATAGCTACCCAGCCATGCCTTTGGCAAGACAACTGGTGCACTAGAGGTTCGTTCTTCCCGGTCCTCTCGTCATGTATTCACGTATTTCGACGTGCATAGACTATATCTTCACCCTCTTGTCCGTTGCTGGAGTAGGGGATGGCATATGATAGTAGTTTAGATTCCTGAATATCAGGTACCTACTATCTCTTTCTGTAGTTGTCCAGAAATCAGTCGTTACGGGGTCAAATTTAACATTTTTTTGAGTAGTTTTGCTGAACGTTTTCTTGAAGACTGATAGTTATGTTTCTGAATTGTTGTAATGCAGGACAATACGTTCAGTTTTTCGTGTTTTGATAATTCTGACACGCGTTTATCTTTTAAACAAGTTATAGCCTTAAGTAGGGCCCTAACTTGATTGCTTTTAAAGCGAATAAACGGTTTGAGCATTATCAGGACTTGGTAACATTGGGTATAGCCATTGATACGTAACTCGGTAATGTTATCTTTCCGTTTGGAGATATAACCACACCGTAGTGTTTGGCGTATCCAATAGAGTGATCGATCATGCCGACTGTCTTGATAAAAACAAATCGTACACATAAATCGCCACCCTTGCACAGTATCCTTACGCTTTTTAATTTGTAGCATAAGGCTACCATCACCATCCAAGAATCCAGCTATGTATGCTAGCTCAGTTATGTTAGGTCGACTTCCCACGGTATTAACTTATTTCATTATGGTCCTTCAAGCATCTTCATAGTAGCATGAACCATAGTTGAAATGAAGCCTTCACCGTTATTAGCCATATTTTCAATCTTGATTACTCAAGAAAGTAGCAATGCCTTTCGGCTTACTAGGGAAGAGCCTTCTCAATAGTCAACGCGCACAGTAGATAGGAGACCGACAATTATGTTATTTGCTCACCGCTTCATATACAGTAATGTGCTCTGCGGTATAATACTATTTCTAGTATTATCTGCATATCGCTATGCAGTTCGGACTATATCTTACTAATTATTTTTCAATAATTAATTCTCACGTATAGTCTCTGAGGATTCTACGATTTTGATCAAATCATTAACTGTAACTTTGCGATATTTTCCACGGGCATTCATCGCAAACGCTAATTGAATAATACGTTTACACCCAGCTCTGGTTTGATGTTCACCATCTATCATCATTCGTACAATTTGAGCAAAGATTTTGAAATCATTTGCTTTGCTTGTTCTAAGAGAATATTTCTCAAAGAAAGGAATAATGTTATGAACCAGTGCTTGGCGCTCACGCACCACATACACTTCTGTTTGATCATTGTTTTTTCCACGGTGATTTGTTTTTATATTTCCACATTTGAAAAAGTATTGTAATTCTTCAAGTACGCTACGAGATGTAGCATTTTGGGAAACATGGAATTCAGGGATGATTTTGAGGTGAGTTTTCATTCGGTCATCTTGATAGAGAGCGATATGAAAACTACCTTCACCATCCACGAATCCAACAATATACCATGGTTTCAATCGTAGTCTTTCCTGCTGATTGTCTGCACTCAACACATTGTTACTAGCCATACAAGAAGTATAGCATAGTAGTGTGAGATACTCGAGTCCTCTAAAGTCTCCTGGACTCTTCAGATTTTCCAGCATTTAGTGAGATTTATAGACAGCACAGATACTCCTACTGTCTCACGACGTTCTGAACCCAGCTCGCGTGCCGCTTTAATGGGCGAACAGACCAACCCTTGGGAGCTTCTTCACCCCCAGGATGCGACGAGCCGACATCGAGGTGCCGAACCTGGTCGTCGATATGAGCTCTTGGACCAGACTAGCCTGTTATCCCCAGAGTAACTTTTATCCGTTGGGCTTCCGCCGTCCTATATCGTACGGTCGGATCACTAAGTTCTACTTTCGTAACTGCGCGACATGTCCGTCTTGCAGTAAAGCTGGCTTTTGCCTTTACGCTATCGTTCCCATTTCCATCGAGAACTAGCCAACCTTTGTAAACGCCTCCGTTATCTTTTAGGAGGCAACCGCCCCAGTTAAACTACCCGCCAGACACTGTCTTTCGGCCAGATAATGGCTCGAAGTTAGCTATAACATCATTTCAGGGTGGTATCTCATATTGTGGCTCCGGTGCAGCTAGCGCCACACCTTCAATGCCTCCCACCTATACTGAACAGAAAAAATATCATAGCAGTGCCAAGTTGTAGTAAAGCTTCATGGGGTCTTTTCGTCTGACTGCGCGTAACCGGCATCTTCACCGGTCATGTAATTTCACCGAGTCCCTTGTTGAGACAGTCTTCAAATCGTTATGCCATTCGTGCAGGTCGGAACTTCATTATTTATTAGCACTGTGTCACCACAGTGATTAGACTATACCTTCATCTTGCTCACCATTTTTAGGAGGCGTTCTGCGGAATATTTCCGTTGACCAGCTTCATTCATATAACTAGCTAGTATAATCACTTTTTTAATCCCATCTCTTGAGAGATGTTGATTATTTTGAATAAGCTTACAAACAACTTTGAATGTTTCAAAGTCACGTTGTTTGCTTGTGTGTAGAGGGTATTGTTCGAAATGTGGAATGATATATTTGACCAAGTCAGATATTGATCTCACTTCAAACTTATAGTTTTGATCTCGCTTTGAGAATCGTACACCCCCACACTTAAAGAAGTGTTGTAGAAATAGAATTATTTCCTTATTCCGTTTATGTTGACTGACAGAGAAGCTTGGTCGGACCTCAATACCATATTTCATTTTGTTACGTAATGAAAACGATACTGAAAAACAACCCTCGCCGTCTACTAGCCCAGTCACATATGATGTCATCTCCATAATAGTGTTATTATAGCAAGAGCTGACGTGTTATCCCATAATTTTATGAGATCTCTCCTTTCGGATTAGTCGTTACGGGGTCCTACTGTAGGACTTCCCACGGTATTGCCCTTGAATTTATGTTCAATGGTGTCCACCGTTATGAGTCAGTTTGCTGACAACACATTACTGCGTTGTTCGGGCAGTTCCGTTTTCTACCCGACAAGGAATTTCGCTACCTTAGGCATGTGCCTTCCATATATTGCTATATAGCATGGACTATATCTTTCCTTCAATTCGCCTTAACGGCTCATTCGGGATCTGACGTATAGTCTCTGAGGATTCTCGAGGTGATGTCATGTTTGATAAGATATATTCTTTTGGATGCTTTCTGCCTTTACCTTGTTGATTCATTGTATAGGCTAGTTCAACTATCTTACGAAATCCAGATTTCGTTAAATGTTGTTTTTGTTCCATCATTAGGACGATATAACGAAATTTTCGATACGCGTCTTGTTTGACGATGGGCTGAAAGCGGTCGAAGAATGGAATTACTTTCTCTATCAAACTGCGTCGTGAATCGATACTGAAATTTAATACGTGATGTGTACCGGATTTTCGATAAATACTGCCGGTTTTGAACACATACTGTAAGAGTTCCAAAATTTCACGATGCTGTTCATGTTGATAAGCTTGGAAGCACGGGTTGATCATCCAGCCAAATTTTTGCATTGGATGTTGAATGATGGCAACACTGAAACTTCCTTCGCCGTCCACGAATCCTGCAATATAGTGATGCAGGTATGTTTCTTTCCCATGAAAATGGGATAGTAATTTTTTGATGTGTGGTTGCATAATGATGCGTTATACCACGCTCGAGTCTTTCCTGCTGATTGACTGCACGTACAAATTATTACCTACTCGGTACCGTACGCTCTGCATCCATTTAAGGAACAGTTGTTCCAGCATTTAGTCAGATTTTGTAATCGCCCTTCTCTTTTCTAACGAGTGTTCGTTAGCGTAGCGAGACTACGATTATAGTTATCGCCGGCGTTCATCTGCGCTTCAGTTCAAGGCTGCCGGTCACCTTGCGGCGACCATGACCTCTTGCCTTAACGTTCAGACACTGGCCAGGCATCAGCCCCTATACGTCACCTTACGGTTTAGCAGGGACCTATGTTTTTGATAAACAGTCGCTTGAAGTCGTTAGCTGCGCCCTGCCTTGCGGCAGGGAGGCCTTATTGCAAACTTACGGCCGCTACATTGCCGAGTTCCTTAACAAGGGTTCTCTCGTACACCTGAGGATACTCTCCTCACCCACCAGTGTCGGTTTAAGTACGGTTGCCTCGTTGTTAACGCATAGCCAGCTTTTCTTGGAACACTGTTACCTTGAATTGAGATTGTCTTGCGACGCTCTCTGCGCCTTGCGGCACGGTCATAGCCAAAAACCGTTCAAAACTTCAGTATCCGTCATGGTATACAACAACGAGGTAGTGCAGGAATATTAACCTGCTGTCCATCGACTACGCTTGTCAGCCTCGCCTTAGGACCGACTAACCCTGGGTCGATTTGCGTTGCCCAGGAAACCTCGGGTTTACGGTGTTCAGGGTTTTCACCTGAATTTTTGTTACTTATGCCAACATTCTCACTTCCTATATCTCCAGCAACCCTCGCGAGTCACCTTCACAGACATAAGGAACGCTCCTCTACCAAAGATAATAACCGAAGTTATTATCAGTCCGCAGCTTCGGTACGTAATTTAGCCCCGTTGGATTTTTAGCGCAAAGCGACTTGACCAGTGAGCTGTTACGCTTTCTTTAAAGGGTGGCTGCTTCTAAGCCAACCTCCTGGTTGTAAAAGTCACGATACTACCTTTCCCACTGAATTACGATTTTGGGACCTTAGCTTGCGATCCGGGCTGTTTCCCTTTTGACCAATGGAGCTTAGCCCCCACGGTCTGACTCCCACAATAGTCTCTCTCGGTATTCGGAGTTTGGTTAGGCTAAATACGGCGAACCGCTTTAGCCCATTCAGTGCTCTACCCCCGAGAGGTAGTTTGTGAGGCTAGCCCTAAAGCTATTTCGAGGAGAACCAGCTATCGCCGAGTTCGATTGGAATTTCTCCCCTATCCACAGCTCATCCGCTCGTGTTGCACGGCGAGTCGGTTCGGTCTTCCATCCACCTTTCGGAGAACTTCAACCTGGCCATGGATAGATCACCCGGCTTCGGGTCTTATATGTACTGCTGTAAAATTGCGGGTTAACGCTTGCTTTCACTGCGCCTCCGGCCTATCGGCCTTAGACAAGCAATACACATAAACTCGTTGGCTCATTCTTCAATAGGCACGCCATCACTCATCTTGCGACAAGCTCTGACATTTGTAGGCAAATGGTTTCAGATACTATTTCATCCCCCTCACCGGGGTGCTTTTCACCTTTCCCTCACGGTACTTGTTCACTATCGATCACAAAGAGTATTTAGCTTTACCGGATAGTCCCGGCAGGTTCAGCTGGGATTCCACGTGTCCCAGCTTACTCAGGAGAGTCACCATAGAAAGCAATTCATTTCGTATACGGGGCTATCACCCGCTGCGGCGTACCTTTCCAGGCACTTCTACTATAAACGACTTTTCCACTACCTTGCGGTGTGTGACTTCCTACTACCCCTTGAAAATTTATTTGACCACACGATGTATCGTGCGGCTACATAAACTCTCTAGGTTTGAGCTGTTCCCCGTTCGTTCGCCACTACTAAGGGAATGTTCTGCTCGCGCAGATTTGTTTTCTATTCCTCTGGCTACTAAGATGTTTCAATTCACCAGGTGCGCTACTGCTAGTCTATATATTCAACTAGAGTTTACTTGGGTTTACCAAGTAGGGTTTCCCCATTCGGAAATCTCCGGATCAAAGGTTGCTTGCCACCTCCCCGAAGCTTATCGCAGGCTACGACGTCCTTCATCGCCTCTTTGTGTCAAGGCATCCACCATCTGCCCTTACTTCATCCCGACATATTGTCGGTGATTCGGCCGAAACATACCTATTATTATGTTTCGGATTATTTCAATTACATGATTTTACGCATGTACTGATTGACGATTGACGATGCTTCAGTTGTCAAATAACTTGATTTACAGCACATTTTATCATGTAATGTATGGGTATATTGTGTTTCTACACCCGACATTATATGGTAGATCTGATGTAAAGGCCGAAAAAAAGAGCCGCTAGTGTGCGGCCCCATCAAGCATGAAAAAATCAGAAGGTTAGCCGTTCTTGCTGTTACTGGTAAAATTGGCAGTCATGCTATAGGGATAAAAGATAAAACTTGAATATATAAACTGTTAGCTAAAATATGGTACTACTATCTATTTGGACTGTCAAGCATTTGTAGGCGAGCAGCTATAATGTCCCCATAGTCTGTTGAGCATCGTGTCCTCTTGGGGAAGTACTGGATTAACAACACGACTACTATGGACATTGACAATCATATCGTTGGAAAACATGCCATCTTTCAATTAGTGGAAGG
>JACPGK010000034.1 GCA_016182495.1 Candidatus Kerfeldbacteria bacterium
CGACAGAACGCGCAACGGTACCATGAAAATTTTAGCTTACTCCATTTCTGGTGGGAAACACTCGCCCATGAACGTCAGCAAATGGTCCAGCGCACATTATATGCTCATTATTCAACTCTCCGGGAAGTGTAGGCGGGTCAGAGGCCTGGTGGATTGACCGGTGAATCATTGTACGGTACACTAACCAACCTATGACATCAGCTTCAATCAACAATGCTAACGAACCAACCATTAAAGATGTGTTGGTAGCGATGAGTGATTTTTCCAGCCATGTTGATCAACGATTTGATCGCTTAGAAAATCGGATGGATCGAATGGAAGGTCGCCAAGATAACATGGAAGGTCGCTTGGATAAGATTGAGGCAACCATGGTCACCAAAGATTATTTAGATGACAAGTTAGCTGATTTGAAGGGTGATTTAACAGTGTTGATTCGCAAAGAGGATCACAAAATGACAGCACTGGTCAAGTTGTTGCATCACAAGCAAATTTTATCAGAACAAGAAGCTGATCAAATTTTTGCCATGGAGCCATTTCCGCAGACGGTTTTACGTTAAATTAACACCAGCATTGTTGCAGGAAGTATGCTAAAATATTGGCATGAACATCTTGCAAATCAATAAGTTTTATTACCGCCGGCGGGGAGCGGAAACTTATTTTTTAGATCTGATTGATCTGTTAGAACAACACGGCCATACCGTGGGTGTTTTTTCGATGCATCATCCTAACAATTTAGTTTCACCGTATAGCCAATACTTTGTTGCTAACACCGAATTGCAGCAACCTGATCAGTTGCCTATGAGCACAAAGTTACGCACTGCCAAAAATATTATTTGGAATAAATCCGCTCAACAACAATTGGAACGTTTACTGCAACTATTCAAACCTGATGTGGCGCACATTCATAACATTTATCATCAAATCAGTCCGGCCATTTTAAAAACCTTACACCAGCATGGTATTCCGATTGTGCAAACCTTGCACGATTATAAATTGCTCTGTCCAAATTATCGGATGTTTACCCAAGGGCAAGTGTGTGAACGTTGTAACGGTCATAACTATTACAATGCCGTGCGCTATAACTGTTTAAAAAATAGCCGTTCAGCCAGCGCCGTAGCCATGTTGGAAATGTATTGGCATAAAGCCATTCGGGCTTACGAAAAAAATGTCAATTGTTTTATTAGCCCATCCCAGTTTTTGCACGATAAAGTATTGGCCTGGCACGAACAAGTGCAACATATTACCGTGCTGCCGAATTTTATTACTCTTACTGGCATTACGCCGCACTATCAACACGATCACTATATTTTATATGCCGGAGCCTTGGTTAAAGAAAAGGGCATTGATTTACTGCTTGACAGTTTTGCAAAAAACCGATATAGTTTTTCGTTATTTGTAGCCGGGGCCGGTGGCGATCGATCACTACAGGTAATGATCAAACAAGCCCAAAATATTGGCAACACGGTAAAACTATTGGGTGAGTTATCGGCCGGCGCACTATCACAAGTAACTCGCCAAGCTATGGCCGTAGTAGTACCATCACGCTATTACGAAAATTATCCCTATAGCGTGCTGGAAGCCTTTGCTCACGGTAAACCAGTGCTCGGGGCTAACATTGGTGGCATTCCCGAATTAGTACACCCGGGTAGCACTGGCTGGCTGTTTACCGCCAATAATCAAGCCAGTTTAACCACTGCTTTACAGAATATTGAACACACTACTAGCCCGGCACTGGTTCAACTCGGTAAGCAAGCTCGCCATTGGGTAGAACAGCATAATCATCCGCCATTACACTATGAAGCTTTATTGGCCATTTACCAACAGTATGTTAACACCAGTGCCTAACTGGTGGTTGTTTGGTTGGTTTGCAATCGGTATTTGGCTATGGCCTAGCCTTAGCCAGGCAGTTACCTTACCGGATAATTATCCGCGGGTGGGCAATATTTATTTAGCCTCTAGCATTACTAATGATGAAGCGCGTCAGTTAGCCCAATGGGATGTAGTGGTGATTGGATTAGAAACCCAGTACACTAACCCGGAGGCGATTCCATTACTACGCGCACTGAACCCCGACATTATTATTTTAGGATACATCCCCAGTGAAGAAGTATCGCTGGATAATTTTAGGATTAACGATCCTGATCATCCGCTCTATAAAATTTATCGACCACTACGTAATCACGACGATTGGTTTTTAAAAAATACCAGCGGTGACTATTTGAATTTTTGGCCAGGTACACGAATGATCAATGTTTCCACCCGCTGGAGTACTGCCTTGGCTAAATCGGTCAGCCGGCACGTTTTAAAAAAACATTCGCAATGGTGGGATGGGGTGTACTATGATAACTGTTTTAATGATATTTCCTGGTTGGATGGTAGCATTGATATTGATGGCAGTGGCACGGCTGCTAGCAGTAGTACGGCCGATCAGCGCTGGCGCGTAGGCATGGGCACCTTGCTCAAGCAAACCGCCAAGCGTAACCCCACTAAGGTGATTGTGTGTAATAGCAGCGGCGATTACTACACTTATATTAATGGCCGAATGTTTGAAGATTTCCCATCAGCTAACGAAGGCCAGTGGTCTGGTTCAATGCAACGGTACGCCGATGTGATGCAACGAGCCCAACAACCCCGCCTGGTGATTGTGAATACCATTGCCAATACTACCACTAGTACCAATTATCGCTTAATGCGCTATAACTTGGCCTCGGCGTTACTACATGATGGCTTTGCCAGTTACGACCAATCCAGTTTTGCTCACCATTCATTGTGGTGGTACGATGAATACGGGGCTGCCTTGGGAGCGCCACTGGCCAGTGGTTATAATATTCAAACCAACGCTAGCCTAGTCAAAGCCAGCAGAGGAGTGTGGCGGCGTAATTTTCAGCGCGGCCTTGTGCTGGTGAATTCAACTGATCAAAATCAGCGGGTAGTATTAGAAGACGGCTTTGAAAAAATTACTGGCACCCAAGATACGGTAATTAACAATGGCAAACTGGTTGGTAGTGTTACGTTACCGGCCAATGATGGCATTATTTTGTTGGGTCGAATTGCTCAAGTAGTTAATGCCCCGTACATTAACGGTACTTTTGCTAAAGTGTTTTCGGCTAACGGCAAAACCCAGCGGAACAGTTTTTTTACCTATAATGGTACGTTTCCCGGTAGTAGCACGGTGGTGCAGTTAGATGATATTAATACCAGCGTGGTGGCCGATGATACGTATGTCACCGTATATACCAATGGTCGGCAAACTAGCCGGTTTGCGCCGTATGGTGAGCAATTTACTGGCGGTGTCAATATTGATGTTGATCGCCTGAACGGTAAGCGTAAAGCCTATCGTATTGTCACTGGCACCAAAACCTATGGCCCACATGTGCGGATTTTTTCACTGCGTGGCCAAGCTACTAATCCGGGCTGTTTTCCCTATGCCAGTGATTTTCGGGGTGGGGTGAATGTGGCTGTGGGGGATGTTGACCGTAATAATCGTGGCCAAGAAATTGTGGTGGCGGCGGCTAAAGGCGGTGGGCCACATATTCGTATTTTAGATCGTAATTGTCGTTTATTACATCCGGGGTTTTTTGCCTATGATGCCAGCCTTCATAGTGGGGTAGTGGTAGCGGTAGGCGATGTTGATAACGATGGCCATGATGATATTGTCACTATTCCCGGAGCTGGGGCTACTCCGTACGTGCGTATTTTTAATTATAAAGGCCAGGCGCTACAACCTGGTTTTTATGCTTTTAGTCAATCCGATCGCAGTGGCGCGCAAGTAGCAGTGAGTGATATTGATGGTGATGGTTTGAATGAATTAATTGCCATGTCGTTCGGAATTTTCAATCAGTAAGGGTATACTATAGTACACTATGCGTTTGTTTCATCATGTTACTAAAAAAACTGGCCACATCTTATTTCCGTATGTGTGGCACTACTATACCGATACATATAGTGGTCGGTTTCATCATTTAATTGTTGATTCAGTACTATCACTGATTATTCTTAGTTTAATCGCTATCAACGTAGCCATCGCCGGTGCCTTGTTTTTGTTGTCTATTCCACCGCAAGTCACTGTTACCGGCAGTGTGCCAACAGTCATTATTAGCGGAGAACCGTTGCTACTCACCATTCAGTATGATAATCAGCGTAAAACCGTGGCCAATTTTACTGGTGAAGTCATTACTCCGCCAGGTTTTAATGCCACCACGCCAACCAATTGGCAGCAACCGCAATTACATCAAGGTGAACAAGGCACCATTGAAGTTGGTGGCCGATTTATTGGCCAACCCAATGCTCACTACCGTTTTATTATTTTGTATGGTTTCGATTACTATGGCCAGCATTATAGCACCATCATTCCAGTTGATTTTGTGGTAGCGATGTCGAGCTTTGAAGTGGTGCCTGAAGTCACCGGCACCATATTAAATAATGAAGAATTTCAATGGGCCATTCATTACAGTAATAGCTCGGCTTTGCCGCGCCAACGAGCTTGCATTACTGTTACCTTACCAGGTGCGTTTGTGTTGACTCAATCATCTCAACCACTGCGTGATGGGCAACGATTTGCATTTGATGATTTGCCAGCTCGAGCTACTGGAACCATTACAGTAGCAGGCTCGTTTCATAATGCCATCGGTGAAGGTAAGCAAGTCATTGGCGTTACTGCCATGGATGATTGTACTACTACACCTATTACTCAACTGGCCGTTAGCACACCGATTGAAGTATTAACGCCGCGCTTACAATTACAAGCCAGTGGACCAACGGTGGTGAATGTTGGGGCGGCGGTGACATATTATCAAACCTATACCAATAGCGGTGATGCGGTGTTGGAAAATGTTGTAGTGACTACGCAATTGGCTGATACCGCCGAACGGATTCAACGTATTAGTAGTGCTGATGGCAGCGTGGCAGGTACCACCATCAGTTGGGTTAATCCGCAATTGGCACCGGGGGAACACCGCCAAGTCAGCTTTACCGTGTATACTAACCCAGCCTTACGTGAAAAAAATGCCGAATATAGCTTTAGCTCACGAGCTACGGCTACCATTGCTGATGTTGGAGTAGTTACCTACGCGCCCAGTATTCGCTATGCCACTAAATTTAATTCAACCCTTAATTTTGTTGGAGTAGAGCGTTATACCGCTACTAGCGGAGAACAATTGGGTTACGGCCCGTATCCGTTAGAGGCCGATACCATTACCGCCCTACGTGTATTTTGGGAGATGCGCGATTTTACCAATGATTTAAGCAATGTCACTATTCAAACCACTTTGCCCAGCCAAGTAGAGTGGACGGGATTAAGTGCCGTTACTGCTGGTGGTGCCATGACCTATGATTCAGCTAGTCGCACAGTGACCTGGCATACCAGTACGGTGCCTAGTTTTTCACACGCTCAAGGCGGTAGTTTTGAAGTGCGCCTGCGGCCGAACACTTTACAAGTAGGCAAAACTATAAACGTCACTAACGAAACCGTATTTTCAGCGCGTGATAGTTTTACTGGAGTGGTGTTACAGCGAACTTTGGGAGCTTTACGGACTGACCAACCAATTCAATGAAAATTTCCATTATTTCACCATCATTTAATCAGGCTCAATTTATTGGTAGCATGTTCGAAAGTGTTTTACAGCAACCCTACCCTAATTGGGAAATTGTGGTGGCTGATGGGGCTTCAACCGATGGTACGGTAGCCCTACTGCAACAGTATCATCAGCGCTACCCAGAAAAAATACGCTATATTTCCGAAACTGATACTGGCCAATCGAATGCCTTAAATAAAGCTCTTCGGTTGTGTACCGGCGATATCATTGCTTGGTTATCAACCGATGATTATTATGAACCGAATATTTTTCAGTATGTGGTTGATATCTTTACCCAACAGCCCGATGTAATGGTGGTGTATGGACAATGTGATACGGTTGATGAAACCATCACTCCAGCAACGGTGCAACCATATTATGTGGCGCCATTTAATTATGAGTTGTTACTGAATCGGCGTAATTTTATTCCTGAAGCCGCCACTTTTTTTCGTCGCCAAGTGTACCAACACATTGGCGGATTTGATGAACAGTTATCGTATGTGATGGATTTTGATTATTGGTTACGGGCGGCTACCGTTGGCAAAATTATCTTTGTGCCAAAAAAGTTGGCTAATTTTAGAGTACATACCCAATCAAAAACTGGCAGCCGTAATACAGGATTTTTTAAAGAGGCGTTGGCGGTCAGCCGAAAATATGGCGGTAAAACCATGTCTGGCTATTGGTGGATGTATCAATTAGAGCCTTTGTATTATTGGTATAATCGTACTCTTGGTGCATTACCGGGCCTGGGTTGGATGAAGCGAGGAATGAAGCGGTTAGTGCAAGGGAAGTTGGCTGTAGTCAATCAGCAAAGATGACCTCTTGACGGTCGAGCACCGTGTCCTCTTGGAGTAAAGCACGGAGATGAATGAATTAGGTTGTGACGGTAGTTTTACGCTCCAAACATTCCACAAACTGGTCACGGTGGTAGACTTCA
>JACPGK010000033.1 GCA_016182495.1 Candidatus Kerfeldbacteria bacterium
ACCTGTTATGGGGAGTGACTGATGCCATCCTGCACGACAAAACTACCAAGAAAACCATCAAACTGCGTTCGCCAGTGAATGATGAGCTAAAAAAACTGCTACGGAAATTGGGTGTGCCATACTAATTGGCAGAAGTCAGGACGGAAAAAATAATCAAGGTATCGCCATACATCATATTATCGGTTTGCAAAAAGGCCCCATCGTTGTGAATTAAGCGAATGTCATGATTCGGATTTAGGCGGCGCGATGCTCGGTAGTAACGGCGCGTTTCTGGATCATCATTACCAATTTCGCGAATGGCATTGCGTGATCGGGCCATCATATTATAAAAATAATCAATCACTTCAATTTCAAAATTGGCCACGGCATCTTTTAACGATCCAAAAATCAATAACTCTTCACCGGGATGATGTGATAAGTACGAAAAAATGGCATTGTACACCGTGCGCACGCCATCTACCCGCTCGGCAATTTTAATGGTTGGTTTTTCAGGGTCAACGTTATAAATCGCTTCCAAACTGGGCAAGATGGCTTGAGCCAACTGTTGTTTAGCCTGAATGTTTCTAATTAATTGCTGGGGTGGCTCGGCCGTAAAAACGGTCCGATTATTTTGAGTGCTTTTATTGACCAAACCCATTTTTTCTAAATCATCTAACACTAAATACACGGTTGGTCGCTTGAGATTCGCCCAGCGGGCAATTTGTTGCACCGTATTGTGACCTAATTGCAGACAGGTTAAGTACACCCGGCTTTGGTTAAGAGATAAGCCCATAGTAGTTAAATTGGCTTGCAGATCCATAGCCGTAGTATAGCTATTTTTTAAAAAAATGTCAATTATTATGACAACATTTTTTATTATTTTTGGCTAATATTAGTAAAATTATTTTATAATATATCAATTTATGAAGAATTAATTGACATATACATATCAAACAGCTACAATCGCCCATCACTATGAAACAGCATATCTACCAATTCCTTGAACAGCCTGCTACCCCAGCAGCCAAACTAGTGCGTCGGGCTATTGTTATCTTAATTATGATATCGGGCGTGATTATCTATATTGAGTTTGCTCACAATAATTTTTTTGTTCAGCACCATAACGTATTTTATAACTTGGAATTAGCCATTGTGCTTATTTTTACAGCTGAATATTTGCTGCGGTTATGGGCAGCACCATCGCGCTGGAAGTTTATTTTTAATTTTTATAATGTTATCGACCTGTTGGCGATTATACCGTTCTATTTTCATATTCTCAATTCATCGATTTTTCGATCGGTGCGATTACTGCGCTTGGCCCGCATTAGTAAATTATTCCGTTTGACCAGATTGTTTCGGTTTGCTTGGCTGAAGCGCGCTAACACAGTGAGCCGAGTAGTACAAGAAAACGTTATTAAAAATTTGGTAGTGATTATTGCTTTGTATGTGATGGCGCATCCTACCCAAGAATTTTTTCAAGCCGTGCCGGTGGCAGTGTTACCAGATATTTTATTGGCTGTGAGTGTTTTGGCGGTGGCTGCTATGTTTGGTTTTTTTCGTTATCGTATGGTGAACTCAAACCACACAATACGTTTGATCGATTTTTGATTCACCTGACTACCGGTATGTTAATGTTGCCGATTGGGTTGATGTTTTTGATTATCCAAATTGTGTTAACCGTGGAGCTCGAGCGCGCTCCCAAAATTATTGTGGCAACAATTTGGCTGGTGTATGGCGCCATTGTACTGTGGGATTTTTGGAATGTGCGCCGGGTGGAACAGAAATTGTTGCCCAGTTGAGTTGGCTAGTTCTTTGTTAAGCTTCCAGGCCATCGCAAAATATGGAGGAGCCAGATGAATCGTCTCCAGCTGTTCCTGACATCTTTGGTTGGGTTGATGTTCGTTGGAGTGGTTGGGCTCAAGTTGATTGAGCCAGCCGCCACCTGGCACGATGCTGTGCTGTGGATGTTGACGGCTTTTGCGACGTTTGGGATGGATATGTATCCGCCAACGTCGCTGCTGTCGAAGTATTTCCAGACACTCTTTGTGTTTGCCTCCTTCGTACAAACCGGCTTTGCTCTTACTATCGTTATCCCGCCGTTCTTGCAATGGTGGGAGGCGCCGCGTAAGGGCCTGGCTACGATAGCCAAAACCAAGCGGGCTAGCTACCTGTTGGTTGGACCGGTGGACTGGGAGAAGGTACTCTCGGTTTATCGTGCCCTCCAAACACGTAGGCAAAACACCTGTTTGGTGGTGATGTCGGAGACATTCACGGAGATTCCAGAATACTACCGCAACTTAAATATCAAGTTCGTGTATGGGTCCTTGCGACAGCAAGAAACCTATCAGCGAGCTGGTATCGAGTTTGCGGCGGGAGTATTTGTATGTTCTCCGTCCTACCAAAATCCTGACTCCGATGTGATCACGTCGGGGATCGCGCAATGGGTAGAACAGCACCACCCTAGCGTGCGCACCGTAGCCGAGGTTGTCAGCCGTGATAACTTCGACTTATTCGAAGGTACCAATGGCGTTGATGCCATTGTGACCTTTGATCCGGTGACGTTACGTCAGGTAGCACAAGTCATCGCCCGGCAATTGCCGCTCGGACAGTGTGTTCGAGTTGAGGCCAATGTGGTTGATGCTGCTCAACAGCAGGAGCTGGATCGTCAGCTGGCCGAAGTTGGCGTGCAGCAGGGCGATACTGGCGTAAGTGTCAAGGTTATCTTGCCCAGAAATCTGGATGATCCCAATGGGTCAGATTTCAGGGTTAAGGCTGATTTGTACCGCGCCCAAGGAACAGAAACTGTTGGCATGTACTTAAGTGTACTGTCACAGGATCTGTTTGTTGGATGTGCCAAGGTTGTTTGCGCCGACGCGGTGGTAGCCGAAGCGTTGGTGCAAGCGATGCTTGGTGAGGAGTGAGATTCAGTGAAATTCAAGGAGGAGGTTCGGCCAGCGCATCTGATGATCACTGGCCGACTCCCTAATATTAGGCAACCCCAGCTGGTTGGCTGGTAACAGTGAGTATGATTATTCAACTAGCTAACGTAACATCTCCACCCCAGTAACATTTTTTGGTGGTGTGAATGTATACACCGGTGATAGCATGCTTGGTTATTTTTCCGGTTAAACGGTACCAGGATTTACCCCCGCCTGAATAATCAATTTTTAATTTTCGACTACTGCCCGATTTGGTAATTTTACCACTGCCAAACATAGCCGAAGCATCCGAGAAGGTGATCACGGCAGTACTGACGGTACCGTTACGTTTTATCTGATTTAACTGTACGGTGAGTATGCCAGTTTGGCCAACTGGACCACAGCTATCAAAGGTATTCGTCCAGCTGCCAGTATAGGTTTTTTCAAAATTACTGGGTTGTATCGCCAAGGCCGGACTGGTCAGCAATTCAGCCAGTATAATTGTGGTAATGAGTACAGTAGTAAAACGCATAGCTATGTATAGTATAGAAGTTCCATAGTATACTTCAAGTATATGACATCAAGCCCATGGAAATTGTAATCAAACTCATTTTAATTGGCTTGTTCGCTTGGGTAGATTTTATTTTAGTGCGATCAGTGTGGGGTGGAGCACCGTATGCTCCCACTACGCCGCGTAATTTAGAATTAATGGTTGGCTTGGCTAAACGAGCGATTATACACCAAGGTAGTTACTGGCCAGTTGATCTTAGTCAGTTTTCGATTGTCATGGTATTCGGCAGACAGCAGATCATGAAGCGGCTAGAAGGTAAATTACAGCGAGAATTATTACCTGGCGCCAGAGTAATCGCCAATACGTTTCCATTTCCTAATTGGCAATCACAGCACGTTGAACAGCGGGTATACGTGTATTGCTGTGCAGACTAACAGGCTTGTGTTACACTAATTGTAATTAAATTTTAGTGTTCTTGGCACAACTATGATTCAACTTTTTTCCTGGCGGGCTACCTTTATTTGGCTGGTAGTAGCGTTGGCTTTGATCGTATCAGCCGCCCCATTGCGAGCAGTTACTAATCAGCCGGATCGTTTGTGGCAAAGCACCGAACGTACTGTGCAGAGCTATGATGCCAGTCGAGTGTATGCTACTGATCATATTATTGTGAAAAAAGTGACTGGAGAAGTTGAGCGTGTAGCCGTAGTCGAAGGTGCCACTGTAGAAAGCACCCTAGATTTATGGGCGAACGATCCAACAACAGCCTTTGCCGAACCTGATGGATTAGTGCGAGCCTTGGCCCAAGAAACATCCTGGGGCTGGACCACCCTGCAGGCGGGTGAGGCTGCTACCACCAATGGGGCCACTGGTGCCGGGGTGATTGTAGCTGTGGTTGATACTGGAGTAGATTATAATCACGAAGATTTAGATGCCAACAACTGGGTCAATACTGATGAAAGTGACGGTAATAACGTTGACAATGATAGTAATGGTTTTGTTGATGATGCTTTAGGCTATGATTTTATTGGTAGTTTGTATACCGCTGTTACTCCCGATAACGATCCGCAAGATGAGCATGGTCATGGTACTCATGTGGCTGGCATTATCGCTGCTGAAAATAACACCGTTGGTACTCGTGGGGTAGCGCCATCAGCCACGATTATGCCGGTAAAAGTGCTGGATAGTGAAGGCGTTGGTTTTGATAGTACGGTAGCTGATGGCATTCGCTATGCGGTTGATAATGGCGCTGATATTATTAATTTAAGTTTAGGCAGCTCATTTGCTTCAAACACCGTAAAAGAAGCGGTTGATTATGCCGAAACCAACGGTGTGTTAGTGATTGCCGCGGCTGGCAATAGCGGCACATTTTCTGGTTTATCGTATCCAGCCGGTTACAGCAATGTGATTTCAGTAGCCGCCAGTAATGAAGATGGCTATAAAGCCTACTATTCTAATTGGGGTAAAATTGATGTGATCGCTCCGGGTGATGATATTTTATCAACTACCCCTGGTAATACTTACGATCGTTATTCTGGTACCAGCATGGCGGCTCCACATGTGGCTGGCTTAGCCGCTTTGATTCAACAGAAACAAGGCCTGACTAATATATACGCCATTCGTCATGCCCTCGAAACCACCACGGATGATTTTGGCACTCAAGTTGGGCCCGATTACGTGACTGGACAAGGCATGGTGAATGCGCTGTCTGCTACTGGTACCTTGCCGACTGAAGCCTTGGTGTATGCTGATAGTGGTACAGTCGTTGCCGATAGCTCTGATTTAATTACAATATACGCTTCAGTACGCACGGCCGCTGGCGTAGCCGTGACTGGTGATACGGTTACTTGGTCAACTACCAAAGGAACAGTATCGGCTAGTACGAGCACCACCAATGCCAATGGGATTGCTAGTATTACTATCACCGCGGATGATGTTGCTGGCTTAGCCGTAGTAACAGCCGATGCCACTACTGCCGCTGCCGCTACTATGCAATTTGCTATACTTGATGATACTGTCCAACCGGAAAATATTGGAGTCAGTCCATATACCGAAGGAGAAGAAGAATTGGTTGAAGAAGGCACTGATGAAGAAAACAGCGATGAAGTAACTTTAGCCAATGCCAGTAGTGCTACCAGCTTATCAACTAATGTATACAGCGCTGGAGATAAACTAGTAGCGTGGTCGTACCCATTTGCCCGCGATCGTTTAGCCCATGATGTGACCATGACTTACAGCGTTACCGATCCAGCTGGCACAGCAGTGGCTGATTTATCGGGCACCAGCGAAGAAGTAACTGTGGGGCAGCTATTTTGGGGAATATTTTTTGTACCACAAACTCGTATTACTTCTAAGCCACTTACTATTCCCACCACGGCGGCTACCGGAGAATATACTCTTACAGTCACTATTAACGATGTTGATTCCAATGAAACGGCTACGCGCACGACCAACTTTTGGGTGAACGATTTACCTGATTTGCTGTTAGTGGATAATATGGCTAGCTGCGGTGATACTCCGGTTGAAGGGTGGGATCTTGGTGGTTGGCCAGCCTGTTCGCGCGCCGGGCACGTTTTGGCTGACGAATTGACGGCTTTGGGATATACAGTAATGCTGTGGAACACGACTGATCTGGGCTATCCAACAGTTGATGATCTAAAATTATTTTCGGCTGTTATTTGGGCTGATGCTGGCTTAACTGCCGGTGATAGTTATACTCTGCAGACCTATTTAGAGGCTGGTGGTAATGTATTGTTGACTTCTGAACAAACCGCTAGTTACAATGATTACAGTACGCCGACTGATTTTCTGTGGAATTATTTACATGCTCGTCGAGTATCTACACTATTTCATCCCGATGCAGTGGTTGGGGTAGCCGACGGCGTGTTCACTGGGGAAAGCTTCAATATGGATTTTTTTGATTTAAACGGCGATGGTGCTCATACCAGTTTTTATGCGGATGAACTAGAATTAAATGAAGCCGATGAGGCCGAAGCCATCTTGAGTTATAACGTTGGTCAATCGACTGCCAAAACTGCTGGCGTGCGAGTAGATAACGATACCTATCGAGCGGCGTATTTGGGCTTTGGTCTAGAATCCATTAATGATGGCAGTGATAACGCTACTAAGGCCTATGTCCTCACCACGCTGTTGGATTGGTTACTGGGTGATAAGCCAACTATCTCCACTGTCAGTCCAACTAAAGTGGCTAATAATATAGACCGCACCATTACTATCACCGGAGATAATTTTTCTGTCGTTGGTACAACCGTAGTAAAATTAGGTAATACCAGATTAAGCAGTGTCACCGTGCTTAACCGTCAAACTATTCAAGCTATTGTGCCGGCTGGTACCACTGCTAAACAATATAAAGTAAAAGTAATTAATCCGAATGATCAGCGGGTTGGTTTAGCCAATGGGTTGCGGGTGACTAAAGGTGCTCCGATGGTTGATAGTGCTACTCCAGGGTACGCTTCTAATAATGTCGATCGAGTGATCACGTTAGCTGGGCAAAATTTTAAAGCCTCATCAAAAGTATTCTTAGGTAAACAACGTTTACATAATGTTACCTTCGATAACGCTAACCAACTACAGGTGACTATACCGAAAGGTTTTACAGTTGGACAGTATGTTTTAAAAGTAAAAAGTTCTTCGGGTAAAGTTGGTACATTAGCTGATGATTTCACTGTGCGTTATGGTTTTACTGAAGAATGGACTAGTGGAGCCAGTGCGGCCGGTGTGTTGGCCCTAGAACGACGCCTGCACATTTATGGTTACTTTAATGATACACCTGATAATGATTTCACTGCCACCACCAGTAACGCTCTGCTTCAATTCCAGCACAGTCAGGCAATTACTGAAACCGGCGTTACCGATTTTTTGACTCGTTACTACTTAAACATCAATCAATAAACATCAATCAAGCCGGTGTCGATTCATCGTTTTGCTGAATATACCAACCAAAGCACTCAAGCCGCTGCTAGCCAACTGCAGGGTAATCTAACGAGCGGCTTGAGTACTGGTCAGGTACAAGAACGCAGTCAACGTTACGGCGCTAATCGCTTACAAGAACACGTTGTTACTTGGTGGCAGATTTTGTTACGCCAATTTCGTTCGTCCTTCATTTATTTAATGGTGGGGGCCGGAGTCTTGGCCATAGCGTTAGGTGAAATCATCGATGGCGGCATGATTTTTTTGTTTATTCTGATTAATGCCGCACTAGGGTTTTATCAAGAATTTCATTCCGAAAAAACTTTTCAATTATTGAAGCACTTTATTAGCATAAAATCTAAAGTCCGGCGTAATGGATTAGAAGAATTTATTGATAGCGCGGCCATTACCGTTGGCGATATAGTGATTGTTGAATCGGGCGATGTATTACCGGCTGACGTTCGTTTTATCAAAACGCATGATTTGTTAATTGATGAATCGGTGCTTACTGGTGAAGCGGTGCCAGTAGACAAGATGACTGAAGCATTACCCGAGCAAGTGAATGAAATTTATCAAGCCAGCACCATTGGTTTTTCAGGAACCACGCTGGTGAGTGGTTGGGCTGAAGGCATTGTGCTGGCGATTGGTAATCAAACTATGCTGGGTGATATTGCTCAAGCCACCACTGAAACAACAAAAATTAGTGACTTTGAGCGCAATATCAAAAAATTCAGCAGTTTTATTCTGCGCTTAGTGATTATTACATTAGGATTGGTCGTATTGTTGAATGTCCTCATTAAAGGCGATCGAGCCAACCTACCTGATCTAGCCATTTTTTCCATCACCCTGGTGGTGGGAGTAATTCCGGAAGCGTTACCAGTAGTTACTACCTTTTGTTTATCACGCGGAGCGTTGCGTTTAGCTAAGCGCAAAGTAGTGGTAAAACGTTTATCGGCCGTGGAAGATTTAGGAAGCATTGAAATTTTATGCAGTGATAAAACTGGCACCCTAACAGAAAATAAAATGACCGTGGCTGACACTATGGCTGATGATGTCACTCAATTGGTGCAGTTGGCAGCTTTAGCCAACGCCGTTGTCACCGATACGCTGCATCGTTCAATTAATTCGTTTGATTTGGCCATTACGCAAAAAGCCGCCGCTCTCGGGCTAGTGGCTGATAGTAACCCGGCCGAACGGTTGAATGAAATTCCGTTTGATCCAAATCGGCGCTGTAATAGTGTGCTCATCAAACAAGCCAATACCACTACCCTGATTGTGCGTGGTGCTCCGGAAGTAATTATGGCAGCCAGCCAGTTAGGGCACGAGCAGCAACAACGATTGCAGGCCTGGATCACTGCCCAAGGTAAGCAAGGCCGGCGCATACTAGCCATTGCTAGCAAAACCGGAGTTACTATCAATTATAATGTTGCTGAAGAGACTAGTGGTTTGCAATTCATTGGTTGTTTAGCCTTGGCTGATCCAATTAAAGCCAGCACCATTCATGCCATTCGCCGGGCTCGCCAATTAGGTGTTAGCATTAAAATATTAACCGGTGACAGTAAAGAAGTGGCTGGAGCAGTGGCTCATCAAGTGGGTTTAATTAAACAACCTGATGCAGTAATAACCGGAGCCGACTTTGCTCGGTTATCGCATGATGAGCAACTACTCACAGCTAAACAGCATCACGTTTTTGCTCGACTATCTCCCGAGCAGAAATATCAGTTGATTAAACTGTATGAAACCAATCACGACGTTGGTTTTTTAGGCGATGGTATTAACGATGCCCCGGCTTTAAAAGCCGCTAATGTTGCTTTAGTGGTGCAAGGTGCCACCGATATTGCTCGCGAGGCAGCCGATATTATTTTGTTAGAGCAGAGTTTAGATACCATTATTACTGGTATTCAAGAAGGTCGAGGAGTGTTTACCAATACCATAAAATATATCAAAGCTACGCTAGCTTCGAACTATGGTAATTTTTATTCGGTAGCGATTGCCTCCTTGTTTATTGATTTTTTACCAATGTTACCGTTGCAAATTTTGTTGGTGAATTTGTTATCGGATTTTCCGATGATTGCTATTGCTACCGATAGTGTTGATCAAGAAGAATTACGTCGGCCACGCAGTTATGATATCAAGGAGATTTTTTTACTGTGTACCATTTTAGGGGTCATTAGCACGTTGATTGATTTTGTGTTTTTTGTTTTATTTTATAAAATGGGCCCAGCCATACTGCAAACCAATTGGTTTATTGGTTCAATTTTAACGGAATTGGTCTTTATTTTTTCTATTCGCACCCATCGGTTTTTCTTACGTTCTCGTCGCCCATCAGGCAGTTTAATTGCGTTATCATTGGCCGGTGTTATTGGTACCATTGTTATTCCATTTACTGCTCTTGGTCAGTCGTTGTTTCATTTTGTTACTCCTAGCTGGAATCATTTGATGATTATCTTTACTATTGTGGCGGTGTATTTTGTTTTAACCGAACTAGTAAAATTTTTATATTACTCTCATTTGGGCAATTCAAATTATGGCACGGCTATTACACCTCGATCATAAAAAAAGTCATCATAGTGTTAGCACCGATATTTCCGCCTACCAATATAATGCTGACCATTTTTCAAAGCACCAGGGTCTGGCCGCTCATCGTTTAGCTGATTTACAACAGCGCACTGGTGTACTGTGGCTCACCGTCACCGGCAGCTGTACACCCGAATTACTACAAACCGTTAGCACGTTGTATCAGTTGCATCCCTTGGTGCAAGAGGGAATTCGTACCCCAGAACAACGCCCCCGTACTCAAAACTTTGGTGAATACATTTATATTAGTTTTTATATTCCTAGTTACCGCCAGTCCAACCACACCATCGATATGCATCACGCCGTTATTATTTTAGGGAGTGATTATGTGTTGACCTTTGTGGAACAGCCCACTGCCATTATGGAGCAAATTCAAGGCTTGATTGAACAGGCCAACAGCCAATTACGTCGACAAGGAGCCGATTATTTAACCTACACGATTTTGGATCACGTGGTGGATCAGTATTTTGATATTCTTGATGCTTGGTCTGGATTGGTTGAAACGTTTGAAGGTAAAGTGGTTACTGAACCAAAGCCCACTACATTGCAACAGGTGAATGCCTTACGTCGTGAGATGATTATTTTTCGCAAATCAGTTTGGCCATTACGCGAAGCTATCGCCGATTTAGAACGCGACGACTCAAATTTAATTCAGTCTAGCACCCGTCTACATCTGCGCGATGTGCATGATCATGTGTATCAAGTGATTGATACTATTCAAACATTTTGGGATATTATGTCGGGTCTGGCTGAAGTGTATTTATCGAGTGTCAGTAATCGTTTGAATGAGATTATGAAAGTACTAACAGCCATTTCGACTATTTTTATTCCACTGACGTTTATTGCCGGAGTGTACGGCATGAATTTTAAATATATGCCAGAACTCAATTGGCACTGGGGCTATTTTGTGGTCATCAGCCTGATGCTAGTGGTTGGCGGAGGATTAGCCGTGTACTTCCGTAATCGTAAGTGGTTATAATTATCCACATCTACTACAGTTGATAGTATTTGCCAGGGTTGTATAATGCAATCACTATGACACAATTTACCAAATCAGCTTGGTTAGGGGCCTTGTTTGGCCTTTTAGCCGGTGGTAGTATCACCGTTATTTTAATCGCTGGGTGTATTGGGTTGGTTATGTTCAAACCGACTTTGCTTACGCAAGCACTTCAATTACCTACTACAGTAACCACTAACTCGAGTGGTGCAGCTACTATTTTACCAGCTAACGAAGAAAATTTAGTGGTTCAAACCGTTAAACAGGTTAAGCCAGCGGTGGTTTCAATTGTGGCTACAGCCGATGTACCGGTGTTTGAGCAGTACTACGAACAATTTGATCCGTTTGGACTACAATTTCCACAATACCGACAAAAGGGCACAGAAAAACAAGAAATTAGCAGCGGCTCTGGTTTTATTGTGTCGGCTGATGGATATGTTGTCACCAATAAACACGTGGTTGAGAATGATCAGGCCGATTACACTGTATTTTTAAATGATGCTCAAAAGTATCCGGCTACTGTAGTGGCGCGTGATCCGGCTAATGATATTGCCATTCTTAAAATTGAGGCAACTGATTTACCGTATCTTGAATTTGGCAACTCGGATGACTTGCAGGTTGGGCAAACTACTATTGCTATAGGCAATGCTTTGGGTGAGTTTAGTAATTCGGTATCTGTTGGGGTGATTTCTGGATTATCACGTTCCATTGTGGCTGGTGATGGTTTTGGTGCCACCGAGCAACTTGAAGGAGTTATTCAAACGGATGCCGCTATTAATCAAGGCAATTCTGGCGGGCCGTTATTAAATTCGCAGGGCCAGGTGATTGGCGTAAACGTGGCTATGGCTTTAGGCAGTGCTGAAAATATTGGTTTTGCTTTACCAGCCAATTTAGTGCAAACAGTAGTTGAATCAGTCAAGACCACCGGTACAATAGTGCGACCATATTTAGGAGTACGTTATATTGCCGTGACTCCAGCATTACAAGAAAAAAATAGTTTAACGGTTGATTACGGTGCCTTAGTATTACGTGGCCAAGAACCCGGTGATTTAGCAGTGATTCCCGGATCACCAGCTGATAAAGCCGGCATTGAAGAGAATGATATTATTTTAGAAGTTGATGGGCAAAAATTAACTGATGAAGTGCAGTTAGCTAGTGTGGTGGCTAAAAAACAAGTTGGTGACACATTGCAGTTGAAAATTTTACACGACGGCGCAGAACAAACTGTAACGGTTACTTTGGAACAACGTGGCGAATGAATCGTACCGCTATCCTTGCTTGGGCTAATGAGCCGCAGTATACTATAGTATACTTAATAGCTTAATTAATACTTTGTTTTATGCCCACTGTTATTACAACATCACGCCATTGGATCATGGTTAGTTTAATAGCCATAATGATTGCTGCTGCTGTTACTGTTACTATGGCTTCAGCCAATAATGATAACGACTCCATGCCCAATGATCACGATAATGATGGCTTAATTGATAGTGAAGACGTTGATGATGATGGTGATACCTATCCTGATTGCGTAGAGAAAGGTAAGTATGTGTTAGATGGCGATAACGATGGCCTGCGTGATGACAAGGATGAAGAGTTGGATGATAGTGATTTGGATACTACTGATCGAGATGCTGATAGTATTCCCGATGAGCTAGAACGTGGCAAATTTCGACGCAATCACGATAATGATGGCAAAAAAGATGCTCCTGATTTAGATGATGACAATGATGCCATTGGTGATAAAGATGAAACTACTGTCAATAAGCTAAACCATGATAACGACAGCCAGAAGGATAAAAAAGATAGTGACGATGATAATGATGGAATCATGGATTATGACGAGGCTAGTTGTCACGCTCATTATGATCATGACAATGATGATGACACCGATAAACATGATGACGATGATGATAATGATGGTATACTAGATGATAGTGATGAGCATGATTTTGATCATGATAACGATGGCAGTGATGATGTAGACGATAGTGATGATGATAATGATGATATCGACGATAGCGAAGATGAACATATGAATGATAACGATAATGACGGAATAGATGATGATGAAGATAACAATGATGACGATACTGATGAAGAAGATACTGATGAAGACGACGAAGACGAACCAGAAACAGTAGATATTAGTATTGATAATTTTGCCTTCTCACCTGAAGAAATCACCGTGAATGTTGGCGATACAGTAGTATGGACCAATAACGACTCATCGAGTCATACAGCTTCCGAAGAGAATGGCCTATTTAATACCGGTACCTTAAATCCGGGTGAATCTGAAGGCATTGTTATGACTACCGCTGGCAGTTTTGATTATTTTTGTGCCTTCCATCCATCAATGCAAGGTACAGTAGTGGTAGAGTAGTTTTCCACAATACCATCAGCTGATATTCCAAAAATAAGCCAAATAGTGTATACTGCACACCGATCTCAATAATTAAACTAATTACTATTAAGCATTTGTATCTATGGGAAAACCAATGACCAAAAGCCAATTTGTTGCCATGTTGGCTGATAAAGCCGGTTTAAGTAAAAAAGAGGTTGCCACCATGTGGGAAATGTTGGTGGCTGCTGTATATAAGCACACCAAAGAAGACGGTGAAGTGACCTTGCCTGGTATTGGTAAATTGCAAAAGAAGCATCGATCTGCGCGAATGGGTCGTAATCCTGCCACTGGTCAGCAAATTCAAATTCCAGCCAAAACTGTGTTGAAATTTCGAGTGGCCAAATCAGCTAAAGACGCTATTCTGTAATATTTTTATTGTCTAAGAAAATGTAGGGAACAGTAGGTACGTGCCGCGACACATACCTACTGTTTTAATTTACAGATTGTCATCAACTCTGTATACTGTGGTATATGCATAAACTATTATCAATCAGTGCAACGGCGATAGCCACCCTGGCATTATTAGGTGCTGGCTGCACTAGTGGTACTACCACAACCAATACAGCTGCCACAAATATCGCACCAACTACCACTACTACCAATACTGCTACCACCACAACTACCATTACCAATACTGTCACTGCTGCTACTAAAACCTTTGATATTAGCGCTAGTCAATTTACCTTCGAACCCAGTACTATTACTGTGAATACCGATGATACGGTAGTGTTAAATATTACCAGTCAAGATGTACCCCATGGCTTTAGCTTACCCGATTTTGGAGTGAGTGAAACTTTAACTCCTGGCAAAACTACCACTGTCGAATTTGTGGCTGATAAAGCCGGCACCTATTCCTTTAGCTGCTCGGTGGTATGTGGCAGTGGTCACGCCACTATGAAAGGTACTTTAGTAGTGGAATAATTTTATTATATCTATGCGTATTTCTTTTCAAATTGGCGTCACATTAGTTGCAGTCATAGTATTGGCTGGGGCCGGCTGTATTGACGGATCAAATTCTAAAACGAATGCTCCAACCAGAACTAATCCCACAAACGCTACTAGTCAATCAACCCCAAAAACGTATCAAATTAGCGAGGCTGCTTCAGCGGGTGATATTGTGCATACAATTACTTCGGTAGAGGCGCTTGATACCATTCCATCATCATACACTTTACCGGAGTGGGAAATTATCGCCGAAGAATTACCAGCTGACGAAGGTTTTCAGTGGCTACACATTAAAGGAGAAGTGACTAATAATACCAAAGAATCGCAATCGGTTGATTCAACTAATGTCTATGTGATGGATGCTGATGGTAATAAATTTGATGTCTCCACCGATACCACCATTTATGTGCCAGATGATGCTTCGCCGGTGTATATCAGCGTGCAACCTACCCAAACCATTGAATGGGAAGGCTATTTTATGGTGCCACAACAGGCCGAAGGATTAGTATTCGTAGGCAATGATTTATCATTTTTACCCGAAGCCGAAGTACAGGTAGATTTAGAATTGTAATATTGAATAACAGAACGTTTTATTCATCGGTTGCTGGGTCATCTTCTTCAGTATCATCTGTCTCATTGTCTGTCACGGTCCCTACCACTACCTGACCGGTAGTATCTTCTGGTAAATCAAACATGGCATTAGCCGTTTTAATCAATTGGTTACTGACAGTGGTTTGATCACAGCTATCAAGTTCAGCAAAGGTTTCGTTTACGGTAATCACTGGGCCATCGGCCGTATATTGAACTTGGCGTAGATACAGTCCAGCTGGAATACTAGAACTATAGCCGGCTTCGTCAGTGGTGGGGCCATGCATCACTTCTAAAATAACCTGACCATAAAAATCTTCCGCTGGTTCAATATCACGTTCTACCGGATATACTTCGCCACAATCCGTTCCAGCTTTGGTAAAGTACAATGTCACAGTTTCTTTAGTGTCATCAGTGTTCGTATTGTCATCGCTGTTGTTGTTTTCATTACTGTTGGTTGGCTCCACTAAACCCGGATCAGTATTAGCATTGCTATTATCGTTAACAGTATTGTTAGCATTGTTCGTAGTAGTATTAGTATTGGCGGTGTTTGTACTATTGGTAGTTTGTTTTTTATTTTTCTTTTTGTCGCCAGTTACGGTAGTGTTAGCCGAGTTGGTGGTTGATTTGTTGGTTGGCGACGTGGTCGGTTTAGCGAGCAAATAGATAAACCAACTAATCAGCAGTACCAAACCAATAATAATAAGCGTTAGCACTATATATACTGGCTTACGTTCTGGTTGAGAGCCGTTTGAGCGGCGTTGGGGGGTAGTAGTTTTCATAATATTAGTATACCCGAGGTGTATGGTATACTACAAGCTATGACTCATGTATATTGGGTAATGATCAGTTTGTTAGTCGTTGTTGCTAGTAGTGGAATTGGTTGTACTACTCCTGATATGAACAAGCTAGCAACTACCAACGGTGCTGATTTTGATTGGTTGAATGAAACAACTAACCTGGCAGCTGAATTGGATCAAACGGAAAAAACAACTACGATTAGTGCTATTTTACAAAATCAAATTCAGCAAGTAGCCGCTCAACCGATATATTATCCCATAGCTGAATACCAAACCAAGCGTACTAAAAAAGTGTTTGGTCAGTATATAACTGCGAATAGTGGCGATCGTTTCCAAGGCTACCATACTGGCGACGATATTGAAGTGGCTGATACCACAGTTGTTCTACCGGTATATGCTGTAACAGCTGCAACAATCGTGCGTAAACAAGTTGTGTCGGGATATGGCGGAGTATTAATAGTTGAATTTAAGTGGAACGATACTTTGTATCATGCCTTATACGGACACCTCGACATTGCTTCGGTGCAGTGGCAACCTGGTGATACCGTGACCGCCGGGCAACGTTTAGGCGAATTAGGCGATCATGAATCTTCAGAAACTGATGGTGAACGCAAACATTTACATTTTGGACTGTATCAATTTACCGGAGCAGAGTTATTTGCTGGGTATGTACCAACAGAGGCTGAATTAACGGCCTGGCAGAATCCAGCTGATTTTTTCGAAAGTTATCAGGCCCTCACCCCAAGCAGTTGACAGAAAAAAATGAAGCGGTACACTACCCTAGTACCTTTAACAATTCAGCAGGGGAACACCGGTTAAAATCCGGGGCTGTGCCGCAACTGTACATTTTGAGCAAACCTAGTGCATTGACTAGGCTCAAGATAAGCCAGATTACCTGCTTTTAAGTCACTTTTTAATCCTCGAGCAAGGGGTAGTGGCACGTGATTCTTTAGCGATTACGTTGACCTATTCACCCTGCTCATTAGCAGGTTTTTTATTTATGCAACCGCGTCTACATCATTATATTTCTTGGGCAGCTTTAGGCAGTATTATTATGGCTAGTGCCATAGTATGGCTATGGCGACCACAATTGCAACCGTATCAACCACCAGAGCTGATTGTTCCCACCACTGTAGCCGTTGACCAAGATACTGTACCAGTAGTGACTTCATCAGTCGTTACTACTCCCCCAGTGTCATCGATAGCTAAAGCTGATGGCACCACTACTATTGAACCAACCAAACCGATTGCTGATGGCATCACTACCGCAGTCCAATTAATCATCATTGGGCCAGGAGTGAATTTCAATGAGATAATCACGGTAACTGATGCTATCACCGTTCATCGCTTAATGAAGCAAGCCAGCACCCAGTTTAGTTTTACCTATCATACAAAAACGTTCTCTGATTTAGGAGTATTTGTTGACGGCTTAGCCGGTGTACAATCAAATGATCTGCCGGGCCGGTATTGGATTTATTCAGTGAACGGTAAAAAAGCCACCGTTGGAGTTGATCAAAAAACAGTCACTGCCGGTGATACTATTCAATGGAAATATGAAGCCGAATATTAATAATTTTAATCTAACGTACTAACACATTTATTTATGAGAAAAATTTTTTTCTTGTTCAATCTGTTGCTCGCTGCTCCGGTCGCGGCCCAGGCTACCACCTATACCAGCGTTACCATGCGGATTGAAGCGCCTGATGACACAGTGTATAACGATACGGTGTATATTGCTGATGATGGTTGTACGGTTACAGATAATAGTGGCGCCGAGCATGATATCATTGGACCAAAAGCGATCTGTGCGTTAGCGGCAGCAGCCGGAGCGGGAGATTTTTCATACGAATTAATCGATAGTGACTATGGTTTGTATCTTAATGGTATTAATGATGATACTGGATCGGCCAGTGATTATTGGTCATTCGCGGTTGATTATGTGTTAGCCAGTGTTGGACTAGCCGATTATGATTTAACTGAAGGCCAAGCGGTGTTGTTAAGCTATGGTGGGTATCCCAACACGCCATTGCAGCTGACTGTTGAAAAAAAACAACTGTATACTAAGCAACGATTAGTGGCTCGCGTGACTAAGTATAACGATACTACTGCTACATTTGAACCGGCGGCTGGAATCGCAGTATTGTTTGGTAATCATCAGCGTATTACCAATCAAGCTGGTAAAGCTAGCTTTCACCCGCAACAACCAACCGAAGCATTCACTATCGTGGCCAGTGCGGCTGGCTATAGTCAATCAAATTCAGCCGAAGTACGAGTGTATCAGCATCATCAATCAACTCAAACCATACTGCGTACTGAACGGGAACAACTGGCTCAAACTGGTATGGCCTATTTATTGGATAACGCCAGTGATAGTCAATCAATCACCGAATGGTCAGCCGTAGCCTATGGGGCGTTGTTAACCGCTGGGTTAAAAACTGAAGTGAATGCTACTGTGCAAGCAGCAGTATTAGCCAGTCAGCCAACTGTCAGTGATGGTGCCTCTACCTTGGCGCGGCATATTTTAGCGTTACAAGCATTGAAGATTGATGCTCGAGCAGCTGATGGCATTGATTATGTGGCGCGTTTAAAAAAAACCGAGAGTAACAATCAGTTTGGTTCGGTTGATTTCGTGAATGATGATATTTATGCCGGACTAGCTTTATTAGCTGCTGGTGAAGCTTATACGTCACCAGCCTTAGCGACTGCCTTACAAGCGGCTAAAGCGGGCATTAATGCCGATGGTGGAGCATCCTATGCTGTTAGTTTGCCAACCAGCGATGTGGATACCACAGCAGCGTTAGTACAGTTATATGCCGCTGTGCAGGGTGAAGACGATAGTACTGGTGTATATACTAATGTCGCTCGTCAAGCGGCCGTGCGCTATTTACTTGAGCAACAAAATTATGATGGTGGCTGGGGGTACGCTAATCACGATGATTCCAATACTTCCAGTACGGCTCTCGCCGTACAGGGTTTAGCGGCTAGTCAGCACGCCCCACGGTTGATAATGAAAAATAAACGGACAGGGTATAATTTTTTAGAAAATCAACAGCGTACTTCAGGTGCTTTTCAGTACAACACCGCCGGTGACGCCAGTGTGGAAAGTTTGAATACAGCGTACGCTGTGCCAGCCTTGCTCAATATACCACTACCAGTCACCCCATAACTGTGCTATAGTAATACTATGATTCATATTGCTAAAGATTTTTCACACCTGATTGGCCAGTTGCCTGGCATGACTGATAAACAAGTTGAAACTCATCTGGGATTGTATGCTGGCTACGTAAAAAAATTAAATGAAATTGAAGAAAAATTAAAACTCACTGACCCAGTCGATAGTAACTATTCCTACGGTGTTTTTTCGGAGTTAAAACGTCGAGAAACAGTCGCCTTTAATGGTTCGTATTTACATCAAAGTTATTTTGAGAACATGACTCCGCAACCATCAGCGGCGCGTGATGAATTAGATAAAGCTATTATCGAGGCCTGGGGATCACGTGAAAAGTTTGAGGCCGATATTAAAGGTTCAGCTGCATCTACCCCTGGTTGGGTAATTTTGACCAAAAATCAAGTCGATGGTCGGTTACATACCTATATTATGTATGAGCATCATATTGGTTTTCCAATTAAGAACGATGTTTTAATGGCACTCGATTGCTGGGAACATGCTTTTGCGATTGATTACGGAACTAATAAAGCTGCTTACGTGGATAATTTTTTGAAGGTGGTCGATTGGGAAGTAGTGGCCCAGCGTTATCAAACATTGCGTTAGTTTTTGTGTTGGGCAGTTGTTATGTTTTTTTGAAAAATGTGTTATAATATGACACATTATGTCTACGGTAGACCATGATTGCTTGATTGATTGTAAACTTGAAGAGGCTTCGTTTGAAGTGCTGATTGATAGCATCGATGAGGCTGTGATTATTTTACAAAATGATCACACGATTTATCACGCCAATCAAGCTGCTTTAAAACTCACTGGCTATCATATTAATGCCATCAAACAGAAAAATATTGATGCGGTATTACCGTTACAAGCCAATGATGAAGGGGTAAAAATTCCTTGGCCAATTCGGCATCCCAGTAATGGAAATGCTCGGCTGGTGATAAAAAATAACACCTCTTTGCCAATCAGTTACACGGCTTCAATCATTCAAAATACCAGTGGTGCAGCTATTGGTATTATGGTATTGATTCGAGATATTCGGCCAGCCAAAGAACTCACCAGATTAAAATCTGAATTTGTTTCAGTGGTATCACATCAGTTACGCACACCAGCCTCGGCGGTGAAATGGTATTTAGAGACGCTTATTGAAAATCGCCATGGCAACCCCATTAATCATTGGCAAGAAGAACGGTTAAAACAAACCTATCAAAGCAATGAGCGAATGATTCATTTAATTAATGATTTATTGAATGTATCGCGAATTGATTCCGGCCGGTTTAATTTAAAAATTGTGCCAGCAGCCCTGAAACCAATGATTATTGATGTCAGTAATGAATTAGTGCACTTTGCTCATGCTCATAATGTGAGCATTATCAACAGATTGGCTGATAGTTTGCCATTGGTACAAGCTGATATCGATAAAGTACGAGAGGTGATTATGAATTTGTTAACTAACGCTATTAAATATACCAGCCCAGGACATCATGAAGTGTTGGTGACTGCCGAGGTGAAAGATCCACACGTGGTGTTTGCGGTGCACGATCAAGGTATTGGAGTGCCAGATAAAGATTTAGAACACATGTTTCAGAAATTTTATCGAGCTGATAATGCCGTAGAATCGCAAACCGAAGGTTCTGGTTTGGGGTTATATATCGCTCGAGAAATTATTCGCTTGCATGGCGGTGATATTTGGCTAGAATCAAAATTAAGCCAAGGTACCACTGTATTTTTTTCTTTACCAATTAGTTCTAAAGCTTAAATTACTTTATGCCTATTCAAGCAGATCAATGCAGTGTTATCGTGGTAGAAGATGAAGCCTTTCTTTCTAAAATACTCTCTGAACGATTAGTCGACGAAGGTTTTCAACGAGTGGATGTAGCCGGTAATGGAGAAGAGGCTCTGCAAAAAATTAGGTCAAATCCGCCAGATATTGTGTTGCTCGATATGATCTTACCAAAATTAAATGGTTTTGAAGTATTACAAACTTTGAAGGCCGATGCCAAATTGAAAACCATTCCAGTATTGATTTTATCTAATCTCGGACAAGATCAAGATATTGAGCAAGCTAAGCGTTACGGCGCTAGTGATTATATTGTGAAAAGTAATTTTTCCATTCAAAAGGTAATTAATAAAATTTATTCAATTCTCAATGCTCAAGGCCGACCAGTTGAGTAAAATTTTGCGCGAGGCCGATTTAATCAACGTTACTGATTTAACGCAAGCGTTAGCCTATGCTGAACATGAACAACGCTCGTTGAATGATATATTAGTTGAGCGTGATCTTATTTCTGATGAACATTTAGGGCAATTGATCGCTGAATATTCTGGGTATACCTTTGTGAATTTGCGTAAAACCAGTATCACTGATGAAACGTTGCAGATTATTCCTGAAACCATGGCTAAAACAGCCAATGTGCTAGTGTTTGGTGCTACTACCGATGCTATTCAGATAGCCATGTCTAACCCAACCGATTTAGCCACAGTGCACTTGTTGGAAAAGAAAACTGGCAAAACTGCTCAAGTATTTTATGCTACCGAGCGCGATTTACACGATGCCATGAATTTATATCGTAAAGGCCTAGCTTTTGAATTTGCTGATGTGATTCATTCCGAAGTTGGTCACGCTACTTCAACCGCCGCCGCTAATTTATCCGTGATTAAAATTTTAGACACTATTATTCAATACGCCTATCAGCAAAAATCTTCAGATATTCATATTGAACCAACCAGCGATACTGTGGTGGTACGGTTTCGGATTGATGGCGTGTTACATGATATGGTATCACTGCCGAAGCAGTTATTGGATTTATTAATTACCCGTATTAAAATTTTGGCTCGCTTGCGTACCGATGAACACCGAGCGGCGCAAGATGGTAAATTAGTGCAAAAATTGGAAGAAGAAGATCTCGATGTGCGAGTATCAATTTTACCGGTGGCCGAAGGGGAAAAGGCCGTGTTGCGTTTGTTATCCAGTCGATCACGTCAATTTGCCTTAGAAGATTTAGGCTTCAGCGAAGATGACATTGTGATTGTACGACAGTATATTAAACGGCCACATGGCATGATTTTGGTCACCGGTCCAACTGGCTCCGGAAAAACCACTACCTTGTACGCCATTTTAAAAATTTTGAATCGGCGCGAAGTGAACATTTCCACCATTGAAGATCCGATTGAATACGCCATTGAAGGGATTAATCAAATTCAGGTGAACGAAGCCACCAATTTAACCTTTGCTAAAGGGTTGCGTTCGGTGGTACGGCAAGATCCAGATATTATTATGATTGGTGAAATTCGTGATGAAGAAACTGCCAGTATTGCCGTAAATTCGGCCATGACTGGGCATTTAGTGTTATCAACCTTACATACCAATGATGCTGCCACCACCTTACCGCGTTTATTGGATATGAACATTGAGCCATTTTTAGTAGCCTCCACTGTTAATATTGCCATCGGACAGCGTTTAGTACGGCGCATCTGTAGCCAATGCGTGATGAGTGTAGTGTTGACTGGAGCAGAACTGGAGGCATTAAAAAAGCAAATTGATTTGAAACGCCATTTAAGAAAAGATCCAAAAGAGTTACGCCTTTATCAAGGCAAAGGCTGTGTGGCTTGTCACCACACCGGCTATAAAGGTCGGTTAGGAGTGTTTGAAGTAATGCAGATGAGTCGTACACTGCGAGATTTAATTACCAATCAATCCGATGCTGATATTCTGCGACAGGCGGCTATTGCGGCAGGCATGACAACTATGTTTGAGGATGGCCTACGCAAAGCTTTACTTGGTGAAACTACTTTAGAAGAAGTTATGCGCGTGTTAGTGGAATAATACGATATGCCCCGATATACGTATCAGGCGTTTAATACTCAAGGTGAGCCAGTCACTGGTGGTATTGAGGCCAGTAGTGCCGTAGAAGCGAAACAGGCCTTAGAACAAAAAAATGTCGTCGTACAATCACTGCGCGAAGTAGGCGCTCGGCAACGTTGGTTGTCGTTGCACCTATCGTTTTCAATTTCTACTCGTGAGCTAACCTTTTTTACTAAAAATTTTGCGGTAATGTTAAATGCCGGCCTAACGGTGGTGGAGGCTTTGATTATTGCCGAAGCGCAATCGACTGGTAAATTAAAAACAGTGTTACATAATGTATTGCGTCAGGTAGAATCGGGCCATTCATTAGCTGATAGTTTTGGTCGTTATCAGCGTTATTTTTCAGCTATCTATATTGATGTGATTCGGACCGGTGAATTATCCGGTAGACTGGCTCGTAATTTTGATCAATTAGCTAATCAGTTAGAAAATGATTTAGCGTTGCGTAAAAAAATTCAAGCCGCTTTAATTTATCCTATCATCGTACTGGCCGCCATTATTGGTTTGGGGATTATTCTATCAGTGTTTGTATTACCACGACTGACTCGTTTATTCGTATCGCTCCAAGTGCCAATTCCCCGTTCCACTGAAGTGTTATTGTGGATAGCTGACGCTATGTCTCATTATTGGTATTGGTGGTTAGCGTTTGGCATTATGCTGGTAGTATTGACTCGATTAGCACTGATGCTACCAACCGTAAAAAACATTTGGCATCATTTGATATTGTGGCTGCCGATTGTGGGCCCAATTGTACGCAATGTGAATATCAGTCGTTTTACCGCTACGTTAGGCTCATTGTTGCAAAGCGGCGTGCCGATTGCTGAAAGTTTAACCTCGGTGATGCATTCCTCAACTAGCTTGGTGTATCGTCGAGTGTTACGTCTGGCTTTACAACATATTGAACAAGGCGGTAACTTAGCCTCATTTTTAAGCGACTATCCTCGCTTGTTTCCACCGATTGTTACCCGCATGGTGGCTGTTGGTGAACGGACTGGTCGTTTGGAGGGCATTTTACAATATTTAGGCAAATATTTTGATTTAGAAGTTGATGCTGCCACAAAACAATTAAGCGTCACGCTTGAGCCGGTGTTATTATTGGTGATTGGAGCAGTGGTGTTATTTGTTGGCATTTCTATCATCACGCCAATTTATCAATTTACAGCATCAGTCGGTAAACTGTAATGAACTATCTGCAAGTATTATTAGTATTTGCGATTATTGCCATTTTAGCGGCTGTCGCTTCGCCATTTTATCTTCAATTTCAATCGCGGCAACAGTTACAAGCTGCTGCTCAAACCCTGTTATCAGATGTACGGGTCACTCAAGCCAAAGCCATGGAACGGTATCAAAACACTAGTTGGGGAATACGCTTAGAGGATAGCAATAAACAGTACGTGGTATTTTCCGATGCAAACAATTTTACCATACCGTATGCCAATAGCATTACCATTAGTTCTCCTGACCAAGATGTTCAATTTAGTGCTGTTACTGGTGAGCCAAGTAATGGCAGTACTACAATTACAATCAGTTCTAGTTGGTTACCGGATGAACCATATACTATTACCATCAATGAAGCTGGCAATACCGAACTTAACTAAACAGCCAGCTGGCATACTGCTGGTTGAATTGATTATTACCATGGCTGTGTTTGCAGTGTTGGCCACGGGAGCAATTTATTTTTTAACAGCCACGTTATATAGTAGTCAATCCAGTGCCCAACGAGCGGTAGCGTCGCACTATCTACAAGAAGGGCTCGAAGCCGTTCAACAAATTGATCAGATAGCTTGGAATTATTTAGCCGACCTTCCTAATGTTGAATATGGCTTGGCACAACGTGAAGGCGTATGGGAACTGGTCACTACACCTGATCACCCGGAAGATAATTCACGCTACACCCGAACTATTATATTTACTGATGTTTATCGTGATACCGCTGGCGACATTGTACCGAGCACTGATGATGAAGCGACCTTTGATCCTCATACGCGCGGCGTCACCGTAACCATTGCTTGGGAAAATAGCGTGCTTGATACCAGTACTATCAGCGCTGATACCTACGTGACTGATTGGATTGCGACCAGCACAACCACTACTACAGCTAGTGCCTGGGCCAATGGTACACTCACCAACTTACGGATTAGTGCCATTGCTGATGGTGAGTTGCAAATTATTCAATCTCCATTAGAAATTGATAACATCACCATTAACGATACTTGGCAAACGTTTCCATTTGATAATACCTTTGATCACCCAGTGGTGCTTACCGCCATAGCATCAGCCAATAATCCTAATTCCCCAGTGACTGTCCGAGTGCGTAATATCACTGCTACTGGTTTTGATATAAAATTAGATTTTCCGACTGATAACACCACACCGAGTACAACCAATTCAGAAATAGTCACTTATTTGGCTATTGAACCAGGCATCTGGGAACTGGGTGATGGTGCCACTAAACTGGAAGCCGGTGTGGTTGAAGATGTGTCGGCTTTAAATTGCCAAACTTGTGGTAGTTGGAATCGTGGTACTGATATTACCTACCAGCATATCTATTCGACCAATCCAATAGTGTTTCATCAAATTGTGACCGATAATGATTCTGATTGGATTACCTCATTTGTATCTGATGATACTTCGGCTACAGCCCCACCTGGCATCGATGGTTTCCAAGTAGCCTTGAACGGGGCAGAAGTAGTTACTGTAGATGATAGCCACGGGGCTGAAGATATTGCTTATTTGGTGATTGAGCGTGAAAGAACCGATAGTTTTGAACATATTAAATTTGAAACCGATGCTACTGGTGATACTGTGCGTGGTTTTGATAATACTCCATATCGTCGAGAAAATTTTGATCAAACCTATTTTGGCGCTCCCCTGGTGTTAGCCACTCAAATGAGCATGGATGCTACGGATGGCAGCTGGGGCAAGGTTACCGGTATCACCGCCAGTCGGCTAGATTTGTATGTTGATGAAGATCAAACCAATGATGCTGAACGATCTACTACCACTGAAGATATGGGCTACATGGCGTTTGCTCAACCAGGCACATACTATCTCAATGACGCTGATGTGGTGTACGATGCCCCACCGTTTGAAGTAGGCGTGGTTACTGGTACTACCACTGCCAACCTTGAGGTCGGTATCACCACTGCCTCTACCAGTTGGTCAACGGTTAACTTGACCAATACCTATACTACCCCAGTGGTCGTTGCCACCATTCAGGATGGCAACAATCCTGCTACCCCAGTGACTGTGCGGGTGCGTAATGCCACGGTCAATAGTTTTGAAGTACGGTTAGATATTCCACCAGATAATTTTAACCCAACCAGTAGTAATGCCGAAACCGTCAATTATCTTGTGGTCGAAGCTGGGGTATGGCGCTTAGGCAATAGCGGTATTAAGCTCGAAGCTGGTGTGCAAGATAATGTTAGTCGGGTGAACTGCTTTTCTTGCGGCGGTTGGAATAACGGCGTTGATGTGAGTTATACCAATGGGTATAGTGCTGCTCCAGTGGTGCTGCATCAAGTGATGAGCGAGCATGATAGTAGTTGGATTACCTCATTTGTATCTGATGATACTTCGGCTACAGCCCCACCTGGCACCGATGGTTTCCAAGTAGCCTTGAACGGGGCAGAAGTAACGGCTAGCCATGAGGCAGAAGATATTGGCTATGTGGTGATTGAAGCCGAAAAAACGGCTACGGCCAATAGCGTGGCTTTTGAAACTGATACTACTGGCGACATTGTGCGCGGGTTCGACGATACGCACTACACCGATACATTCGATCATACCTACATAACTGCCCCAATCGTACTGGCCGCTCAAACCACCAGTGATGCTACCGAAGGCAGTTGGGCAATGCTCGATAGTGTAACACCAACCCAAGTCACTTTGTATGCAGATGAAGATCAAACTCGTGATCGAGAACGATCACATACGTCGGAAGATTTTAGTTACCTTGCTTTTGGCCAAGCTGGATCATTCACTCTCACTGACAATAATTTTTTGCGTAACCCTGTTACCGTTAATTTGGCACAATCCTATACTAATCCGGTGGTAATCACTTCACCCTGGTTAACCAGTGATACTAATTCACCGGTGTCTACCCGAGTGTATGATGTCACTTCTACCGCTTTTACTGTGCAATTTGATTTTCCAACTGATAATTTTTCACCTCGTAACACGACCTTTTCTGACCAAGTATATTATTTAGTGATGGAGGAAGGAGATTGGCAAATTGGTGATATGAAAATCGAAGCCCATCGCGATACCAGTAGTACAGTGGCGTCATCTATTTCCTGGACGGGTGATACTAAAAATTTTAATCACCACTATAGTAACGCTCCAATTGTACTACATCAGGTAATGAGTCGTAATGATCCAACCTGGATTAGTTCATGGGTGAGTCAGCCGAGCAGTCGCACTAATCCACCAACGCGCACTAGCCTACAAATTGCCATGAATGCAGCCCAAGTGGTGCCGAGCCGAACGCATGGCCCAGAAACCATTGGTTGGATTGCCTTTGAAAATATTGGTACTGGAGTAGTTGATACCACCGAATTTCGTACTATGTGGAATACTGAATTTGCTGGCGGGCATAGTAATGGTTGCTATAATTATAGCCATGGTGGTAATTACGCTAACGCGCGAGCCGTAGTGAGCCAAATGAGCATGGATAATAGTGATGGCAGTTGGGCGGCGCTTTGTAATATTACCACTACCGATATTAGTATGCATTTTGAAGAAGATCAGTATAGTGATAGCGAGCGGTCACATCAAAATGAGGCCGTTGGGGCAGTGATATTTGCCGATGACATTGTGTTTCCTGGAGCGGTTGATACCTCTCACCATACCATTGGCACATACCAATCAGAGATTTTTGGTAGCAATACCGAGCGCAATTATAATATTATTGAATGGTTCAATCAGATCGATTGTAGCAACTGTACGGTGAGTGTTCAACTACGCACCGCTGATACAGTTGATAATTTGGCCTTGGCCGGTTTTGTTGGCCCGGATGGTACCACTGCTACTATCTATAGCAATGCCAGCGGAGATTTATTATCACTCAATAGCCTTAATCAGCGATACCTTCAATATGTTATGACCATCACCGGCACTACAGCCGAATCACCAAAAGTTGAAGCCACTACCATTACGTTGTATGAACGCTAAAACACCAACTGGTTTCTCATTATTCGAAGTAGTGGTGTACCTGGCGGTATTTGCCTTGGTGATGGTAGCAATTTTGACCATTTCGGCTCAAAGTGTCCGCAGTAAAACTAAAGCCGTAGCCATTCATAATGTCAATCATGCCGTCACTTTTGTATTGCATCGTATCAGCAGCGATGTCCGTTCGGCCAAAACCATTGATGCGAACGATTTTGAAGATGGCCTATTAACTCTTACGCTGGCTGATAACTCAACGCGACAATACCAATTTACAGCTGGCGCTATCACCCTAGCAAACAATGGCGGGTCACCCCTAACACTAACGCCGAGTAATGTGACAATTGATCAATTTACCGTAGTGAATCGTACTCATACTAATTTTAATACCATCCGAACCATCAGCATAACAGTGCAAGCCTCAATCGGCAGTAGTAGTAATCGACCCGAATTTGAGGCTGATGCCGCTGGTACTACCACTATCACATTACGACAATGAAACCAGCACCCGGCTACATTGCTTTAATTAGTGTGACCATTATTTTATCGGTTGTGGTGGTGATAGGCGTTTTAGTCACCGTGTTAACCGCTAATGGATTAGTGGCTGCCTTTACCACCGATCAAGGTATGCGGGCATTCTATGTGGCTGATAGTTGCGCCTATGAGGCCATGGTACGCATCAAACGAATTGGTTTGGGTTACATTGGTACTCATACGCTAACAGTTGTGACCGAAGGTAATTACTGCACTATTATCGCCACCGCCGGACCCGGCACTACAATAAATGTCCAAGTGACTGGAGTATTTCGTGAGAATTATTATCATGCAATTGCTTTACAATTAGAAACTAATCCATTTACGCTAATCAGTTGGCAAGAGACAGAATAATTATAATAGGCTACACTACACACCATGCGTAGTATTGGAGTGAATTTGTCGGATTATTCAGTTGAAGCGGTTGAATTACACCGGGGTATATTTTCTCGTTTGCCAGCTGTTACGGCAATCAGTCGAATAACCTTAGCCGACGGCATTGTCAATAATGGTATCATTCTCGATCAGCCCGCTTTGATTGCTCAATTACAAGTACTATGGCAACAGGCTCGGCCAACACCGTTTCAGGCTAAGGCCGTAGTGGTGTCGTTACCTGAAAGCCAAGTATTTACCAGGTTATTAAGCTTTCCGGTAGGAGTGAGCCGAGATCATATCGCTGCTACTTTACAACAACAGCTGGGACATTATTTGCCATTTACGAACAACGATGTCGGCCATAATTTTATTCAATTGGGTCAGCGGGGCCAGCAGCAAGATATTTTGTTAGTGGCTGTGCCCCGGACTATTTTACAAAGTTATCGTACATTGGCTCAAACCATGCAATGGAAGTTAGTAGCCATTGAATTAGAATCAATCAGTTCGGCTCGCGCGGTGTTATCAGCCGTTACTCCCGGCACCGCTCAATTGCTATTAGATATTGGAGCTCGTACTACCATTGTCAGTTTTTTTAATCATACTGGCTTACTGTTTACTTTTAATATTCCAGTAGCCGGGCAACAACTGACGCAACAGATTATGAAAACCGCTAAACTCACTGCGGCTTTGGCAGAACAATTGAAATGTCGTGATGGTATCACCGGTAAAAATGCAACCGTGACAACCGCCTTAACCACCGTATTGGCCAGCATTGTTAGTAAAATTCAGGAAGCCAAGCAGTATGTAGAAAACAATTACGGTCACACTGTCGAACGTATTTATTGCATTGGTGGTACAGCCAATTTACCGGGTTTAATGGATTGGTTACAGCAACAACTCGGTCAGCCTTGTGGCGTTGCTCAACTGTTGGCAAGTTTACGAAAAAATAGTACACTGGCACTATTGCAAGATGATGGTTTAGTGTATAGTAATGCGGTTGGTTTAGCCCTGGGGGTAGTGGCTAAAGAACAATCATTTTCAGGAGTTAATTTAAATACTTTATAATATTATGTCACAACTCAACGATCATCGGCGTACAATGTCAGCTGGATTCACCTTAGTTGAATTATTAATTGTGATTGCGGTGATTTCAATTTTAGCCGCGGTCGCCTTTGTAGCGATTGATCCTGCCACCCGTATTAACGAAGCGCAAGATTCTGAACGATGGAGCGCCGCCAATGCTTTGATGGATGCATTTTTACAATCAACCGTTGATAACGATGGCACCTATCCAGCCGGAATAGCCGCTAATGGTACTGTGCATATGATTTCTAGTACTACCGATGCCAGTTGTACCCCAACTTGTCCATCAGCCACGGTGACTAGCTGTACTGATTTTGATGATTTGGTTGGCCAAGGTTATATTGCCAGTTTACCGCAAGATCCCGATGGCGTTGGTACCTTTGATGGCGGTAATGGCTACACCTTGAGCGTTGCTTCAACTGGTATCGTCACCGTCACTGCCTGTGGTGCTGAAGAAGCGGAAGACGGTATTACTGTAGCTCGTTAGTACACAAACTGTTAGTGCCGATGGACGGAATCGAACCGTCATGAGGTTGCCCTCACAGGTTTTTGAGACCTGCGTGTCTACCAGTTCCACCACATCGGCGTAAACCGGATAGTACTGATTTTCCAAGAACGTGTCAATACGGTATACTGAACAATTATGGCACGAATTATTGCCTTTGCCAATCAAAAAGGCGGCGTTGGAAAAACTACTTCGGCTATTAATGTGGCCAGTTTTTTAGCATTGGGCGGCAAACACGTGTTGGTGGTAGATATTGATCCCCAAGCCAATGCCACTCAAGGATTTGGGATTAATCCGCGACAACTTGAGCGTGGTATTTATAACGTGTTGGTTGGTCAAGATAATATTCGTAACACCTTGTTTCAAACTGAACTTGAACAACTCCATATTGCCCCAGCAACCATTGCGTTAGCTGGTGCTACTATCGAGCTCGTCAATGTGGCTGAACGTGAATATAAACTGGATCAGGCTTTACAATCGATTCAAATGTACTATGACTATATTATTGTGGATTGCCCGCCATCGTTAGATTTACTCACTCTTAATGGCCTGGTAGCCGCCCGGTGGATTATGATCCCAGTGCAATGTGAATACTATGCCTTAGAGGGGCTGGGTCAATTATTGGCTACGATTGAATTAGTGCAACAGAATTTACAATCACAGTTGCAAATTGGTGGTGCCATTGTTACGATGTTTGATCGTCGTAATGCCTTATCGCGCCAGGTGATACAAGAAGTACAACAGCATTTCCCCTTTCATGTATTTGAAGCTGTTATCCCAAGAAATGTTACCCTAGCCGAAGCTCCATCGTATGGTAAACCGATTGCTTTGTACGAACCGCGCTCAACTGGTGGCAAAGCCTACCGCCGGTTAGCTGATGAAATTATCCAGCGTGTGATATAATATAGTCATGGCTTTAGGACGAGGACTCGATTCATTAATCCCACCGCGCAATTCTGCATCGAATATTGCTAATCAGGCAGCGGCTTCTTCGTTAACAGCAGCTCAACACGAGACTTGGCAGGTTCCAGTCACAGCCATTAGCGTTAATCCACATCAACCGCGTCGACATTTTTCTCACCAAGCGTTAGAAGAATTGATTAATTCTATCCGCGAACATGGCATACTGCAGCCATTATTAGTGAGTGGTATTGATACTAATCACTATCAATTAATTGCCGGTGAAAGGCGCTTACGAGCTGCTCGCATAGCTGGGCTAATCCAGGTACCGGTGATAGTACGTGATGTCAATGAGTTAGAGAAGCTAGAATTAGCCTTGATTGAAAATGTACAACGGTCTGATTTGAATCCGGTGGAACGAGCTGATGCCTATCACAAACTGATTAATGAATTTGGTTTAAATCATGATGAAGCTGCCAAAAAGGTGGGTATTTCTCGATCGAGTTTTACCAATACTATGCGTCTGCTCGATTTACCAGGAGATATTCAGCAAGCCTTAGCTGATGGGAAAATTACGGAAGGTCATGCCAAAGTGTTGTTGGGTTTACCAACGGTAACTGCTCAATTAGAGCAGTTGCAGCTGATTTTGAACCAGCAATTAACGGTACGCGATTTGCTGAATCAGGTACAGGGTCATACTAAACAGCCACACTTTCGCCAGCGCCGCCGGCAGCAATTACTGCAGCCGCATCTAGCGGCTATGCAGAATGATTTAGTGGGTGCGCTTGGTACTAAAGTGGTCATTAAACCCAAAGGCGACGAAGGTACCATTACTATTACGTATTACTCGGCTGAAGAGCTAGCCGAGTTGTTGCGTAAGATAATAGGTTAACGACTGGCTATTTTTTATCAAGCAATTTTTTGCGATCTTGATCGTTACGCTTATTGAGCCAGGCTTGCACATGACGTTTAGCACTATGTGTTTTAACAATGTTTAACCAATCGGAGTTGGGTCCTTGGCGGTGTTTATCAACCATCACCTCAACCACATCACCAGATTTTAAGCGAGTATCTAACGGTACGAGTTGGTCGTTCACTTTAGCGCCGCTACATTTATGACCAATATCGGTATGAATATGATAGGCAAAATCAATTGGCGTGGCGTCTTCTGGCATATCAATCACATCACCGCGTGGTGTAAACACAAAGATACGAGTTTGAAAAATATCAATTTTTAATGATTCTAAATATTGCTCTTCATCTTGAATTTCTTTTTGCATTTTAGCTAACTGTTGTACCCAAACATACCGCTCTTTTGACATTGATGCTCCCGGAGTTTCTTTATAATGCCAATGAGCGGCAATGCCATATTCGGCTTCTTCGTGCATGCCAGCCGTGCGAATCTGCATTTCAACAATTTCGCCAGCGTCTGTAAATACTGTAGTATGCAGTGATTGATAGCCATTTGGTTTTGGTTGAGCAATGTAATCTTTAATACGGCCTTTCAGTGGCGGGCAAAATTTATGAATAATGCCTAAAGTTTCATAACAATGTGATACATTATCAACGATGATACGCAAAGCCACTAAATCATAAATTTGGCTTAAGTCGCGATTATGGCGCAGCAATTTTTTGTACAAACTATATAAATGTTTAGCCCGACCATGTACCGAGATATATGGGATATGATGTTCAGTTAAAATGTGTTCAATTTCACCACTAAAGATTTGAACATATTTTTCTTTTTGTCGACGAGTGACACTAACTTTATCAATCAACCAATCATATTCTTCGGGGTATACATACGGAAAGGCTAAATCTTCAATTTGACCTTTAATATCGCCAATGCCTAAACGGTTAGCGATTGGTGCGTAAATTTCCAATGATTCTAAAGCGATCCGGCGACGCTTATCGGGTGGCAAGGCTGACAAGGTTTCTAAATTATGAATGCGGTCAGCAAATTTAATCACAATCACTCGAATATCTTGAGCCATCGCTACAAACATGCGCCGCAAATTTTCTAAATAACGCTGAATGCCACGATATTTTAATTGACCTAATTTAGTGACCCCCTCTACTAAAAAACCGACTTCTTTCCCAAATTGTTGGCGGACTTCATCAAGCGTACGATTGGTATCTTCCGGCACATCATGTAATAAGCCAGCGGCAATGGCAGCATCATCTAAGCGCAGGCCCGCTAATTTATAGGCAGTGGCTTGAGGGTGTTCAAAATATGGGGCGCCAGATTTACGTAACTGTCCTTGATGGGCTGTTTCGGCAAAATCGTAGGCGCGCTCAATTAAAGCCATATCAGCATCCGAGCGCTGTTCTTTGATAAAATGGAGGAACTCTTCACGTTTCATAGAAATACTATAAGAATACCCTAGTTGGGGCTAGAATTCAAGGGCCCACCTTCTTTATTTGGCTTGTTTGGCAGTTACTAATTCAGCAGCTTGTTCTAGTGTAATGGTGTCGGGCGCAAGGTGTTTTGGTATGGAAACATTGATTTTTCCACACTTTAAGTACGGTCCAAATTTTCCGGTACGTACTTCAATAGGCTGATTGATGGTGGGATGATCACCCAGTGCTTTTAAAGCAGCCGACCGCCGCCCACGACCTTTAGGTGTATCTAATAATTCAATGGCTCTGGCTAACGTGATAGTCAAAATATTATCAGTGGACGGAATACTACGGGTATCATTGCCGGCTTTGATATACGATCCAAAGCGACCAATATCTATCATCACGTCGGCTCCGGTTTTTTCATAAACACCCAAATTTTTTGGTAAAGTTAATAGCTGAAGAGCAATATCGAGCGTAACATCTGCTACGTTCATGCCTTTGGGCAAACCTTTCATTTTGGGTTTAATCACTTTTGGTTTTTTCGGTTTCTTTTTTTTATTCTTACCATCGTCGGCCAGTAGAGAGGTTGTGATCTGTTTATCACCACGTTGCACATATGGCCCAAACCGACCCTCAATACTATAAATATTTTCAGCAGTGACGGGATCTTGACCCAACACAGCTGGTCCACCAGCTTTTTTTTCAATAAATTCAAGCGCTTTATTTAAAGTGAGTTGATCGGGGGCTAGGTTTTCTGGCAAGCTGGCAGTTTGACTAGTATCTCCATCAATTAATTCTACGAATGGTCCAAATCGTCCGATGCGAATATTGACTGGCTTACCATCGGCTGTTTTACCAAGGGCAATGGTGCAGGCGACCCGAGCATCAATGTCAACCTGGAGTTGTTGATGCAAGCCGGGCTGTTGATCGGATCCAAAATAAAATGATTTTAAATAGGGGATGGCTTGTTTATCACCAGTAGCAATAGCATCAAGATCTTCTTCCATGGCGGCTGTATAGGTGGTGTCCACTAGATTACGGAAATTATTATGTAGTAAGGCCACCACCGCAAAGGCGACAAAGCGGGGAACCAGCGCGCTGCCTTCTTTATATACATAGCCGCGATATTGAATGGTATCAATGATACTGGCGTAGGTACTGGGCCGGCCAATACCTTTGGTTTCGAGTTCTTTCACTAATGAGGCTTCTGTATATCGAGCCGGTGGTTTGGTAATGTGTTCTTCTGGAGTAAGGCTATCAGCGGTAACAGCCTCGTTCATTTTTAATGGAGGCAGAATCGTTTCACGGTCAGTTAAATCGGCTTCGGGGTCATCGGCCCCTTCAACATAGGCACGAAAATAACCAGGAAATTCAATGGTGCGCCCAGAAGCTTGAAATACAACAGTATCATGCTGCAGTTGCACGGTGGTTTGTTGTAATCGGGCATCGGCCATTTGCGAGGCGACTGTGCGTTTCCAAATTAATTCGTATAATTTTAATTCAGTGCTTTCCAGTTCACCAGCTAATTCATCAACCGTGCGCATAGTTGTACCGGCTGGCCGAATGGCTTCGTGAGCTTCTTGAGCCGTTTTATTTTTAGTTTTATATAAACGCGGCTGCTGGGGAATATAATCTGCCCCAAACAAACTGACAATTTTGGCCCGAGCTGCTTGAATAGCCTCGGCCGACAAAGTGACTGAATCCGTGCGCATGTACGTGATGTAGCCTTTTTCATACAGGCGTTGGGCAGTACGCATTGTTTGACTAGCTGGCCAACTTAATTTTCGACCAGCTTCTTGTTGCAGCGTACTGGTAATAAATGGTGGCCGCGGACTAGAATTAATTGGTTTTTGTTGCACTGAACTCACCTGCCAATCAGCTCCAGCGTGAGCTTGGGCTATGGTAGTAGCCTGGGCACTGGTTAACGCCATAATGCCTTTGGTTTGAGCGACCGTACTCAATTGGCCAGTGTGACCATCGAAATCTACCCCTGAAGCGATCCGTTGATTATCAAGGCTATACAGTTTAGCGATAAAGGCCTCGTTGGTTTTGGTATGAAATTTACCAACCACATCCCAGTACGATCGGGTTTGAAAGAGTATGCGTTGTTTTTCACGCTCTACAATTAATTGCAAGGCGGCGCTTTGTACTCGGCCAGCCGAGAGTTTTGGCGCCACTTTGCGCCATAACACCGGCGATACTTCGTAGCCATACAACCGATCCAACAAGCGGCGAGCCTCTTGAGCTTCTACTAAATGCATATCAATATCACGCGGCTGGGCTAGGGCTTGACGAATGGCCGGTTCAGTAATTTCATGAAACACCATTCGTTTTACTGGCACGGTTGGTTTGAATACTTGTAACAAATGCCAACTGATGGCTTCGCCTTCACGATCTTCATCAGTGGCCAGATACAATTCGTCAGTTTCGGCTATCAATTTTTTTAATTTATCAATGTGTTTCTTTTTATCTTTTGGAATAATGTACAGCGGAGCGAAATCATGTTCAATATCTACTCCTAACCGAGCCCACTTGGCCGATTTGTATTTGGCGGGTATTTCAGCAGCCGCCTTGGGTAAATCGCGAATATGACCCAAGCTAGATTCCACTACAAAATCAGGCGGTAAGAAGCGCTTAATGGTTTTAGCTTTAGTTGGGCTTTCAACGATAACTAATTTCATAGCTACTATCAATATTCCTCCGTACTATTCCTGTAATTTCTAATTCTGTCAAGTGATGCATAATTTCAGGAGTAGATTGTTGTGTGTTTTGAATAATATCTTCCAGTCGATTATCGCCTGCGGTGATGGCCTGAATAATAGCTTGTTGGTTGATAGATAATTGTAAGGCTGGGCTAGCTAGCTGAGCAATAGGGTTGATGCCTAATTCAGAGATAATATCATCAAGCTGGTACACTAGTTTAGCACCATATTGAATCAAGTGATGCGTACCAGCCGAGCGGCTGCTAAAGATAGAACCCGGCACAGCAAATACTTCACGATTATAATCCATGGCATAGTGAGCGGTCATTAAAGCGCCCGATTTAGCTCGTGCTTCAATCACAATGGTGCCCAGGCTTAAACCAGCAATAATACGGTTACGAGCCAAAAAATGATGGCGGCGAGCTGGAACGGCAGGTTCGTATTCTGATAGCAGTAATCCTTGAGCTGTTACAATGTGTTCAGCTAACGATTGGTGTTCAGTTGGAAACATTCGGTTAGGGTGCAAACCATTCGCTAACACGGCAATGGTTTTTCCGGCATGAGTTAAAGCGGTGCGATGAGCCACCGCATCAATACCAGTAGCTAAACCACTCACAATCGTAAAGCCATATTGCACCAAACCAGTCACTAATTCAGTGCATGCCCGCCGACCATAATCCGTCATCGCTCGACTACCCACTACGGCTATGGCTGGGGTAGCGGTGCATGTCCAATCACCGGCATAGTATAGTTGTTGAGGCGGTTGCGGCAGCTGCTTGAGCAATGGCGGATAGTTACTATCTGCCAGAGTAACTGTTTGTAGAGTATTCATACTTCTTAATTCATATAAAAAAACGCCTACGGGGCGCTCATGGCTGACACTATACCACAGTGGTCGAGCCAGTGCAAGTTTGATATACTAGGTTGGCAACATTATGCAGATTCTAGTGACCTGGATAGAAAATAATGGCGGGCGATTAGGTGCATTGATTATTATCATTGTGATTGGTACCAACATTGCTGTATGATTATTAAAATTATTCAAGGAGATATTACCACCGCTACAGCTGATGCCATAGTGAATCCGGCTAACAGTTATGGCACTATGTCTGGGGGAGTAGCCTTAGCCATTAAGCGAGCTGGTGGAGCAAGTATTGAGCAAGCGGCCAAGGCGCACGGCCTGTGTCCAGTTGGGCAAGCCTATAGTACGCCAGCCGGCCAATTATCGGTGCGTGCCATTATTCATGCTCCTACCATGACGCATCCGGCCGAACCAATTCCGGCTAAGCAGGTTGAATTAGCCACCACCGCAGCTTTGCGGCTGGCTGATGATAGTGGTTTTGAAACTGTAGCTCTGCCCGGCATGGGTACTGGGGCTGGCGATGTGGCAGTTGATGAAGCAGCTAGAATCATGATTGAAACCATTGCCATGTACATGGTGGATCAGCGTTTGCGAGAAGTACAACTGTATGCTTTGACGGACGAATTATATCAAGCTTTTTTGAAACACTATGACGCCCAAAGCTAAATTTGCCGTTATTTTTTTTCTGGGAGTAGTGTTAGTGGCTTTAGGCATGCAACTAGTATGGCGGTTGTATCCACAATTAAAACCCAAACAAGATTGGGAAGAAATACTCACAGTCAATACCAATATCGCGCCACTACTCAACTTAGCCACTACCAATACCACCACTACTGCAACTGATGACAACATCACCGTCACGGCCACAGCAATTGACCAAGCAGTACTAGAGTTTGTTGGCACAAACAATTTGCCGCATAGTTTGCAGCCGACTATTGTAGTATTGCCGCAGGGCTATTTGTTAGGCTGGCTTGATGGCACGAATTATTTTGTGCAACAGTACGATACCAACTGGCAAGCACAAGGCGACCAACATACCTTGGCCGAACAGTTGCCGTTGTATCAACAAGATCGACCACAACCGCAATTGTATCTGTATCAGGATCAAGTATACCTGTTGATTATTCTTGAACAGGATGGAAAATTTCAGCAACAGCTTAAGCAGTTTGTTCTGACTGATTTCAGCCCGCAACATGATATACGATTAATTGATGAAACCTGGAATACGACCAAGCAACAGTATTATCTCAACCAATCTCGGCTAGCTATTACTACTGCCGGTACTATTGTTTTGGCAACTATGATGACGAACGATACTATTAGTGTAAGTAGCTTTACAGCGACTGGCCAATTACTGCAAGAACAACAATTTTCAAATCACGGTCAATTGATCGACCTTTATAGTGATCGTAATAGTGAACCAGTGGTGATTAGTTATGCCCAAGGCATCATATCGTTTACTACCACACGCAAGCAATATCAATTAGCCTTACCAACCAATCTGGCTCCAATACCAGAACACTTAATCGGCTTTATTCATACCCCGGAGTATTTATTGTTTGTTGACGCTACAACGATATGGACTGTAACTGAAGATTTATTGCACTGGTATAGCCCGATTATCTTACCAGCCAGCGTAGCTCACCCCCAGTTGAGTTTTTATGACAAAACTGTAATGATAGCCTACGATCAAGCTGCTACCAGTATTGTTGATAATACTACAGTCACTAATTATAGTAGTGCGTACACTCAATATATTATTTTGCCGTTACCTGATCAGACTGTAATTGAGTAATAGCGTGTTGTAACAGACGGGTATATAAATTTAAGCCAATGTGTTGCACATGACCATGCTGTTTTTTTCCTAAAATATCACCCACCCCGCGAATTTCTAAATCTTTCATGGCTAATTCAAAACCGCCGCCTAATTCTTTAACGCTATGCAACGCTTTTAAACGCCGTTTCGCTGACACCGTTAAATGGTCGCTCTGATACAGTAAGTAGGCATACGCCTGGGTAGCACTACGACCGATCCGGCCACGTAGTTGATACAGTTGGGCTAAGCCAAAATCTTCGGCTTGTTCTACAATTAAGGTGTTAGCGTTAGCGATATCTAACCCATTTTCAATAATGGTGGAAGCCAGCAATACATCAATTTGCCCAGCATGAAATTGACGCATGGTTTTTGCTAACACCACGGGCTCCATTTGACCATGCGCAATAGCAATGGTGGCGGTTGGTAATTGTTGACGCAACCAAGCTTGACGAGCGTAGATGGTGATGAGGTTATTATGCACAATGTACACTTGGCCATGACGCTCTAATTCTTCCGTCACGGCTTGTAGTTCTAATTCTGGTACAAATACATTAATAATAGTTTTTACGCCGCGGCGATTTGCTGGAGCCGTGTTCAGCACTGAAATACTACGCAAACCTGATAAAGCTAAATTGAGAGTACGAGGAATAGGCGTAGCCGTCATTGTTAAAACATGGGCCGCCGCTCGCATCGTGCGCAACCGTTCTTTATGTTTTACCCCAAAGCGTTGCTCTTCATCAATAATCACCAAATTGAGTTTGGGAATAGTAATATCGTTGGATAATAATCGATGCGTGCCAATCACAATATCAATTTGGCCTTTGGCTAATTGGCGCACCGTATTGGTCTGCTCTTTAGCGCTGTGTAACCGGGATAGGCTGGCCACTACAATACCATAGGCGGTTAAGCGTTGTTGAAAGGTTTCGAAATGTTGTTGCACTAAAATAGTAGTTGGAGCCAACAGGGCCACTTGACCACCATGCAACACTACGTGGGCAGCGGCTCGCAGGGCAATTTCAGTTTTACCAAAACCAACATCACCACACAGTAATCGATCCATCGGCGTCGTTTTCGTTAAATCATCGCGCACATCTGTGATTGCTTGAATTTGATCGGCTGTCAGTTCAAAATTAACATCGCCGGCAATATGATCTTCTTCGGTAGTGGCGTGGTCGGTTAAACTCACTGCTGTAGCCACCTCACGTTCAGCTTGTAATTCAAGCAATTCACGAGCCGTCTGTTGGACATCTTCTTCTACTTTATGAATAATGGTTTCCCATTGTGCTCCAGATAACCGCGTGAGCTTTGGTCGGTCAGAGCCAATGTATTTTTCTACTCGATTAGCTTTAGTGAGCGGTACATATAATTTATCACCTTTGTCGTAGTGCAGTTCAAAAAATTGTTCGCCATCAAGGGTAGTGAGTTTATCAAACAGGGCAATGCCATGGTCAATATGCACTACGTAATCTCCAGGTTGAAGATCAGTAACATCGAGGGGTTCAGCAAATACTAATTCAAGGTCTTCTTGTCCAAAAATATGGTCATCGGTTAGAAATAAAAAATGGTCTTGCGGAATAATAAAACCTTCCAACTGGCGCCGCCAACTGGTGAGTTGAGCATCAGGTAAAATGGCTCGCACCCGATCGGGATACCGTGTCGCCACTTGAATTTTTAAAAAACCGCCAGCTTCTTTTTTCAGTAAGGCAAAGCGTTTGTGATAGTATTTTGGTGTCACAAATTGATACTGTAGGTTTTGTTCATGCCATAATGGCAGGTGTGAGGCATAGGCCAGTGGCCACAGACGATACTGCTTCATGGGTGTGCCGCTTTGTTGCGTGTTGGGATTAAACAGGTTAACAGCAGCAATACGGTTATCGTCAAATTCTACGCGCACGGCTTGGCGATCAATCACATCAAGCACATTACCACGCACCGCGAATGACCGCGCGCTCACTGCTCGTGGCCACCGTTCAAAACCCAGTTGTGTTAACCGTTGTACTAGATGAGTGATAGTGAGTGATTGATGCAGTCGCACATCGCAACACTGTTTTTCCCAAGCGGTTGGCGTGACAGTGTGTTGATCAAGAAAAAAACTTGAAATAATTATTCCATCAGGAAACGCCGGATTCCAGTATTGGCATAACTCCAACAGTAAGCGAGCCTCTTTTTCGTTTTGAGCCAAAAAGAAAATTGGCCCAGTGTGATACAGTGGGGGTAAGCGTACAGCCAGTTCATAACTGATTTCTGTTAGTGTCCGAAAATGTGACACATTGTTACTGTACCATTAGTTAAATAACCAGGCAATCTTGTAATATTTTTGACAAAATGCATTTTTTTTGATAAATTTTTTCTATGGATTTGAATCAATCAAGAAAACAACTTGAAGAATTAGGTGTCGATAGTCTCATTAAATTTGGTTCACAAGTTAACGGTACCGCCCGACCGGATAGTGATTGTGATATTGGTGTAGTATTTTCAGCTCAAACCAAAGTACAGCCGCGTCGCTATGGACAAGTGTATGCTATTTTACAACAAGCCTATCCGCAATTTCGTGTTGATTTAGTTGATCTCTACCAAGCACCGCCGGCTTTGCAATATCACACAGCACAGCACGGAGAAGTATTGTATCAGGCCTCAACCCATAGTTTTGCTGATTTTCGTGAACGAGCCATGGCTACGTATCATGATTTTTTACCGATCATTCACATTCAAGAGCAGGCTTTACAGATATGATACAACTTGCCCCACTGAATCGAGATAAATTGCGCAGTTTAATTGCAGATATAGAATCCTCTCGCCAAGAGTTGACTCACTTATTGACACAACCGAAAGACGTTTTTGTGAATGATCGTAAACTCTATGCTCAACTCGAGCATTATTTTCGGCGTGCATTGGAAGGAATTTTAACTGCTGGGACTCATATTTTATCGAGACTTCCATTAGAAGCAAAAGATTACGCAGCTATTATTCAATCACTCGGAACGGCTGGTATTATTCCTGTAGAATTTGCTAAGCACAACTTAGGTTTGGCGGGATATCGTAATCGGTTGGTTCACATTTATTGGGAAGTTTCTCCGGCAGAATTGTATGATACGACTAAAGAACACGTAAACGACATAGGTGCCTTCGCTGAATATTTTCAAATCGTCTTGCAATATCCTGAACGGTTTAAGCTGACGGTTGAATAGAATTTTTGACAAGACTGAATTTTTTTGTTATAATTATTACCATCATGGATGATTTAGTGTCGTTTTTTAATGTAACATCATTACTCCCGATGGTTGTAGTCACTATAATCATAGGGGCTTTTTTGTATCAACGAAATCGACAACAACAAAGAACCGATAGCCATGCCGGTCGATCAGTGTTACAACAATATTCTACTAATTTTACGGCCTTAGCCCAGCAAGGTAAACTTGACCCAGTGATTGGTCGGCAACGCGAGGTGGATCAACTGATTCGGGTACTATCACGGAAAACGAAAAATAACGCTTTATTATTGGGCGAACCTGGGGTGGGTAAAACGGCCGTAGTGGAACGGTTAGCTTTGCTGATTGAGCAGGGTAGTGTGCCAGAAACCTTGCAACATAAACAGGTGATTGCCCTAGATTTAGCCTCGCTGGTAGCGGGTACTAAATATCGCGGCGAGCTGGAACAACGTTTAGACGCTTTGCGTAAAGAATTTCAAGATAGCCGCAGTAACGTGATTTTGTTTATTGATGAAATTCAAGAACTAGCCCAGGCTAAAGGTACGGAAGGTGGCTTAAACCCGGGTGATATTTTGAAACCAGAATTAGCCCGTGGTTATTTGCAGGTGATTGGTGCTACCACGTACGATGATTACGAAAAATATATTTTACCGGAGGAAAGTTTAGAACGACGTTTTCAGCCGATTCATATACACGAAGCCACTCGTGAAGAAACTTTAGCTATTCTCACTGGCGTAAAAAGTGTCTTTGAACAGTTTCATCATGTGCAGTATCCGGCCGACGTGCTGACAGCTATTGTTGACCTATCACAGAAACATGTAGTAAAACGATACCTGCCTGATAAAGCCATTGATGTGTTGGATGAAGCCGGTGTGCGTACTCGAATAGAGAACCTTAAACAAAAAAACACTACTACTAGTATCCAGCCAGCGGTTAGCTTAGACATCGTGCGTGAAGTCATTGCCGATTGGATAGATAAACCCATTGAACAAATTAATTAAGTACAAATACGATATATCGCGTTTGTAATACAACTATCACTATGTCCCAAGCTATACTCACCAAATCCTCTATCACTACCAAAACTGCCGCTACCATATCGGTGCTAGCTTTAGCGGCAGTGCTAGCGGCTGGGTTTGTTGGCAGTCAACTTACCAGCACCACTCTAAAAAAACCTACCAAACTGGTGATTGGTCAAGCCACCAGCAAAAATCTATTGGCTAGTGCTTCGCAAGCCACGAGTGATAACTTGAACACGCTTCTTCCGGAAATACTTGGAGATGAAATGAGTCTGCCGCCAAATTTTAATATTGCTCAAGCTTCTTTTGATACGAACAAAACAGCTACTGCCACCACTGCTTACAGTATACAAGCTTCGTCTGATCAGCCTATTTATTTTGCAGCTAATCCTAGAAACCACTTCAACGCCAAGCAAGAAAATAACAGTTTTACGATCAACTCATCAGATTCCAGTAAGGATTGGTCTGTCACGTTTGAACTGCAAAGCATACAAAAAGATAAAGACGCGAACAAGGCTCTTCGACCCAAAGATCAAGCCGAAGCTCAAAAACAAGAATATCGCATTGAACGAAAACACGAGGGCTTCAAGGCCGAATACAAAAACACGGAAAAAGGCTGGGAGGACACTTATACCGTAGAGAAAAAACCTACTGGCGATGATAAGCTTGAAGTAGTTCTGAAGGTTGATAAGAAGAATCTTCTCATGGAGCAGAAAAAAGATTATTTTCTTTTTAAGAATGCAGCCACTCAAGAACCCGTGCTGCAATACGGCGATCTCAAAGCCACGGATGCCGCAGGAAAACTCCTCTCCTCAACTCTCACCCAGAAAGATGATTTCATATTTTTGATTATTGATGACGTGAATGCCACCTATCCCATTATTGTCGATCCATTAGCCGCAGCACCGGGTTGGACTGTGTATGGGGAGCAGGAGTACTCGAATTTTGGATACTCTACTACGGCTTCTGCCGATGTAAATGGCGATGAGTACGACGATATTATCATAGGAGCTTTCCGATATGATCACGACGAAGGCGATGAAGGTAAAGTTTATGCGTTTTATGGTGCTGCTGCTCCGGATACAATTGCCGATTGGACATACGAACCGAATATAGAAGATAGATATTTTGCTAACTACATCTTTGCTTTAGGAGATATCAATGGCGATGGATATGATGAGATCGGTATTGAAAGTGATCAATTTAGCTATGAAGGAGGAGCCTATACGTATTATTATTATTTTGATATTTTTTATGGCAGTGCCTCTGGATTAAACACAACGCCAGGATGGTCGAAGGCTTTTGGAATTTTGGACTCTATGCTTGAGGCTCAAGGAGCCGATTTTAATGGCGATGGGTATATTGATGTTTTGTTTTGGACACAAGATCAAGACCCCTTATTAGAAGACTTCCAGCCACTGGCCTATATATATTATGGTTCGTCAAGTGGAATAAGCCCAAATCCAGATTGGGAACAAGCAGAACTTGCAGCCACTTACTATCAATCTGCCGATATGAATGGGGATGGATATAGTGATATACTTATGTTTGGTGGTTCTTCCAGTACTTTGTATTATGGTTCAGTCTTGGGTATAACAAATGATAACACAATTGAAATCCCTTCTCTTACAGGCAATAGTGCACTTGGCGGTTCAGGAGATATCAATGGCGATGGGTATGATGACATTTTAATTACTGTTACTGACGGTACCCCCTCGCTGTATATGAAAGCTGTGTATGGATCTGCTAGCGGAACAGTCAATGAATCTGCTTGGTCTATAGAAATAACTTCTTCAGCACACATCCTTTCAGCAGGAGATATTAATATGGATGGCTTCGATGATATTATGGTAGGTGATGCTAGTTACGATGGACTCGATACAAATACCGGGAAGGTAGAGGTGTATCGAGGTTCAGCCATAGAGCCTGATCTTACTCCGTACTGGATATTTGAAGGTACGAATTATTTTGATCAAGTGGGTATTTCAGGAGATTTAGGCGGCGACATTGATGGTGATGGCACGAATGATATTGTGGTAGGAGCTCATTCCTATAAAGTAGATGGATTGAGCATGGGTGCCGTGTTTATGTTCCGCGGTGAAGGCCCTTGTCAGCCAACCTTAGCTTCCACTTGGTCTGCTGCTGGCAATCAAAACAGCGCCTTGCTTGGCTGGAGCACAGATTCAGCCGGCGATGTGAACGGTGATGGTAAGGATGATGTGATTGTTGGCGCGCCGTTATTTGATAATGGCCAAGTGAATGAAGGCATAGCTGTAGTACACTATGGCAGTGATGGTTTGTCGATCACCCCAGATTGGTTTGCCGAGGGTAATCAGAAAAATTTACATTTTGGGTACGATGTGGCTGGGTTAGGCGATGTGAATGGTGATGGCTTTGCTGATATCGCCGTCAGCACACCAGAGTATTATGAGGGTTCGGCTCGACACTATGGTGCTGTGTTCATCTACAAAGGTTCCGCCACAGGTTTAGTATCTACTCCTAGTTGGACGATATATGGCAATCAAGAATTTGCAAAATTTGGTGCCAGTATTGCCGGTGATGATGTCACAGCTGATCAATTAGGAGATTTACTGGTGGGTGCACCACGGTATGATAACGATGAAACCGATGAAGGTGCAGCCTTTATGTATGCTGGATCAGTCACTGGCGTAACTACTACACCAACCTGGTCAACTGAAAGCAATCAAACTGATGCTTGGCTTGGTACGAGTGTGGCTGTAGTGGGAGATGATGTGATAATTGGCGCACCACGGTATGATAACGGTGAAACCGATGAAGGCGTAGCACTAGGATACTATAGTGAATTGGGTAGTTTGCCAGCTGTGTACAGTTGGTTGGCAGAAAGCAATCAAGCCAATGCTAAACTGGGCTTTAGTGTGGCTTCGGCTGGTGATGTGAATGCTGACGGTTTTAGTGACGTGATCGCTGGTGCTCCACAGTATGATAACGGTGAGATTGATGAGGGTGCTGCCTTTGTTTACCATGGTTCAGCTTCCGGTTTCATGACTACACCCAATTGGAGCGCGGAAAGCGATCAGTTGTTTGGTTGGTTTGGGTTTAGTGTGGCTGGCCTTGGCAGATTAAGCAGTGATACTGATTTTGACAGTGTTATAGTTGGCAGCCCGCTGTTTACCAATGGTGAAAATTTTGAAGGCCAAGCTACAGTGTATACTGCTACGGCTGGTGGTTTAAACACCACGGCCTATTGGACCACAGAATCCAACCAAGCCAATGCTGGTTTGGGTTGGAGTGTAGCCAGTGCGGGTGATTACGATGGTAATGGTCAGGATGATCTCATGATTGGTACGCCATTGAACGATGCTGGCATCTATACTAATGACGGTAAAGCTGAAGTATATACGACCAGTTGTTTATAATTCCATGTAGTCAATCAGCAAAGATGACCTCTTGACGGTCGAGCACCGTGTCCTCTTGGAGTAAAGCACGGAGATGAATGAATTAGGTTGTGACGGTAGTTTTACGCTCCAAACATTCCACAAACTGGTCACGGTGGTAGACTTCA
>JACPGK010000001.1 GCA_016182495.1 Candidatus Kerfeldbacteria bacterium
GCAGAGATTCAAGCTGTATTGATGAGTGTAGTACAAACATTGGCCTTACGAGGTAAGTCTATTATGGATACCCTGCCCAAACTCTTGGCTGTACCGGCTCAACGGTATGCGGTAGTACTGGATAAAGGTGAATAGTTACGCAACGTGATATTGACAATAACCGACCACTACGCTATCATTCAATTAGGTATGCATTGCTACTGCAATAATAATTTGAATCACAATCCAAACCAGCACGCGGCTGGCTGATTCACTTATTCTAGATTGCATCTTGCATATACACACAGCCAGCGTTCCCGCTGGCCGCGTTTTTTATTTAGAAACTCTTCTGGGATAGTTGAGCTGGTACAACGCTGCCCTGTTAAGGTGGATATCGCAGGTTCGAATCCTGCTCCCAGAGCCAATGATCCCATTTTGGGATTATACCACAATAGGATATATGATATAAACAAGTATGAACAAGTCAGTGTACTCAAAAGACTATAAGGAAATCATAGAACGCTTGAAAAAGGCGCGTGTTGAAGCCGACCTGTCGCAACAGGCAGTAGCTGACAAACTGGGCAAGCCACAATCCTATATCTCAAAAATAGAATCCGGCGAAAGACGGCTTGATGTTGCTGAAATGAAAAAGTTTGTAGCGATTTACAATAAGCCAGCCGATTATTTTTTGGAATAACCATGTATAAATATAAACATCCAAAGCCAATTATCGTAAAACTCACTGACGAGTTAGGTTTTAAATTGAGACAAAAAGCGGCAGAGTACATCGCCGCTAATCAAAACCGAACAGACAAAGAAAATGGATACTTTACATCTGCGGGTGGGTATCAAAAAAGCGGGTAACAAATGAAGGTGTTTATCTGCCACGCGGTTCTCTAACTGAACAAGGAAAAACTTGGTTTACATATCGCGGACAAGAGATAGAATTTTACAACCGCAACCTCAATGGATTGCAGAATATTGAGGACTTATTGAGCGTTGAGTCTGCGGATGTAGAAAAAGATAAAAAGCACAAAGGTGATCTAAACCTCACTTCTGTTGATGCCGTGAGAATTGCCTACGATCTTATTGGTCGGGGTGTGCTTTCCGAGAAGCATCTCGCATTTGTCCAAAAAGAAACCGACATAGATAAAATAGTGAAGCCGATTTTGCATTCAAACCAGTATTTTCATCTTTTGAAGTGGCTCAAAGAGCAGGGCGCGCTGACTAATGCTGAAATTGAAAAAGCGCGGCAAGTTCTTCAAGAGGAGCCGTATAGCGGAATCTAAAACAGCTTTAATTTATTGCTCTCTGCTTTGTATTGAGCTTCAGCTTTTTTGATACGTTGTTTAGAAACTTCCACATAATCAACTTTGTGCTTTTTGAAAAGGTAAACCTCTTTGTTCTTTTCAATCCCGACAAATTTTCTTCCCTCCAAAACTGCCGAAACAAGAAAACTTCCACTCCCGCAGGTGCTATCTAGCACGACATTCCCCTCTTTTGTGAAAGTTCGAACGAGATATCGTCCAAGTTCTACTGGCTTTTGTGTTGGATGATAAACCTCGCCTTCACTTTCGGCAGTTTTGAAATAGACGACGTCGGTAGGATACCTTTCGCCATTGCTTTTTACTTCAACAGTTTTGAAATCGCCGTAGCTCCCGGTTAGCTGATCTTTTCTGAAACCTTTATTGTAGGGTTCGCCATAAGTCATTTGTGGATTGTAGGCGGGCTGGTTTTTATAAAATATACAAACATCCTCGTGTTTACGAAGCGGTTGTTTTTTTGCATTAAGAAAATTTGTCGGTTTAGATTTTACCCAAGTTATTTTGTACTTAAAGAGTCTAGGATTGGAAAGCATTAGGTTTGCAGTAAATAGCCCTTGTCCAGTTAAAGTTATAACTCCGTTATCTTTAATAATCCGTTCATAGTGCGCCCAAAGTTGATCGAGGGGAATAACACTGTCCCAATGATTTTGTGTTGTGCCGTAGGGCAGATCGCACAAAATCATGTCTATCGATTTTGAGGGGATACCTTTCATTACCTCCAAACAATCACCCTCAATCACTTTATTTTCAAAGTGAGCGGTTGTTTTTTCGCTTTTTGTTGTTTTGGCCTTCGGCTCTTCTGTCTTAATATTTTTACGCAGATACCAAAGACAATAGGTATTTACCGGCAAGCCCTCTTGTTGTGCGCGTTGTTCAAGTTCTAGATAAGAATCCGTGCCGAGTAAGTTCCGCAATTCATTACTTCCAAAATCAGCTATGCTTTTATATAAATCATTATTCTTTGGACCAAAAGCCAAAATAAACCCTTTTGCTTTTGGGTTAGCTTCTTTATAGTCGGGAAAGTAAACTGCTTTAAAAATCTGATTGCTTGCCATAGGTATATTATAATATGATACCCACCAATATGAAAGTCCTATTTATCCACATTTCTTGTTATTATGTAAGTCATAATGGCAATTCCAGATTCTGACTATTTTGTAGAAGAGTAGCCGCTGATTTTTTCAAAAAAGAAAGCACCGTCTCCTTTGCCCCAGAAAAATAGCGGCGGGGCGCATCATTTCAGATTTCGCTCTTTACCCTTCCGTAGCTTTACGCGAAGGAGGGTTTTAATTCGGGAGCCAATAAACTAGATACGAACTTTTTTTAGCGAAAATCCGAACGCTGAATTTCGCAATAACGACAATCACCACACATGCTATCGGCTGAAAAATCTAAAAAGGCCAAGCTAGTAATGGCATCGTACACCCGCCGGATTTCATCACGTATGGTAGTAATGGCATCATCGCTAAAGATAAATTGTTTCCGAATAAACTGACCAGTGTGTTTGCTGGGTTGAATAAAATGCACTTCCCCCGATATCGCCGTATAGCCAAATTGTTTGGCGCCATCGCATAATAATTTATAAAACAACAATTGGCGATAATACGCTCCGGTCGGGCTCAACTGTGAGGCTTTATTATCAGAATTACCGGTTTTATAATCTACTACCTGAACCGTTTTATCAGCTTCAGATACTATCTCGATGCGATCAATTTTTCCTACCAGTGGTACATGGTCAATCATTACATTGTAATTGGTAAAATCTTTTTCCACTATTAACGGCCGTAAAAAATCTTTATGATACTGTTTGTAATAGGCCGTTAAAATTATTTTACCAAAGGCTAGAGTATCGCGTTGCTGTTTGGTACTCAATACTTGTCGCTGCAGCACTTGGGTAAACTGTTCAATCAACCAGCGCCCTGGTGGTACTTTACCTTGCTCGGCAGTAGTACTAGCCAGCCGCCGTAAGGCTTCGTGCACAGCCGTTCCAAATGAAAAGGCGCGCGTATTTACTTCTGGCACGTGCAGTAAATGACGGTAATAAAATTGGCGCGGACATTCCAAATACGTATTCAAATGGGTAGCACTCAAAGCATAGTCACGCACCATAGCAGCTACATAATCACGCTCGGCCACAGTGGTAGTTGCAGCTGGCACAAACTGAAGGCTGGTATGTAACCGCTCCACCACGGCTTGTTCAACATCAGTAGTATCAATAGCTTGAATGCAATCAGGGGATAATTCTTGCACAAAAATAGCTGGCATGGTAGTGCGGCTACTGCCATAGTTTTTGGCATAGGTAATATATACCTGCTGTTTGGCACGAGTGAGGGCGACATAAAATAACCGACGTTCATCTTCGTTACGCATCAATTTTTCTAGACCCCGTTCCACTTGTAAAATACCAGACGGCAGTTTAATTTTGGCACGGTCGGGCACATTCCCCCAATGCCGGTCAATACATTTCATAATAAACACATGCTCAAATTCTAAACCTTTAGCCCGGTGAGCAGTGAGTAATTGCACAGCTGCCCGTTGGCTGGGCAAAGTTTGTTCTGGAATGGCCAGGGCATGCTGCTTTAATAAGCTGATATACTCAACAAACTGTTCAGGTGTAACATCTGGTTGCTGGCGGTTCAAACCGCGTACCTCTGCTAACCAACTATTCAACCGATTCAATAACTCCACAGCATTCGGCTGCTGCATGATCCAATGTACAATGCCAGCCTCGTTAAGCAACTGGTCCATAAAATCAAGCAAGGCACTATGTACACTATTTTTTCGCCACTGCACTAACTGCTTAGCCAGGTTTAAAAATGGGGTTGGCCGGGTAATACCAGCCGCGGTTAATTGATCAACTGAATTGATTAACTCAAATAAATTAATTTTGTGTTGATAACTGTGCCGCACTAACCGCGTTAGAGCTAATGGTTCGAATCCCCACCATTGAGCATGTAATAATTGAAACAAATCGGCTTCGTTATGTGGCGTTCCTAACCAATGCAGTAACGCCATCAGTTGTTGTATCAGTGGATCGTGTAATACATTACGACCAGCCGCCACTTGAAATGGAATATTTAATTTTGTCAGCCACTGCATTAATTCATGCACATCGGCATTATTGCGATAAATAATGGCAATATCATTGGCCAATATACCCTGCTGTACTAGCTGCTGCACTTGTCGGCTAATCCAAAATAATTCGGTGCTGGCATCATCAAATTCACCCACGGCTATAGGCTGACTGGTTAATTGTCGCGCCGCGGTGAGTTGTTGTTGAATTTGCGGTAACACCGCGCTTAAACTGTACTGATTATGGCCAATCACTGATTCGGCGGCAGTGAGAATGGTTTGCTGACTGCGATAGTTATCTTGTAAAGAAATAATTTTTGTATCACTGCCGTATAACTGATAAAAAAATAAAATATTCTCTAGCGAAGCACCTTGAAAACGGTAAATTGACTGACGATCATCGCCCACCACAAAAATATTTGGCTGTTCTACAGCACTGCCTAATAACCGAACAATTTCATTTTGGGCACCGTTAGTATCTTGGTACTCATCCACCAAAATATATTGATACAATTCTTGATACTCGGCTAGTAAAGCAGGGTTATCCTGCCAAGCCTTCACCACAAACAGCAGCATATCTTCGTAATCATATCGTCCGCGTTGGTGTAGCTGTGCCTGATAGCGCTGGTACACCTCGGTAAGGGCTTGTTGCTTGAGTATATTTTTTAACAGTGTTTGATAAAAACTCTTGATTTCTCGATGCAAGGTGACACAACTATCAACACTGGGTGGATAATATTTAAACAAACTTAACACATCTTGCAGCAAGGCGCTGGGGTGTTTGGCAGTGGTTAATTTTTTTTCTAGTTTGGTGCAATCAGCCAAAGTAATACTACGAGCTGGGCATTCAATGAATTTGGTCAGTACCGCACCATACTGTTGCTGAAATTGCGTCACATCGTGTAATAACCGCTGATATTTTTCGACAGTAATATTTTCTCGTTTCAAGGTTTGAATGGCGCGCGATAAATCGCTAATGTAATAGTACGGAGCGGCAAATGGCTTCAACACACTATCAGTTGGCAAGGCATCGAGCACTTCTCTGAATACAGATATTCGTTCAATATCGCTCAATGGTGCTAAATCATAAGCGAATAAAAACTGTTCGGGATGATCCTGAATCACTTCATTACAAAAAGAATGGAAGGTATGAATTTTAACATAGTAGGCTGGCTGTCCAATCATAGCCAACAAGCGTTGGCGCATGGCTGTTACCCCAGTTTCGGTAAAGGTGAGGCATAAAATATTACTTGGCTCCAAATCAGTGGTTTGCAATAACCGAGCAATGCGCAAGGCAATAATTTGGGTTTTGCCAGTACCAGCGCCGGCCAATACAATAAAAGGACCAGTATTGTGATTCACGGCGGCCCGCTGGGCTGAATTTAATAATTGATAGTGAACGGCAAAATCGCCGCTGGCTTTAGGCATTAAACGTGACAGTCACGTTACAAAAATCTCTGGTTTTCGGCTCAACAATATCAACCATTGGGTGATAGTGCTTAAAGGCACTGGCAATGCGCTGGCCGAGAGTAACGGCTAAACGTTTATTGTTGAGTTTATAAACCGTGGTACCGCCAACTGTTTGCATGACGATGAGATTGGTTTTGCTGCGAGAGTAATTTTTGATAGTGTTGGCAATTAAATGCAACAAATCGGCCTGATTTTTAACCGTTGTACTATTCACTAATTTTACGGTGCTCACTGCAGTATCATGATCGCGATCACGTACCCGTAAGGCTTTTATTTGCAGCGAGCGTTGCCCGCGAATGGTTGTGCCTGACATAGAGATAGTGTAACAGAAAAAGTAATAGTATTCAATATAAAGGATCGCCTCCCCTTTTGATCATTGTCGTAACCATGAGTACGCGTCACAGATCGCTGCTTTGCGGCCTGATCAGTTCTTCGAGGAAAACTATGTCCTTCTTTACAATGCTTTCGTTGGCTCCTACTGTGTTCTTTAGTACCAGAACAATAAGGGCAGGTGTCATCAAAAGAAATATTCAGGGTCGTCGACATAGCGAACATCTCCTTGCCCTAACCGACGGGTTATGGACTAAAGGATACGTTAACAATAACTCATTCGATTGACAAGTAGGCTGATGTTCTGAAACAATGCCCGCCGGAGGAAAGTTGAATGCGTGACCTGATAACCATGTTGATTGGGTTGCGAATCACAGTGAAATGGATGATCATCACCCTGTGGCGGTTTGTTACGGGTGGTGATGTTAGTACCTGTGCCTATAGCTGGGCCAAACAAGGCGTACAGCAAAGTTTCAGCCGCCTTGGGGTTGAAACTGAAGTGCAGCTGAATGGCGAGCTGCCACCGGCCAATTGGCACATAGTGGCCTTTGGCAATCACCCTCATACCTCGGCCGTGTTTAAGTACGTCGAGGTGGTGGTTGATAGCTTTGGCCAACGCCCCTTTAAGCCAACGGGCCGAAAAGGCTTGTTGATCGGCTGGGGCTTGCGAGCCATTGGCGGTATTTTGCTCAACCGGGATGTACCTAAAAAAGCCCGGCGTGAGCTAAAGCATGGCCTGACCAAAATCAACCAAGCATCCCTGGTGACCATCTTCTGTGATGGTCGCAGGTTTCGTCGGCTGCGCCTGGCCAAAGAGCGCGAGCGGATGCTGAAGGAAGGCAAGCATGCTTTCCGGTGGCAACGCTACACTTTGCGACCCAAGGTAGGCGGCCTGGCTGATTTGTGCGACAGCTTGCCGGCCGAACGCACGGCCTATTTCCGCGTAACGGTAACGTTTACCCGCTTCACTAAAACGGTGTGGGAATATGATATAATTTATAATTCTCTATTCATGATTCATTTTAAAATATGCCAGAATTACCTGAAGTAGAAACCGTAGCGCGCGGTTTACGGCGCTATGTGCAAGGCCAAACTATTCAAAAGGTGCGTGTAGTAGAAAAAAAGAAATTTCGTGGCACTCCAGCCCAATTGCACCGAGTAGTGTATGGTCAAAAAATTTCCGCTATTGAACGACGAGGCAAGTGGTTAGTGCTACAGCTCACTTCACACTATGGTTTTGTGATTCATTTAAAAATGACCGGCCAGTTATTGTATGACCAACAATTTTTAGGTGGACATACCATGGGCCAAGAACAATTTAATTCTAACCACACTCGAGTGATATTTGAATTGGCTAACGGTGGCCGCTTATTTTTTCAAGATATGCGCAAATTTGGTTATGTTGAACTGTACTCCCCCACCGAACTGGCTGATTATTTTGTTAAAAAAAAGTTAGGCATTGAACCATTTGATTCAAGCTTTACTTTTAGCTATTGGAAAAATCAATTGCGTCGGCATTCCAATACTAGCGTAAAAGCGCTATTACTGAACCAATCCATTATCGCTGGCATTGGTAACATTTATGCTGATGATATTTGTTGGACGGCGCGAGTACGGCCACAGCGCCGAGTGCGTAGCCTGCGGCTGGCTGAACAACAAGCCATAGTTCAAGCCATTAAAAAAGTGTTAGCTGAAGCGATTACACTAGGCGGCACATCGTTTAGCCATTACTACCGCGTAGATGGGCAACTTGGTCAATATTGGCAACGACGTAAAGTGTATGGGCGTACTGGCGAACGGTGTCGGCGTTGTCATCAACCAATCAAAAAAATCCGCTGCGCTGGTCGCGGTACCCACTACTGTGCCGCCTGCCAAAGCTAAAGCGTTTTAAACCAATCGTTATAGGCAGCGTCGGCTTCGGCTTTGGTGCGAACAATTTTAGCTGGTGTGCGACTAAAAAATAATAACATGTTGATCAAAAAAGTCATGCCTGGGCGCATCCCATAAAATACCGCTAAACCATACTGTGGATGACGTAACAATTCTGCATACATTTTTTTGGATTGATCCGATACATATTCACTATCATCCGCTCGACTCATATCAATAAGAATACAAAATTTTTTCTCTGGATACTGTTTTACCCAACGCAATAATTGATCGCGAATAAAAATAGTTTCAGCAGTATTAGCTGCTTCGTCGGGAGTAGAAACACCAAAATGAACATGGATCAAATTTCTTTCTGGATAAAACATCAGCCAATCGTCCACTTCTTCATCCGGCTGAAAAATAACAAGATCCTCTTTGGGATATTGGTTACAGTCGTCACATTCAAACGGGTGGGTATATATTGGCATAGGTCTTATTGTAGTATAAAAGGATCGATGATATAGTGCAATTGCTGTGAAAAAATTTTTTATTTTACTTACCATTACACTGGTGGTTGGGGCAGCTTGTCAGCAAGCAACCGTCACGCCCTCACCCACTCCCGAACAGTCTACCCTAACCATATATACCTATGATAGTTTAGCGGCTGAAGGGGGATTATTACCAGCTATTAAAGATCAGTTTGAACAGCAGTACCAAGTACGCTTAGAAATTATTACCTTTCCTGATACCGGCACCATGCTGCAGCAACTGCTGGCCGAACAAAATCAGCCCAGTGCTGATATTGTATTGGGGTTAGATAATGTCAATTTTGCTCAAACTCTTACGGACAATCTATTTGAACCCTATCGCCCACAGCCAGCCAGTAGCATAGCCCAAGACTTGCAGTTTGATAGTACGTTTTCCATCACCCCATTTGATTACGGCTATATTGGTTTTGTATACGATACAACAGCCTTACAATTTTCTGAACCAATCAGCTTGCAAGATTTAGCTACCCCCCAATACGCCGATCAAATTATTATCGAACAACCTGGTTTATCATCGCCTGGTACCCAGTTGGTGTTATGGGCGCAAGCGGTAGTACCAACCGATCAACGAGGAACCTTTTGGGATGGGTTAGCCAGCAATAGCCTAGCCGTAACGCCCGATTGGAGCACGGCCTATTACACGATGTTTTTGAATGGTGAAGCCCCAATTGTATTAAGCTATCTCACCAGCCCAGCCTATCATATTGATCAAGAGCAAACTAATCGCTATGCAGCTATCCCAATAAAAGAAGGCTATATTCGCCAAATAGAAGGGGTTGCTATTATTCGCAGCACCGATCAGCTCGCCATCGCCCAACAATTTATTGATTATTTGCTCACAGATAATGTACAAAATATGATTCCCACCACGCAATGGATGTTCCCAGTACTGGGTGATCCCGGTAGCTGGCCGGCAGCGTACAATCAAATTATTGTACCAACACCAGAACAAGTTCATACGGTGTCGGCTGTCAGCATCGCCGAATCAATGCCTGATTGGTTACGGTTGTGGCAGGAGCACTTCCAACCATAGTTTGGTTTACTGTATGGCAAGCTACAGTGACAGCGCTTGGTAGTATTGTATTTGGCGGTAGTTTAGCTTGGCTAGAATATTACTGGGGCATTAAACCAGCTCGTTGGTTTATGGCATTAATGACGCTGCCAATTTTTTTACCCACGGTGCTAGTTGGATTAGGTTTTGTGTTGGTATTAGGCCGAGCCGGCTATGTCAACGATCTTCTCATTATGTTGCACTTACCAACTCAACATTTGCTATATTCACCGCTAGCGATTATCTTGAGCCACTGGTGGTATAATGTACCATTAGCCTACCTAGCGGTGCGACTGCGCCTCAACAGTTTACCGCGTAGTGTGCTAGAAACTAGCCAAGTGCTAGGAGCACGCTGGTGGCAATATTGGCCTACGGTACTATGGCCGCGTCTGCACAGTACAGTGATATCAATTGGGTGTATTATTTTTTTATATGCCTTTGTTAGTTTTGCTCTACCGTTACTACTGGGCGGCTGGCATTATCAAACTGTAGAAGTGTACCTATATACCTTAATCACCCAACAGTTTAATATAGCTGGTGCCGCTTATGTAGCTGGGCTGCAAAGTTTAATGTTATTGGTTGTATTACTGTATGCCCAACGATTCTGGAAAACCACAATTGAACTAGAACGCACTGCCACCATTCTAGCGTTAACATCAGGCCGATATCTGATAAGGTTCTTACGATTATCGTGCAGTCTAATCATCACCGCTCCAGTGCTAGCGGTCGTGATCAATAGTTGGCAACGCGGGGTTGAAAATTATATTCAATTATGGCATAGCAGTTTTAATTTAGCGCTAATCCGCACTATTACTATAGCCATCATCGTTATTGTCACCACCACTATACTAGCAGTTGAACTACTACAGTTACAACAACGCTTCGGGCGCACTATACTGTTATTGATCTTGACTATTTCACCAGTCACGGCTGGGTTACTGTGGTTTTCATTCACTGGCAAATCATTAACCGCCTTAACCATCGCTTACAGCATCCTGTATTTACCATTGGCTTATACAATAATCAGTAACCGCTGGGCTAGCCGGCCACCGCAGTTTATGACTATGGCTCAAATATTAGGAGCTAATCGATGGCAAACCCGCTGGTTACAATGGCGTTGGTTGCAACCGGCCATAGTACAATTAACTATTTTAGGCTATGCCTTTGTAGTAGGTGAATATGCTTTAGCGTTACTTCTAACTCCATTTCAACAGGGTACAGCTGTAGTGGTAGCTATGCAGTGGCTAAGCTCTTATCACTTCGGCATCACTACCGCTGGATTAACCATCATTGTCATGAGTATGATGGTATTTGCCGGCATAATACTAGCGTTACAAAAACTGTATGATTCTCACAGTTAATCAAGTCACGGTGACTAGTGGTACCGACACGCTGTTAGGGCCAGTCAGTTTCACGTTATCCTCGAACCAACAACGGTGTGCCATCATTGGCCAATCAGGGGCTGGTAAAACTACCTTGCTACGCTGCCTGGCTGGTGTACAACCGTATCGCGGCAGTATTCACTTTCAACAACAAGCTTTAGAACCAGTGCCCGTGCATCAACGCCAGTTTAGTTTGGTAGATCAACATGGCAGTTTATTTCCCCATTTAACCGTATTTGAGAATATCGCCTATCCTTTACGGTTGCGCCATCTTACTCGGCCAGAAATCGATGAACGCGTAGCGACCACGCTAGCACAGATTCAGTTAGTTCATTTAGCCGATCGCTTACCACAGCAACTAAGCGGCGGTCAACAGCAGCGCGTGGCGTTAGCGCGCGCCTTAATTTATCAACCACGCTTACTGTTACTTGATGAACCTTTGCGTTCGCTGGATGCTATAACGCGATACGATATGACGCAATGGCTACAACACATCACAGCCACCGTAGCGGTACCAATGGTATTTGTGACGCATGATGTTCAAGAAGCCCGGGCCTTGTGCAACTATGTCATTATTCTGCATCAAGGCCAGCTGGTGGCTCAAGGTACCTGGTTACAGTTGGCTGATACTGCCATCCCTTTGGTTCAACAATTACTTAGTCAAACACTGTAAAACCTTACAATAATGTGGATAAGTTGATTTTGACACTCTAGTTGAATACTTTATACTGAAGACTGCTATTAGCTAATTTTATAAAAATATACCCACATGACCAAAGCCGAAATCCTCAAAAAAGTAAAATCTGAAAAAGTGACTATGGTAGGATTTTGGTTCACGGACATTCTCGGACAATTAAAGGGTATTACCTTCCCAGTGGAACGCTTAGCTCGCTACTTAGATGAAGGGGCCTTTTTTGATGGTTCTTCGATTGATGGTTTTGCCCGCATTGAAGAGAGTGATTTAGTATTAAAACCGATATTAGAATCATTTGCCATTATTCCATTACAAGCCGACGTACATAAAATTGCTCGGTTCATGTGCACAGTGCACGATGCTCAAGGTCGGCCATATCACAGTGATCCGCGTGAGGTATTACGACGTAATGTTCAATATGCCAACAGCCTAGGCTATACCTATTATACTGGCCCTGAATTGGAATATTTCTATTTCAAAAACGACCATAGTACTGTTGGAGTTGATGATGGAGGTTATTTCGATCAACTGACGATGCATGAAGGTACTTTCGTGCGCGAACGCACCGTTGAAGCGTTAGAAAAGCTCGGCTATAGTGTAGAGCGTGGTCACCATGAAGTAGCGGCCTCGCAGCAAGAAATCAACATGAAATTTAGCGACGCCTTAACTATGGGTGATATTGTGATGACCTATAAGTACGTGGTTAAAGAAATTGCTCGCGAGCTAGGCGTGTATGCCACCTTTATGCCAAAGCCAATATTTGGCGTGAATGGCAGCGGTATGCACGTTCACCAAAGTTTATGGAAAGGCGGCAAAAATGTCTTCTATAACAAAACGGATGAGTACGGCCTATCAGAGATAGCCAAATCCTATGTCGCCGGTATTTTAAAACACATGAAAGAGATTGTGCTCGTTACCAATCAATATGTTAATTCCTACAAACGACTAGTCCCCGGCTATGAAGCACCGGCCTATTTAGCCTGGGGTCGACGTAATCGCTCTGCCCTGATTCGTATTCCACTCACCCGCGGCGAACCCTCTGCTGCTCGTATCGAATTACGTTGTCCAGACCCAGCGGCTAATCCATATCTAGCTTTTGCGGTGATACTGCGAGCTGGTTTACAAGGTATACAGGGCAAATATAAGTTAGTTCCAGCTACCGAAGGTGATATTTTTGAAATGTCGACAACCGAAATGAAACGTCATCATATCGACGCTTTACCGGGTAGCTTGCGTGAGGCCATTGAATATGCCGAAGGTAGCAGCTTACTGAAAGAAACTCTAGGCACCGAAGTACATGAAAAACTGATTGAAAGTAAAGTAATGGAATGGAATACCTATCGCCGTCAGGTGCATCAATACGAAATTGATACCTATCTGCCAAAGCTATAACTACAACGCTGGAGTTTGTGTTTTACTCACCAGTTGATTCATTTCGATTAACATTTCACTGACCGTTTCATCTGATACGCCGTGCAAGTCGGCAATCATACCAAAGGTATCAAAGCTTTGCCCTGGACAAAATACACAAGCCACTTCTTCACCAAAATATTTCAACATTACTTCCTGGGCTTCAGGGTATTCAAACAGCACTTCCCCAATTAAGGTATCTTTGGTTACTTCCATAACCACACTTTAACAAAGGCACTGGCCAACCCTCGTTTGACGTAGGGTAAATATTGATACACCGTCAATGTCACTACCGATACAACTGGCACGATCATCAAATTACCCAACAATTGATTCCGTAAAAATGGCACAGCTAACACATAGCAATCAAGTAATCCTGCCCAGGTGTGGGGATATAAGCCGCCAATATGCCACACGCCAAAGTTAGTCCATCCATAAAAAAATAATGTGGTTACTATACTCCAGCCAGTAAAACGAATGGATCGATCAGTAATGCTGCTCCGGCTGCTAAAACGCTGTAACCAAGCGCTGCTGGCACCAATTATGGCCCAAGCGCTCCAGGTATACACTAAAATAGTAGTGTTGCCAATGACCATATCCTTACCCACTACCGCTGCCAAGCCAACCAACAATCCCAAATATGGTCCTAACAGAGCACCTGCCAAAATACTGGACGAGGTTAATGTTTCAACATTGGCATAATCTATCAACCACAACTTAGTCACCACGGCAAAGGTGATTAGTCCAAAGGCGAAAATAATATTTTTTGTACTTAAGCGCATTTTGAATATCCACAGTTAAAGCAAGTTAAACAGCCTTCGGCCATAGCTAGTACACTATTACATTCCGGGCATTCTGGCGAGATGCCTAGGTTAGCAATTGAATTAGAAGCTTGAATCATTTGATACTGCGATTCAGCTTTTTTCACGGTAGCCGTCATCGTATCTTTCACCAGTGTTTCAGTTTGCGCCTGCAACCGAACCACTTCCTTTTCGCGTTCAGCCACTTTTTCATCGACGGTTTTTTTCTGCTCCATAGAATCCAGATGGTCGGATAATACTTGGGCAATGGCATCAGGTACAGATAACACCATGCCGCGCTTGCCGAATACTGGCATGGGGCCTCGAATACCTTTAATTTGCTCGATAATGGTGGCTAACGGAATACCAGCGCGTAGAGCTAACGATACTAATCGGCAAATCGCTTCCGATTCTTCGGCAAATACTCCACCGGCTTTCCCAATGGTGGCAAACACTTCAAATGGCTGATTTTGTTCATCATGATTAACCGTCACAAACATGGTGCCATAGCCAGTTTTAATTTTATAGGTAATGCCTGGTACACGATCGGGCCGTAAACGCGGTGATACCACAGCTCGTGGTTGAATGTGTTTATCATCAGTAGCAGCTTTTTTACCATCAGCCGGCAAACTGGTTAGCACTGCTTCGTTACGTGATCCATCTCGGAAGTAGGTTACACCCTTACAGCCTAAATCGTAGGCCTTAATGTACAGTTCTTGCACTTGTTCTTGAGTATGGTTATTGGGGGCATTGACGGTTTTACTAATGCTAGAATCGACATACGATTGGATTAACGCCTGCATGCGAATATGTTCATCGGGTGTTAATTCTTTGGCATTCACAAAATAGTCTGGCACGGCGGTAGTTGTGGGGTTAGCATCTTTCCAGGCTTTAAATAATCCATGATACACCGTATGGCTACCTAAACGATCGTTCCGTTGATAAGCAAAATCATACACTGGCTCAATGCCCGAACTCACTCCGGCTAAAATACTGGTAGTGCCGGTAGGCGCTTGCGTTAGCAACACTCCGTTACGAATACCCTGATGAGCAATCATATCTTGCAACTCTTGAGGCAATCGTTTAATAAACCTGCCCTGAAGATATTTTTCGCGATCAAACTGTGGAAAAGGTCCTTTTTCAGCAGCAATTTCAGAGCTAGCAATATACGCCTCGTCGCGAATCACCCGGTGAATTTTTTCGGTTATAGCCAACGATTCCTCACTGCCATAACGCACTTTCATTTTAATCAAGGCATCAGCCAAACCCATAGTGCCCAGCCCAGTGCGGCGAATTTTTCTTTGGGCGGCTTCATTTTCTGGAAAAAAGTACTCGGTATAATCAACCACATTATCTAAAAAGCGCATCGCTACTCGCACTACTTGACCCAAACGATTATAATCAAATGACTCATCGGCCAATACAAAATTAGCTACATTAATAGCGCCCAAATTACACACGCCCCAAGCTGGCAAACCTTGTTCACCACAGGGATTAGTAGCAATAATATCTTCAAAGTACCACGAATTGGATTCTTTATTATAACGCTCCTTGAACATCATGCCTGGCTCACCAGAAGCCCAGGCCGATTCGCACACTAAATTCCATAACTCACGGGCTTTAACAGTTTTATACACTTGACCGCGCCATTGCAACTGCCAATCTTGATCGGCTTTGACGGCAGCCATAAAACTATCAGAAATACAGACCGATAAATTAGCATTGGTAATTTTACCCATGGCGCGCTTGACCGTGACAAACTCTTCAACATCGGGATGATCAATATCAATCATTAACATTAAAGCACCACGGCGAGAACCACCTTGAATAATCAAGCCAGTAGCAAAAGAATACAGTGCACCAAAAGATACGGCGCCAGAAGCCGTACCATTCACGCCTTTAACGTAACTACCACGTGGCCGAATACTCGATAAGTTTACTCCCACGCCACCACCCCGGCTCATAATTTCTACCATTAATTTCACACTATCTAAAATCCCGCCCCGACTATCATCGGGTGATGGAATGACGAAACAATTATATAAGGTTAACGAAGCACCCGATCCAGCTCCAGTTAAAATACGACCGCCTGGTATAAAATCAAACCCCTCTAAAATATCATAAAACTTTTTTTGCCAGTCTTGTTGTAAGGCCGGGGTTGTTTCAACACCAGCTAAGGCCTTAGCTACGCGTTGCCACATTTCTTCTGGGGTGGATTCGATCCGTTGGCCAGTTTCATCTTTTAAAGCGTACCGATCAAAAAAAACTTTTTGAGCTAAACCCTCCAATTGATACATAGTGGTAGTGATTAAACCTATATATAGTGTGTTAGAGGGTCAGTATAACACAATATGTAGATTGCGTGTATACTGTCTAGCTGTGGATAAATATGGTCAGCGCTCAATTCCCCAACGTGGCTGAAAGCCTTGGTATTGAAAATAGTGCTTAGTGGGCTGCATTACTGTTACTAAATCGGCCATATTTAACAGGGCTGGGTGCGCTTCCCGGCCAGTTAAAATAACTTCGGTGGCGCGGTGACGATTATCCAAAAAATCTACCACATCTTCAATCAAAAGTAAGCGATATTGAACGGCTGTGGTAATTTCATCTAAAATAAGTAAATCCGGTCGGCGGCGGCGCATTACCTCACGGGCATAATTTAAGCCTTGATTGGCCAAATATTCATCCATGGCTTGTAATTGATCGAGTGAAGTTAACTCTGGTCGACCAAACTGCAACAATTCTACGTTTTTCATAGTTTGCGCAGTCTGCACTTCGCCAGCATCTTTATGCCCCTTTAAAAACTGAATCATCACTACCCGCTGCCCTTGCCCGGCAGCCCGTACCATCGCGCCCAACGCGGCCGAAGTTTTACCTTTGCCTGCACCGGTATAAATATGTAAATAGCCTAAATTACTCTTATCAGAGCGATCGTTAGCTGGTTTGGGATGAATAATCATGGTTAGCGAGGTTTTTTATGGCGTTTAGAAATAAGTTTTTCGACCTCTTCTTGAAATTCTACCAAATCTTCAAAGTCTTGGTAAACTGAAGCAAATCGAATATAGGCTACTTTATCAATTTTCTTGAGGTGCTTCATTACAATATCCCCGATCGTACTCGATTCGATTGTATCCGATTTGGCGGTTAATTGCACATCGCGTTCAATGGCGGCAATCAATCGTTTATAGCGGTCTTCGCTTTTTAAACGCTTTTCCAAAGCAATATGTACACACCGAACAATTTTTTCAGTTGAATACGGTTCAAATTCTCCGTTCCGTTTTTTGACTTTTAAATTCAAAATTTCCACTTGCTCTTTGGTGGAAAAACGAAAACCGCACTCGGGACATTCTCGCCGCCGGCGAATAGCCATGGCGTCATCCAGTACTCGGGTTTCGACTACTTTAGTATCTTCGTGTAAACAGCCAGGGCAACGCATAAAGGTACCATGCGATTATTTTTTATACTCATCCGCGCCAATATCAACCTTGTCCTCTTTAGCTGGTAAACGCACATTCCCATTTACATCGTGTTGCAATAATTGATAATCAACTGATTTTTTTTCAACATCGTATTTTTTCGTAGTACCAATGTTGCGAGCTGGAGATGATTTTTTCAGCCGGCCGGTGGTGGTTAATTTTGGATCTAAATTCACCGAGTGAATATCATACCCGTAACTGCCGGTGGTGTTTTGCCAATCGCCCAGAGCAATGGCCGCATCATTATCAGTATCATAAATTAATTGATCAGCCACAGTGACGTTGTATAATACATTATAATCAAGATGTAACGTATCACGGTTAATCACATCCCAAGCCAAGGCAATTGGGTACGCATTATTACCAACTGCACTAAAAATATTATTATAAATTCTCATTTTACTGCCACCGCCAAGATACATTGGATACAGCCAATCAGTGACGGTATTATGATACAGATACACTACTGTATTGGACTGGTTGGGTAAGTAAATACCATAGGCTGCCTCTGCACCAAAATCAGCACCGCCTTGAACGATATTATTATATATCCTGCTTGTAGAAGCGTCGGCATTAAAATACATTCCATATACCTCATGAGCATCAGCATAGCCAGATGTACTGGTTAAAGATCGAACGGTATTACTATTCACATACACCGGTCGCGTATCACCCACGAATAGGCCATACAATCGATTATAGGCTGATGTTCCAGCTGTAGCATTGCTTAAATCATGGATAGCATTATTCTGCAGCACAGCCTGCGGGCTAGTAACAACATACACACCATATAAATAATCATATGCCCCGTTATCGGGTGTGATAGTATCGGTGATATTGAATATTTTGTTATTCATCAGCTGTACTCCACTACTACCTGAAATTGACATACCATACGTATAGAGCGATAAGGTATTATCAGTGATGCCAGTGATGGTGTTAGTGACATCATGAAAAGAATTCTTTGCAAACACCCCATTACTGGCAGAAATAGCAAAATGTCCGTACACGTACATGTAGGAATACGATGTACTCGTGGGATCAGCTAGATTGACCGTAACATCAGTGGTATGAATGGTATTACGCTTGGCTTGAATACCAGGGCTATTGTAATAGTAAAATCCATACTGACTAAATGACGAAGCTCCGCCAGTACCAGCCGTATCATAAATTTGATGAATAGTATGGATGGTATTTTTTTGAACAATACCATTAGTGACGTAGGCTAAATACACACCGAAAAAGCTACCTGTATCGTAAAATGAGACAGTGTCGTTATTTTCGGTGGTCATGGTAGCGTCACTAACGGTATTCTGTTTAATAGTAATGCCGTCAGATGAAGATAACGATATTGGATACACGGCATAGTTCGAGCTACTATCATCAGCCGTGTACTGGGCCAGAGTCGTGAGATTTTTAATGGTATTATTTCGAATAACAGCGTCGGAGCTAGTTGACGGGCCATCAATGCCAGCAACACTCGGGCGTGATGATCCATTACTTTCGGCGCTGGTGGTGGTAGCTGTAAAATTATCCAGGGTATTTTTGCGCAGCATGACTCCATCAGAGAAATCAATATCAAAACCGCGCACGCTAGCAGTAGCGGTTTTAGCAGTGCTAGTGACGGTAAGATTACTGATGGCATTATTACGGAGCAGATTGCGTTCTAATTGAGCGTGACGAATGTTAAATAGAGTAAAAGCACTCAATTGACTACTGCCGGTACTGCTACTACCGGTAAGATTCGCCGTAGCCGACAAATCAGTGACGGTTGAGTTGAGTAATTGTAAATCAATCACATCATAAGCATACAGCCCAACCACGATACTTTGCTGATTACTGCTAACCGCACTACCAGTTTCGGTGGCAGACAAATTTTGAAAAGTGTTATCGATAGCATTAATATTAGCCGCGCCATATAAATATACCCCATACACATAGGAGTAGTGAAAATTTTCCAACACACTGTCGTTGGTAATAGTCAAGTTCGATATTGTATTATCTTGCAATACTGAATCATACAAATAAAAACCATACACGCCATACACATAATGATAACTCGAGCCATCGGTTAAGGTATAATTTCCTCCAGTAACAGTATTATTCTTAACCGTGGCATTTTTAACGTATTGTAAAAAAATACTGGCTATACTAGTAGCGTCGGCGGCTTGATTTTGAACAGTGTTATGATGAATCGATGTTCCATTCACCACGTTAATGCTGCTGCCTTGTATTTGAATGCCGTAGCGACCATGATCGATGGTTAAATGATCAATTTCAACACTATGAACACCATTAATATACACCCCGGCATCCAACCCCGTGGCATCAATGATAGCCGGAGCGTCATGATCGGTTGAAGTAATATGTAAACCCTTTAAAGTATCAGGTAGAGTCACACTACTCGAGGAAAATTCGATGGCTTCAGTAAAAGTACCGGCTAACCGCAGCGTAGTGTTAGCTGGGTCAGATAAACCAAAGATCAATGTTTGAGCAGCCGTAATGGTTTTACAGGGAGTACTAACCGTTGTACAATTATTGGCGTCGTCGCCAGTGCTAGCATCAACGTAAAATGTGCCAGTGGCTAAAGCTGGGTGAGTAACGGCGAAAGCCGCAGTCACTGTCAAAATAGTGATCAAGGCTCGCGTTGATAGTTGTATTGTCATATTAGCAGTATACCATATAATACATTTATGCTATACCAGATGATCAAAATCTTTGTTACAATCGCCGCCATGATGATACCATGGGCGGCACAAGCCGATGTAGTGTTTCCAACTGAAACTACCATATATTTTGAAAATCAAACCAAACCAATTACCCAGCCGGTCGATTTCATTATTCGTTGCTATGGTTATCAATATGCTCCCGGGGTAGATCCTGGCTATGCGCCGGGCAGTTATATGGCCACGGAGGTATATAGTTTGACTGCTGCTTGTCCAAGCTATGGCTGCAGTATCAACGAACCGTATTATTTGAATTACCTCCACATCGATTATTGCAGTATTACAGCGCAAACACCAAAAAAAACTTTAACTATTAACAATATTGGTAATAAACCATACAGCCAATGTGATTTTCAATCTATTGTCTTTGACAGTTGGTCTGCTGTTGGCGCTAATGTAAGCTAGGCCTACATCATCTTCTTCCGAATAAAGGCTGGCACTTCTAAATCTTCATCTTCTGTGTTGTCAACCGGTGCTTCGGCCATAATATTTTTATGTTGGTTTAACGGCTTGAATTTTTTTAGTTGATTTGGCTCCTTTACCAAATCCAGTAGCCACCACCGTAATTTTTATCTCATCACCTAATGATTCATCAATCACCGATCCAAAAATAATTTTAGCGCTTGGGTCGGCCGATTCAGTGATGACACGAGCAGCTTCATTCACTTCATACATGCCTAGATTGGGTCCACCAGCGATGGTGAACAAAATACCTTTAGCACCTTCAATGTCCATTTCTAATAATGGGCTATCAATGGCTGCCTTAGCCGCTTCAACAGCACGATTTTCACCAGTCGCTCGACCAATACCCATTAAGGCAGAGCCAGCTCCAGCCATAACCGATTTTACGTCGGCGAAGTCAACGTTAATTAAGCCAGGAATAGTGATTAAATCAGAGATCCCCTGAACACCTTGAAACAACACATCATCAACCGTTTTAAAAGCATCTAACAAGGAAGTTTTTTTATCAATGATTTGCAATAACCGATCATTCGGAATAGTAATAATAGTATCCACTCGATCAGCCATTTCATTGTAGGCCCCTTCAGCAATCTGACGACGTTGTTCACCTTCAAAGGCGAATGGTTTAGTTACTACCGCTACAGTTAAAGCACCAGCTGATCGGGCTAAATCCGCAATAATTGGACCAGCGCCTGAACCAGTGCCTCCGCCTAAACCACAAGTCACAAATACCATGTCAGCTCCTTTAACCAACTGCTCGAGTTCTTCATTCGATTCTTCAGCCGCTTTTGCTCCTACGCCTGGATCCATGCCGGCGCCTAAACCACGCGTAGTGCTTTTACCAATATGCACTTTACGTTTTGCTGGGTTATGATGTAGCGCTTGGGCATCAGTGTTGACAGCAATAAATTCAACACCACGTAAATCACGCTCAATCATTCGTGAAATAGCCGACCCACCAGAGCCACCTACTCCAACCACTAAAATTTTAGCAAATGTTTCGATATCTGGTTTTACTTCCATGTATTTTCCATTAGCCATAGCGTGTATAGTGAAGTTAAACTGATTTAATAAACAGACCTTATACTACAATTGACTCTGTAATTCGTCAAGATTTTATGAATACAAAATGTATCCAAGCGAACATTTTAGACAATAATAATAGGCATAAAATAACACAACAGCGCCTGATATTGCGCTGTGATAGAACGAATACATTATGTATCCAAAATAAATTATGGCAGTAAACTTTTAAACCACTTTTTCATTTTGGTAGTAGCATCACCAACCGCTGAAAATTTAGCCAGTGTTGAAAAACCAGCAGTTTGATGGAGCATGCTTTCACCCCATACTACTAACCCCAGAGCCGTAGCAAATACTGGGTCTTGAATTTTATCAATGGCCGTTTTAAAAAGGCGTGGAGCTCCAATTGAAGCTGGCAAGTAAAATTGTTTTTTGGCCACATCAATAATACCCTGTAATTTAGCACCTCCACCCGTTAACACTATGCCAGCTGGTAACATGCCATGCCGATTAATAGTTTTGAGTTCTTTATTAACCATACTAAACATTTCTTCTAACCGAGCTTGGATAATTTCAGCCACTTCCCGGCGCGAGACTCGTCCGTTTTCGTTAGGATCAATATTTTTCAAATCAATTTCTTCATGTTTAGCAACCTCGTCAGGTGAGGCTGCTCCATATTCGGTTTTGATAGCTTCAGCCACATCCACCGAAGTACGCAAACCAATGGCAATGTCATTGGTAATATGGCCTGATCCAACTGGTAATACTTTCGTATGAATCACATCACCTTCTTCAAACACCATGAGACTAGTAGTTAAACCGCCTAAATTGACTAAAGCTACACCTAGTTCTTTTTGACGCTTGGTTAACACTGCCTCACTGGCTGCCAAAGCGCCTAACACTAAATCTTGAATGTCGGTACCAGTACGATAAACACATTTGGTTAAATTTTTTATCTGCGAAACTGATCCTAGAATAATCTGGGCATCAACCTCTAGTTTAATACCGGTCATGCCGACGGGATCCTTAATATTACGCTGACCATCCACGGTAAATTGGCGCGGAATCACATGAAGAATCTCATAGTTTGGTGGGGTAGCCACAGTTTGAGCTGCTTCGATCACTCGATTAACATCATCTTCTCGAATTTCACCATCGGCTTTAGACACTGCTACTACTCCATGGCTATCTTGCGATAGAATATGACTACCATTAACGCTTACAAAGGCTCGCTCGGTGGGAATACCAGTCATACGCTCGGCTTTATCTAAGGCTCCAGAAATACTGGAAACAGCATCTTCAATGCTGGTAACAATTCCCTTGTTTATACCTTCAGCTGGGTGTTCAGCAGCGCCAATGATATGAATTTCGTTATCGTGAGGGTTAAGCTGACCAACAGCGACCCGAATTGTAGTAGAACCAATATCCAAGCCGGTAATGACATCTAATTTTGCCATAGTTCAAGTATATAACAAGCCGTAAAATAAATCTACTAGATACGGAACAAAAATAAGCAATGCAATAATCACGGCACCAGCCGAAGCTAATAACACGGCTGCGGCCATCATATCTTTAATCACCTCAACATACGAGTGGATACGTGGTTTAAGAATATCAATCATTTTTTCAAAAATAGTATTGACTACTTCGAGCACTAGTACAAATAAAATCAGCATAATCAGTACAATTGCCTGCCAAATAGCTACCTGAAACAGCCCCATGCTGATAATAACTAGCACAGCTATGCCAATTTGAACGCGAAAATTTTGTTCGTTGATCCAAACATACTTTAGCCCCTGCCAAGCATACTGAAAACTGTTTCGGAAGTGACGTAGATTAAACATGGCTAACAATTTGTTGTTCCAAGGGTCGCATCGTAGCAGCATCAGCTGCTTGCTCGTGATCGTAGCCGAGTAAATGTAATAAACCATGGGCTACCAACCAAGCTAATTCGGTGCGCAACGGTAATTGCTTTAAACGAGCCTGCTGCACTGCTTGGGGATAACATAGCACGATATCACCGTCAGGTTGACCAGCTGTACTGGTATTGCCAAATGATAACACATCAGTTACGGCATTCACTCCGCGATATGTTCGATTTAACTGCTGCATGCGACTAGTGCCAACTGCTACCACCGCCACCTGCCAATTGTTTGGTGCTGTTGTAAAACGACGTGTCACAGTAAACACTCGCTGCACCAATTGATCAGTTAACGCCTTAGCTGTCACTTTACGATGCAGCTGAATTGGCATTGGTATTGCTGTTCTGGTTGCTGTTACCAGACTGGGTTTTTTTGTTGGCCTTAGTGAGAGCAAAACTTTTGGCCATCAGGGTAAAGGTGCTTTGAAAATGTACTTCTTTGCTGTTACCAAAACGATAACTAATGGCATAGACATAATCCGTTGTGGCATAATAGGCTGTGTAACCATCAATGCTTACAACACCAGCCAGCCCACCAAACGAGGTAATGGGAGTAAGGGTTGCTTCATCCACCTTAGTTTGATCAACGTACCAATCCAAAGCGGTAAAACCAGTCGGATTATCTTCCACAATTACTTCAACAAACTGTCCGGCGGTATCAAGGGCTTTAGGCGTAAATAAAATTTCATCAGCCGAGCCTTCTGCTAAAGCTTCGGCAATCCAATCAGCCGGATAAGTAATGGTATAACCAAACTCTTTATTGACATAGTTACTCACAATCGGATTATCTTGAATGCGACCACTACTAACAGAATTATTAGGGTCATAACCGGCGATTACTTCGGCACCATCGTTATAGCCATCACTATCAGTATCTGGCAAATCGGCTTTGGTGCCATATAACTGCTCTTCTTCGTTGGTGAGGGCATCTTTATCAGTATCTTTACTCGGCGTTACGCTACTAACCGTATTAGTCACTGTAGTATTAGTATTGGTAGGAGTGGTGGTATTACTGTTGACAGGTGTATTGATATTGGTCACATTGGTATTGGTGGCATTAGTATTCGGCACAGTATTGGTAACTGTGGTAGCGTTAACGTTAGTATTAGCATTGACTGGCTCGGTGACTGTTTGATTTTGATTCGTTACAGCAGTAACACTGGTGTTGGTATCAGCGTTGCGTAAAAAATAGAATGCCACTCCACCAATAATACCTAGCACCGCTAGCACAATAATGCCAATCAGTACCCAGGTGAGCCAGCCTGATTTTTTAGACTTACCTGGAGCTGCACCAGTGCCTGAACCTTTCAAAAATTTTTCAGGCATCGTATACACTGGCTCTGGAGCAGCCGCATTTGGAGCTGGGGCCACCGATACTGGAACATTCAAATTGGACCCCGCTGGCGGCGGTACTGGATTAAAAGCTTGGGGTTGAGCTGGTGGCTGAACTGGTGGCACTGGGGTTGGCATTGGGGGTGGGGTTTGTGGAAAATCCATAATATTATGTTATTATTCTAAGTCGAATAAGCGTTTAGTTGGGTCGGGATGATTAGGGTGATAAAAATTTTCTACTTCGATACCATCACTATAGCCATCGCCATCGGTATCATTAGCTCGCGGATCAGTTAAATACACCCGGACTTCTTCTCGATCAGATAAACCATCTTCATCAGTATCTTTCTTCTTTGGGTTAGTATTATGCTCTAATTCTTCATCATCCGATAAACCATCGTAATCAGCATCACTATACGTAGTAACATTGATTACAGGAATACTAATATTGGTTGTAGTAGTATTAGTAGTTGGTATAGTGAGATTAGTAGTTGTGGTAATAGTACTAGTAGTGTTATTAGAACGTTGTTGCAGCCACCAATATACTCCAAAACCAACTGCACTTAATAATATCAAACCACCCAGGCTGCTGGCAATAATCCATATCCAGCGGCGTGGTGTTTCAACCGATTCAGTCGGTACCACTGGTTCAATCGTCGGACTGGGTGAGGCCGTTTCAACATCGGAAAAAATATCTTGAACGTCATTCGAAGTTTCCGGCATAATCAGAATCAAGAGTTGTTTCCGTTGGGGTGACAACGTAATTAAAGGTGGCGCAGCCTCGATCACTGAAATCTGGATAGTAGTCAGCACAGGGATTATACGGAGCGTCGTCAACAGATAATTCTTGCCAACTGCCTGTACCACTATATTCTAAATTTCCATACAAACCAAACGAGCCGTCGCTAGGATTATATTTATATTGATACAAATATGAACCAGCCGGACCATAATAATCTTTTAAGACTGGATCCCAACAGGTGCCGGCTTCATCATAATACGTAAAGCTAGGATCACTGGGGTTATCGCCAGCCGCTAAATCTGGCGGATGATAAGGACAAGCGTTAGTGGCATCGTTGTAGGTATTCGTTGGATCTGTTGGTAGGCTTTGTGCTAGAGCATTACCTAATACCGAATTCCATGATGACCAAATTGAACCAGTTAAACCAGCAATATATGAACCTACCGCTACATCAGGAAAGTTATTGACCTCATCACCATCCGAATCGTTATAGTAGTAGCTTGATAACAAGTACGCCATAGTGCCAAGATCATTAATCCGTTGGGTATCACGAATGATCTTTTGCTTCTCAAGCTTGCAATCAGCTGCTAAGGCAGCATTGCTATTAAATTCAAATCGCTCTAACAGTTCTCGAACCAAAGCTTCAGTTTGATCATTAGCATCTTCACTATAGGCAATAACATAAATATATGGTGTTACGGTAGCGGTCGCGTCATTCAAATTGGTGGCGGCTACATACATGGTATTGCCAACTTGAACAGCTTGATACCCATCCATTGTGATACTGGTGCTACTGGCATCCGCCTCGCTAGCATGCAATACATACCACAGGCCTGGATCAATACTATCGGCTACTGTACTGCTGGCATTATCTAAATCATTAGGATATACCCGAATAGCGATGGTATTATTATTGGCGTTTGGATCATTAGTGAGAGCGACCGCATCTTTAAAAGCAACTTCATGAATAAATTCTACATTGCCACCATAAGCGGCTTGTACGCCAGCTTGATCACGTTCAAACACATCTACAAAATCGGGTAAAAAATCATTGGCTTGAGGATCACTCCCTCGACAATATGACCAATATAAATTATAGGTGGTATTTTCATACGATGATAAATACTCACTGTTACAAAACAACACTCGAATAGTTTGAGCCACACTTAACTGATCATCCCAGGTAGCATTTTGACCAATAATAGTAACGGATATCGTATCACTATCTTCTAAATCACCGGCCGTGATAGTTTGTTGATTAACATCTTCATTAAAACCACCACTTGACCAATTAGGATTGGTTTCATCACAGGTTAATGTATTATCAGCAGCATCAAGTACTGCACAATTAACCGTTTCGTCGGTGTTGAAGGTCACCTCACAGGTTGATTCATCGCCAACCATAGTACAACTATCAGCCACCGTACAGATACAGGTATTGGTGGTGCTATCATAAGTGGAATCAAGGGTATCGCATATGCCATTGGGGGAATCGGTGCTACAGGTAACGCCACTGGTAGTGGTACAACTAATGACCGCTTCGTTATCTACGGTAGCAGCATCGTCAGCGGCCAGTGAACAACTTTCTTCAAAATCACAACTACATGAACCGGTATCACCCTCGGAAATAATACCAACCACTGGGCAAGCATCGGCCTGTAAATCAGTTAAGGAATCATACACTGTATCCCAATCATACTCCCAATCATAGGTGCCATCTAATCGAGTAATGGCTTGATCATCAGCGCCATCATCAGCGCCATCGCCATTGGTATCAACCTCACTATCAGCAAAGCTATCAATCAGTTCAACCGTACCATCACTATTACGATCCGCCCCAGTAGAGGTAGCTCCGGCATCAGGCAGGCTATCATTGCCAGCAGCATACACTGTTGCTATCAATGCTTGGGTTTCTTCGGCTGCGGTCATGGTATAATCATTATCGCTAAACGCACTATCAACCGCCTCCAACGTAACATAGCTAGGTGAACAGTTAGTAGCAAATTGATCTGTGGTAGCGGTAGTAAAGGTTAAACGCACTTGCGTAGTAGCATCACACATACCAGCAGCTACTTGCTCGCTATCACAGCCAGCCGCTATACCGTTGGCTAAACTCACAATACCATGTTGATAGGCAGCATTGCTGTAATCGACATCCCCATAACCGGTGAATTGATCAGCGGTATCTGATACGGTATAGGTATACCCTCCAATAACACTGTCAGCCGCAATCAACAACTCGTATTGGGTATTAAATTGGAGTAATTCTGACTGGGTTACTGTTAAAGTTGATAAATCAGAGCTCAAGTTAATATCGGCTATCACACTACCGCTGCCACCAACTGGGCGTAACTGCACATATTCAATGAAGGCTAAATCTTCTAACGCAATATCATCGCTGTTAGGATCAACATCAGCCGGTACGGTTTCGACTGTATTGGTATTAAATGGCCAAGCTGCGCTGGTGATAATGGGTTCACTAAAATGAATCTGAAACTCACCGTTGGGACACACTCCCGTATCGCCTTGTTCGGGAGTAGTGACATCATCGAATAGTATCAGCGGTTGTGAGGCACACGTGCCATAATCATAATTATCATCACCAACGTTAGTGGTACTATCGTACACACAACTGGTAGTATTACAACATGAATCTGGTTCAGCTCGACAAAATCCATTATTGGCTGTAGTGCAGGCACCAAAATTATCGTCGTATTCTAAGTTACAATGTAAATTATCTCCGGCCGATGCACAATCGCCGCATGAGTTACAACTGACTGGAAATTCAATACCATTGCTCACACACTGGGTAGCATCGCTGGTAGTAGCAATGACTGCTACATCACCGGTTTCGGCTAACGTTGGTACATCGATATAATAATTGGTATCGGCAGTATATTGAGTTGTCCAATCGGTAATATCGGCTGGTACGGCATTAGTAAATTCAACTGAACCAGCCAACTCAACAAAGCTGGCACTATCAGCCGTGCAACTATAGGTAACAGCACAGCTTGATTGATTTACTGGAATCGTACAAGTGGCACTGGCATCAGCCGGATCAGTATAGATGCAATACCCATTGGTAGCATCGTAGGTAGTATAGTCATTACTGGTAGCAGTACTGCACACTTCGGCTGGATTACTAGGATTAACGTAATAGGTATCCCCTAAATTGCAAGTTTCACTAGTAGAAATTTGACAGCTTGTTGCACCAACAATACTGTTACAGGTGATGGTTGGATCAGTTGGGTCAGTATAGGTACAATAGTGATTACCATCGGCGTCAACGGCAATGGATTCATACGCCGTAAAGGCGTTGGAAGTAGTATCACTACACGTTTCGGTAGGATCACTGGGATTCACATAATAACTGACAGTTTGTGTAACGGTGCAAGCTGAACCACCTTCGCTAATATTACATTGGCCTAAACTAGCCGTGGCACAAGTGCAATAGCCACTAGCCTCACCATAAAAATTATCACCGCTCAAAGTTTCATCATTACCATACGGGCCATAGGCTGGGTTAATATTACATAACACTGGTAAATCAACGGCTGAACAGGTGTTATCCTGGGTAAAAATGGCAGTATTGCTTGATTGACTCACTAAGGTACCACCGCCAGCATTATACACTTGCTGCACTACCACATTAGCGCTGGTATCGGTGCCGCTGAAAATTGGATTAGTGGTACTTTCAGGAGCAGTGACAATAATTTGCGTATTGCTCCAACCATCAGTGGTACTACAGGCTAATGGGGCATCAACGGTATCAAACTGTACTGTACTATAAGTTGGGCTATAGATGGCAGGATTATAATACGTACCAAAATGACACCCTTGAATCGTCACCGGCTGACCTTCGGAGCCAGTGGTGGGGCTAAGGCTAGTGATATACGGAGAGCACATACCGTTCACACAGGCTGATTGACAGGCACCATAGCTGCAATCGGTATCGTTAACACAAGCATTACATATTTCTGCTTCGCGACATTCGCCGGCCGAACAACATCCGCTGGCACAATCCCAGTTACTGCTGCATGACACCGTAAAATCAATAGCATTACTGGTATAGTTATCACTGGTCACTTGCACGCCCTCATCATCACTGACCGCTCCATTGGGCACAGGCGTATCGTCAATATGGCTATCAAACCAGGCAGCTAAAGTAGCATCGGCATCCACCCAGCTACCGGCACCGGCCGCAAACCGAGCCCGGTAATGAGTATCGGCCGTCAACAAAGAAAAATGTTCTCCATATAAATCAACTGGTGTGCCTTCTTCAGCAGTAGCTGGATCAACTCGACACAAACATGGGGTCACTTCGGATCCAATCGTACAATTTGAACCACCATCAGCCGTACTATAGGTATCGGATAAATAGGCTCCGTCAACATCATTAAAATAATAACTCGCTAGGGTAATACCGTAATCGTCTGGCGTGATGGTGGTTGGTACTTGCACTACCACTTGGTCATTATCCCAAGTATCCAAACAGGTTGCTTCGTTTGGATAAGATACTGGAGTATCGTTCAATGTTACCGAACCAGTAGCTGGCGCATTATAGCTGGCATCGGTGGCATCACAAGTATCTGTACCAGTCACCACACAACTAGTATTAGCTTCACTCACCAAGCAAGAACCGCCGCCGTTAGTACACGTACAATTTTCTAAACCACCAGCTTCGGCAAAATTAGCACTGGGAGAAGTAGCAGTGCAAGCAGTCTCCAGCGTGCACAAACTTTCACCCAGCGTACAGCTATCAACGTAATTCGATAAAATGCAACTATTGGAACCTTCATACACATTACACACCTCACCGGTATCAGCGGCTGTACAATTACAGGTGGCAGTATTTTGTCGATCGGGTCCAAAATAACAACCGTTAATGGTTAAACAACCGCCCGGTCCAACATCTGGTGTACCCGTAGCATTGTTAGGTGAAAAACTAATAATATCCGGAGCACAATGTGACGTGACTGGATCACAGTATGTATCTTGACAAGTATTGGTAAAACAATCTTCATCTGACGTACAATAACCATAATCAACCACCACATGACCGTCATCGCTGGGACCATCACTACCATCAGCTGGATTCAGCAAAGTAACAATTACGGCTGCGTCACCAGTATTAATAGTATCTTCACCTTGCAAACAAACGCTAGTATAGCCGTTAGTGGTAGTGTCACTGGTGCTTTCTGATGGTGAAGCATCGTTACCAAATTGCACTACATCGTAACCGGCCGCTGGGTTGGTAATATTCCAATTATACGTACCAGCATCATCGAGCACTAAACAATCGGCAGTAAGTTGTTGGACGCGCATACTATATGGTTCTGCCACAGTATCGTTATTGGTATCGTAACTATAGGTATCCAAACAACGGTTAGCTGACTCATAACTGACGGCTCGTTGTGTAAACGGGCTAAGGGATACATAATCGGCCACACAAGGAGTAACATCGTTACGAACCTGAAAATACCATGAATAGGTATCGACAATGTTGATACCATCACTATTCGTGACCGTATTTGGGATAACTACTTTGTAATACGTATCGGCTTGCAGTGGATTGAGTGGCGAAAAGGTATAGGCTTCGTAGGCATCGGCCGCTTCATGTGTTACACCATCGCCATCAATATCGGTACTGCCATTTAAGGTGATGGTACCAGTGCCGTTAGTATAGGCATCGGTTAAAAATTCTGCAGCGTAATTACCAGCTACCGGGGTGATACAGGTAGTGTCATCAAAATTACCACCGGTATTACATTGATATACTATAGTACCATCAGTCACCGTACTATCGGCCATATTATTATTGAAACCGAAATACACTACACTATTCACACAAGCATTATCGCCGTAACTACGGGGATTAGGTAAATAAACAGCTTCTTCAGGACTACATTGATTATATTCCAACACTTGCGGCGGATCGGAGCAAGTGATGTTAAAATTCAATCCATTACTCCAGCCATTATCATTACCTACGGTTAAATCATAGGTGTCGATTTCGGTGATTGGAGTATTATTGGTGATTACCGTAGCACTAGCATAGGTAGCATCATAGCTATTCCAAGTTTGAATAGAACAGGCATCACTGTCGGCACAGGAATAATTGGTAGTATCGCCCGCTTGAAAGTTGACGTCTCCTTGGGCTTCACCGAAATTTTCACCAACAATGGTAACGTCATCTAAGCCGGTATCGCTACAACTAGGATGTAATTCACAAATCCCTGGCCCTGGCTCGTTATCATTAATAATAAAGCTGCGCTCGTTACTGTATTTGTTGGTGGTAGCCGTTAGCACTTGAATGTTCGGCACAGCCTCAATGGCAAAACCTTCTGGCACTTGCACAATAATTTGATCGTCATCCCAACCATCAGCACACACTACTTGAGCTTCGGTAGTATCAAAAAATACTTGCCCGCGACGAGAATTGGGATCGATAGGATCATAATCACCAAAATTACGCCCTTTAATAGTAACGTACTGGCCAGCTGGTCCGGCACTGGGAGAGGTAGTACTAATATACGGCGAAGTAATGGTTAAAACATCAGCTGAAAAATCTGTGCCGGTACCGTTATCAACCGTGACATGACCGGTTAAACTAGCTACCGGAGTACGCAATTGTAAGGTGCCAGACCCAACATGCGACACAAAACATGATAGATTAGCGGCATGATTTGTATCAAAACAATTTTGACCAGCGGCCGAGATGTTATTATTAAAATCAACATCGTAAAATGGATACAGGTATGAACCGGTAATAAGCGTTAAATCTGAATCTTCCGGACCGGTGGTACCGGTGGCATTATCAACATTGAGTAAATCTTCACTGTAATAATTGCTGGCGGGAGTTACAGTATCAATTTCTGGAGTACAGTACGGTTCATCTCCGGTGGTCCAGGTCCATTGATAATCAAAACCAACGTACTGTTCATGACTAGGTGTACATGAGACGCCTAAATTACAGGTAGTAGCATTGGGTAAAATGCATGAATTTTCATTGACAGCGACTTGGCAGATATCAACCCCACTAATACAACTACAAAAGGCTTGATTCAAACCGGCACTGGTTGTTTCAACAAAATCATCAATTGGGCTGCCCTCGGCAGTGGTATCAAAATCACCGCTTAGTGGATTACCGCAGGTGTCATAAATAGCTCCAACGAAAGTATCGGTGGCAGCATCGCCACTATACAAATTAATGCCGTATTCGGTAAATTCTGTTAGCTGATCTTCGGGGACAGTCACTAAAGTGTCATCAGCCTCACCACCAATACTGGTAATATGAATCAAATCAACATCTAACGCATCACTGGGCCCGCTATTACTGCTTTGATACAGCCAGAAATTTTGATCATCCGGTGAAGCCGGATCTAAACTTTCCGAGAATGAAGCCTGTAAGGTGGGATTTAAACACACCTCGGTTTCGCCGTCGGTTGGTGCCGGGCTGATTTCCACTACATCCACTGTTGGGGGAATGTCATCGGTTTCGGTGCCAGTAGCAAAAGTAAATTCACGCTTAGGATCATTTTGAGACAAATTATAGACAGCGCCGGTTTTTGGCTCAATCCCTTGAATAGTAGTGGTTAACTCAACATCGTAAAGAGTGTTTTGATAAAAATCACTACTGGGATAAAACACTGCTGCTGTGCCGGTTTCAGAAAAATCAAATGAGCCATCTAATTGGCTGCCAACACAACTACTGCTGGAACATAACCCCGATAAACACTCGGCACCTTCAGTGCAGCTGGCGCCGTCAATTTTACCCAAGGTAGTAGTATGTACAGCATCATTGTTAGCTGGGATAGTGACTTTAAAACTTTCAGGAGTAATGGTGGTTAAGTTGAGTGGATAAGAAAACGTCACTGCCACAATATGACACAACGTAACATCGGTTTCGTTATCGGCTGGGTTACTATGATCAACATAAAAAGGTGAGCCATCATTATCACAATCGCCTACACAGCCAGGTGGCTCATTGAGATCAATATTGGCGTTGGTAAAATCGAGCAGTAAATTTAACACATATAACGCCAATCCCCAGGCGGCTAAAATAATTACTAAACCGATTGCTCCATTGCGGAGAATAGCCTTAGCTTGTTCAATTCGCTCTTCGTTACCCTGTGAACTTAACCACATAAAGCCGCCCCACAGCACAATGATAACGGCGATCAGAGCTAAAATACCAAGCGACCAATTGACCGCGGCAATAATAAGATCAATCGGTGAAGTTTGCCCGAGTAAAATAGTATAATCAGTATTAATATCAACAGCCTTAGCCAGGCGGCCGCTATTAAGCCAACCAAGCATGATGACTCCCAGCCATTGTAATCGGCGACGCCACTGTTTCATTGGGTTTCAGCTAATAGTGATTTAAGGCCGGCCTGAATGACTTTGCCATCAGCCAAGCCCTGTAGCTGTGCCATAGCTAATTTCATGACCGGTCCAAATTCTTTAACGGGAGCGGTAACTACAATAGTGCGTAAACGTTCTTGTAACTGATCCGGTGACAATTGAGCCGGTTGATAACGCTGTAAAATAGCTAGTTCAGCTTGTTCTTTGTCGACTAAATCTGTGCGTTGGGCCGCTTGATATGATGCCACGGAATCTTGGCGCTGTTTAATTTCTTTTTGCACTATAGCCAGCGCTTGCACTTCGTTTAAGGCTTGCTTATGCTCAATTTGAGCACGTTGTAAAGCCGATTTTAAACTACGCAAAGCTGTTAAAGCTACTGGGTTACGTTGTTTTAACGCTTGCACCAAATCTTGTTGAATTGTGTCCGATAATTCCATGGTGGAAAGTTTAGTTGGTTTCAAGTTTACCAATTTTGCGTAAATAATCACGTTCTTGGCGACGTTGACTACGAATAATCGCGCTTCGTCGACGTAAACGTTTACTTTGGTCTGGTTGTCGGAATTGCTTCTTTTTAGCTACTAATAACACGCCACTGGCCTGCACTTTACGCACAAATCTTCGAATAATGCTTTCATTTGATTCAGTTTCGTTGTTTTTCTTAACAGAAATCACTGCTGTAACACCTCCTTCATAGTTGCACAAAGACAAATCATAAGTAAAAAAAATATACCATTAATTTTTGCAGAAGTCAAATGTGACCTACGTAATCCCCTGCACCGGTTCGCCGCCCAAGATATGAAAATGCAGATGCGGTACAGCCTGGCCGCCATCAGAGCCATTGTTAGCAATCACTTTATAACCTGATTTGGCAATACCCAACCGCTGGGTAACGTTGGCAATGGCTTCGGCTACGCTAGCCATACTACCATAGGTAACTGGAGTAAAATCGTTGAATGTAACGATGTGTTGTTTTGGAATAACTAACAAATGCACTTTTGCTTTAGGATGAATATCAGCAATCACAAATACCGCCTCATTATCGTACAATTTTTCCGCTGGAATTGAACCTTGACCAATAGCACAAAAAATACAGCTCATACTGAAACTGCTGGGGTCACTGGTGGGGGTTCGGCTGGTAACACAGCATTAGGATTAAGCTCAACTTCATCGTACGGACCAATTTGTTTCGGTGGTTGAGCGTGACTAGATTTACTTAATCGTTTGCTCAATTCTTTCTCTAATTTTTTAATATCAATAATTTCTTGTGAGCCACTATCCATATCCCGAATAATAATAGTACCGTCAATTAATTCTTTTTGACCTAAAATCAAAGTGAATCTTGCTCCAACTTTATCAGCAATTTTTAACTGACTAGTTAAACTTTCTTTTACTAAATTAGCCCATACTCGAAAACCGGCTTGGCGCAGTTGTTCCAACAAGGCCAATGATCGCTTTTGGGCACTTTCGCCCAGTTGGGCTAAAAACACATCAGCGATATATAAACCAGGTAAGGTAATATTTTTGGCTTTTAATTCCAACACGATGCGTTCAATACCGGCGGCAAAACCGGAAGCCGGGGTAGGTTGCGTACTACCAAGTTGTTCCAACAAACCATCATACCGACCGCCACCGATTAAAGCGGATTGACTACGTAACTGCTCTTCACTATCAACCACTGGAAAAAACTCCCAGGTGGTTCTGGTATAGTAATCAAGACCACGCACAATTTTTGAATTTAAGGTATAGGGTACTTGTGTTTCATCGAGATGTTCTAACACTTTAACAAAGTGATCACGACATGGCACACACAGGTGATCAACAATTTGTGGGGCATCTTGACTAATTTCCTGACACACTGGTTCTTTGCAATCTAACAAGCGCAACGGGTTTTTACTGAAGCGCAATTTGCAATTTTCGCACAAATTTTTCTTTTTCGGACGATAATAATCCTGCAATTGTTGAATGTACTGTGGTCGACATTGAGCATCGCCAACGCTATTAATTTGCACAGTGGCATCGAGTGATAAATCGCGCAATAAAAAATAACCAATGGCAATCAGTTCAGCATCAATCACCGGCTGACCTTCGCCAAGCACTTCAAAATCAAGCTGATGAAACTGGCGATAACGCCCAGCTTGTGGTCGGTCGTGACGAAACAATGGTCCCATGGTATACAGCTTGACTGGTTGAGTACGATTAATCATGCCATGTTCAATATACGCTCGACAAATTCCGGCGGTAAATTCTGGCCGCAGCGATACCCGATCGCCTGATTTATCTTCAAACACATACATTTCTTTTTCAACAATGTCAGTTACTTCACCAATCGAACGAGTAAACAGGCTGGCTTGCTCAACCACCGGCGTGTCGATACGTTGATAGCCATAGGCTACAGCGATAGCTTCTAATTTTTGTAAAATGGCTAAACGATATTGCTGTTCCTCAGGCAAAATATCTTTCATGCCTTTCAATAATTGCGGCGGTTCGAACTTACGCTTGCGGACGACTCGTTTAAGCGGCAAAGTGGCTGGGGCTATTTTTTTCTCTTTTTTTCTTAGCATAGCAGGCATATATATTAATCGAAAATAGCTAATCGGTCTAGTGGCCAAGCCCGAATCCACACCCGCCCAACCAACGTATCAATATCAACTGGTCCAAATCGGCGAGAATCATAACTTTGTTCTCGATTATCACCCATGACAAAATATTGATCGTCTTGAAGAGTAAATTGACTTTGCCCAGAAAATGTATTGGTCATTACATCGCTGGCTAAATAGACAGATTCATCCAAGACATCACCATTAACTACCACTGTACCGTTCTTAAAGATTATGGTTTCACCAGGTAAGCCAACAATGCGCTTGATAAAAAACTGTTTGTGATTACGAGGATCATTCAGTACCACTACTTGACCACGCTGCGGCGGAGAAAACCGATACGATAGTTCATCGATAATGAGATACTCGTAATCATGATAATTGGGCTCCATTGAAGCCCCTTTCACATAAAACGGCTGAATTAAAAAATATCGGATCGGCAAAATAATGGCCAATGAAATCACAACCACTTTAGCCACTTCAATAATAAAATTGCCACTGTGCAGCAACCACGCTTTAATGATCGTTGAAAAATTTTTGGCTTGGCTCATGATGTTAACACCTGCTTCACCTGCTGCAGAATAGTTTCGATAGTATTGTTGGCTTTAATTAAATAGGCTACAGCACCAAGTTCTTTCCCTTGAGCAATATCAGAATCTTGACCAAGATTCGATAATACAATCACCGGGATGTGTTGTAATTTTTTATTTTCTCGTAATCGTTTTAGGTAGACAAAACCGTCAATTCTTGGTAGTAAAATATCGAGCAACACGATATCGGGTAGTTCTTCTTTAGTTTTTTGCCAGCCTTCTTCACCTTGAATGGCTACTTTAACATCATAACCCGCTTCAGCCAAGCGCTCTCGCAAAATATTACCGAGGGCAGCTTCATCTTCAATTAATAGAATTGTCTTTTTTTTATCGGTCATGCCTACTATATAGCATACTGAATTAGCTTGAAATAATCAAGTTAATTCAGTATACTTGATTTCATGCCAAAAAAGAAGATTGAACCGATTGAACAACCGATCGAACAGTTGAGCCTAGCACCATCAAGTACGCCATCACGGACACTGCCGATTATTACTGCTTTGGCCAGTGTATTACTGTTAGTGGCTATTGGCTTGGGCTATAAAGTGCTCGCTTCAGCTACACAACAGGTGACGGCTGGCTCATCGGATAGCTCGTGGTTAGTACAGTTCAGTGAGGTATTTGGTAGTGATAATGGACCACTGCAGGGCGAAAGTAACGATCGCATCAACGTACTGCTGCTTGGTATCGGTGGTGATGGCCATGCTGGCGGCACGTTAACCGATTCAATTATGGTAGCCAGTATTAAACCATCAACCAATCAAGTTGCTCTGCTATCATTGCCCCGTGATTTAATCGTTAAAATTTATGATGACGATAATCCAAAATACTGGGAGGGACGAAAAATTAACTATGCCTATGAATTAGGCGGCATGCCATTGGCTCTCACGAAAGTATCCGAGGTGACTGGCTTACAATTACACTATTTTATGTTAATTGATTTTAATGGCTTCCGTAAAATTATTGACGATCTTAATGGTATTCCCGTAACGGTACCGCATGATTTTACCGGTTTATATGGAGCCACCGAATTAAGCGTGCCCTGCCCAACGGCTCAATTATACAACCTAGATGATGGGGCCTATTGTGCTATACCGTTTACCCGGGGCGACCAACAATTTGATGGTGAACAAGCCCTGATTTATAGTCGCATTCGTAAACTAGCCCCCGGTTCCGCCAACACCAATGAAGGCACCGATTTTGCTCGCGCTCAACGCCAACAGCTGATATTGCAAAGTGTCAAACAAAAATTATTCTCATCGAGCACGCTGTTACGGCCCAATCGAATATCGGCTGTATTAAATGACATTGGCGATCATTGGCAAACGAACCTGGAATTATGGGAGATGGTTAGATTGTTACAGTTAGTTAGCACAATTACCACTGATAGTATTATTACGAGAGTGGTAGACGAATCACCCAATGGTTTGGTTGAATCAAAATTGTATGCGCCCACTGGGGCATCTGTAGTGGTGCCAGTGGCGGGAGAGTATAATTTTAGTGATATTCATCAGTTGGCTGATACCATGTTTGCGGTATCAAGCACAGCCACCACTACAGCTACCATTCAAGTATTAAATGGCACGGGTACCAATGGTTTGGCTGCCCAAACAGCCGATCGCTTACGAGCGTTAGCCTTCACTATTAATGATGTGAGTAATGCTCCAACCACCAATGTGGCTGATACCGTGATTTATGATTTTACTAACGGTACTAAACCAGAAGCAGCTGATTTATTACTTAGTCAAATAGGCGGCACCATCCAACCGGCTACTGCATTGGCTGAAGCCGATGTGTATGATACCACCGCTGATTTTATTATAGTACTAGGTCAAGACGCTTTATGAAACCACCAATTGTTGTATTAATTGGTCGTACCAATGCTGGTAAATCGACCTTGTTTAACCGCTTAACTGAACACGGCGCTGCCATTGTATCGCTGGCTGAAAATACTACCCGCGATCAAAATCGAGATTTGGTCTATTGGAAAGGAGCGGTGTGTGAACTGATTGATACCGGTGGGCTTGATACCGCTGTGCAAGACGATCTGGGCGCTGAAATTCAAAAACAAGTGCAACGAGCGATTGATCAGGCCGATACCATTGTACTGGTAGTGGATGGTCGAGGTGAGTTAATGCCACAAGATAAAACCTTACTACGCCAATTAGCTAAACAAAACAAACCAGTGGTAGTGTGTATCAACAAAGTTGATAATGCCCGCTGGCGTCAGCATGCTACTGGAACGTTTGCTACATTACATCAATTTCCAATGGCATTATGTTCAGCTTTAAATGGATCTGGTACTGGCGATTTACTGGATACTGTATTTAGCGTCATTCGTCACGCTCCAGCTCCCACTAGCCCGATAACACAAACTTCTATTCAACTAGCCCTAGTTGGTCGACCCAATGCCGGTAAATCAACCTTGTTTAATGCTTTAGTTGGGGAAGACCGCGTTATTGTCAGCCCACTGCCGCATACTACGCGCGACACGAACGATAGCGAACTGATCTATCAAGGTCAGTCGTATACCTTAATTGATACGGCCGGGATTCGGCGTCAAAATCGGGTAGGAAAAATGCCCGAGCGGGTGGTTGGTCAAATTGAACGCAAAAGTGTACGCACGGCTTTAGAAATGATTGAACGCTCGGCGGTAACCATTTTGCTGCTTGAAGCGCAACGACGTTTGGAAAAACAAGATAAAGCCCTGTTGCGGTACGCCCTGCAGCATGGCAAAGGTTTGATTGTGGCTTTAAATAAATGGGATTTAGTACCTGATAAATCTCCCAGTACGATTACAAAATATACCACCTATTTTACAATTCATTTAGAGTTACCTGATTATATTCCGTTCGTTTTCATTTCTGCGTTAGAAGGCCAGCGGGTTACGCAATTGTTAGATATGGCTAAACAAGTGCATGATTATCGCTCGTGGCGTGCTCCGCAAGCAGTGTTAGATAGTATTTTAAAATCAGTGTTGGCCGCTAACCCCAAACGACGCACCATTAAAGGGCACAATATGCGTAAACAACCGTTAACATTAATTTCGTTAAAACAAATTGATATTAACCCTCCCACCTTTAGATTAGTATCACCGCAACCTAAAGAAGTGGCGCCAGCCATTATGCACGTTATTGAAAAACGTATTCGGCAACAGTGTCACTTTACTGGTGTGCCGATCACCCTTATTTTACGAAATAGTTAACATGAAATTAGTTGTTGGTTTAGGCAATCCTGGCAAACAGTATGCTCGTACCCGTCACAATGTCGGCTGGCGGGTGCTTGATGCCATGGTAACCGCTGATTGGAAAACTGTAAAAAACTGTCAGGCACTGATTGTCAAACAGGCTGATGTACTGTATGCCAAACCGGTAACGTTTATGAATGAATCTGGGATAGCGGTGGCGGCCTTACTGCATTACTATCATCTCACAACAGCTGATTTATGTATTGTTTATGATGATAAAGATTTACCGTTTGGCACTATTCGGTTTCGTAACAAAGGTTCGGCCGGCGGACACAATGGCATGAAATCCATTATTCAGCATATTGGTACAGAAAATTTTGCACGCTTGCGGATTGGTATTGCACCCGATCAATCTGGGATGATCATTCACGATACAGCTGATTATGTTTTAAGCAAATTTACTACACAAGAAGAACAAGCTTTGCCGAAAATTATTGAACAGGCTTGTAAGAAAATAAAAACACCCACTAACCTAAATGCATGGGCGGAGTCAAATGACTCACTTCATTAGCATAGGCCGACATAGGAGGAATAGCCGTTCCATACTAGCCCATACAATTAGGTTACTGGGTATGTTTAAAGAACTGGCACATGATACCAGATTTTTAAAAAATGTCAAGACCGCATGAATATGGCTATTGCTCGACTACATCGTCACCACCCATATCATCCAACGATACCTGTTTGGCAGCTAACACTTGCTGCATGGCGGCTGGATTTTGTTCTTGCACCACGGCTTTTTTGATTGTTTTATCCTGTTTGATGTAATCAACCACCGACCGAATTTTGGCTGGATGATCATAAAAATACTCCATAGCAAACTCACGCTTATCATCAGGAATTAAATCCAACAAGCGGAAAAAAATATCTTGATCGCGTTTTGGTAAACTTTCTAATGGATCAACTGACTGAAATTCATCATTACTATACTCATCCGTATCACCACTATTCCAGTCGTCAAAGTAGCCTCCCATACTTGTAATCTTATTCGGCCAAAAATGTTTCCCAGCGCTCGCGGCCACGCTGTTCATCTCCGGCACCGGCGCGCACCTGGGCAGCGACTTCAGTAACGATAGCGCGTAATTCCATAAGTTTTGGATCTTCCTGTATTTCCACTCGGCGATTCATTTGGTGTTCAATTGACATGTAGTGATAGGTAATCATACTTTAAGAATTTTGTCAATGGAATTGTAGGCGAGCAGCTATAATGTCCCCATAGTCTGTTGAGCATCGTGTCCTCTTGGGGAAGTACTGGATTAACAACACGACTACTATGGACATTGACAATCATATCGTTGGAAAACATGCCATCTTTCAATTAGTGGAAGG
>JACPGK010000036.1 GCA_016182495.1 Candidatus Kerfeldbacteria bacterium
ATTATTTAAAAGACCACCTCAACCTGGTGACATCGTTTCCACGATCGGTCACTGGATACTTTGTACATTATGTCCGCATCTTGCTCGGCTACCAGATTTTATCCCTGGAATTAGCCTAAAGGGAATTTATGGGTTCAGGTAAGAGAGAGTTGACAGTGTATAGTATAGTATATACAATAAACGTATGCAGATTGTTACCTTACCGTTAACTTTTCAGTGGGATCACGGTAATACCAATAAGAACCTTGACAAACACAATGTCACGAACCAGGAGTGTGAAGAAGTATTTTTTGATCAAGATAAAAAGATGTTAAGAGACCCACTGCATTCCGCTAATGAAGATCGTTATGTTTTGATCGGACATACAAAATTATCCCGTGCCTTATTCATTGTGTTTACAGTGCGACAACATACAGTTCGCGTTATTTCTGCTCGTGATCTTAATAAGAAAGAATTAAAGTTACTACAATGAAAAAAAAGATTTCAATACCTAAATTTAAAAATGAAGTTCAAGAGCGTAATTTTTGGAATAAGCTTGATTTATCCAAGCATCTGTCAGCCAGTGATTTTGAGCAAGTTTCTTTTCTTAATCTGAAACCAACATCCCGATCCATTTCTATTCGAATTCCAGAATATATCATTATTCGACTCAAAGAGCAGGCCAATGAATTAAATGTGCCATATCAATCCTTGATGAAGAAGTATATTGCAGCCGGTGTTTTAAATAAGTGACAAAAAAGTGCTATACTATCGGTCATGAAGACACTGTCTGATATTAACGTCGATAATAAAATAGTGTTGCTGCGAGTAGATTACAATGTGCCAATGACCGATGATGGCGCAGTGGCGGATTGTTCGCGCATTATCGAAACCAAACCAACCATTCAATATTTACGTGACCACGGCGCCAAGGTGGTACTGTTAGCGCATTTTGGCAGACCACAAGGCCAGGTGCACGAGACTGATCGGTTACGACCAATCATATCGGCTGTTAGCGCAACACTGGGCGTAACCGTGAGCTATGTGGATGATTGTATTGGCCCTAAACCGAAAGCCGCCATTAGTCAATTACAGCCAGGTGATGTGGTATTGTTAGAAAACGTTCGTTTTTATCCAGGAGAAGAAAGTAATGACCCAGCCTTTGCCAAACAATTAGCCGAGTTAGGCGAGGTGTATGTGAATGATGCCTTTGGGGCAGCTCATCGGGCCCATGCCTCTACCGCTGGAATAGCCCAGTATTTACCGCACGCTGCTGGCTTACTGATGCAACGCGAAGTAACAGAACTTACCACCGTGTTACAACACCCCATTCATCCAGTGGTAGCGATTATCGGCGGCGCCAAAATTTCCACCAAAATAGATTTAATTACTAATTTATTACCAAAGGTAGATTACGTACTGCTTGGTGGCGCTTTAGCCAACACGGTACTGCTAGCCCAGAATCACCAAATCGGTAAATCATTAGTTGAAGCCGAACTAGCTGCCACGGTGAAGGATTTATTATCAAACAAGTTAAAAGTGCCAGTCGATGTAGTGGTAGCCAAAGCGGTAGCAGAAAAATCCCCCAAGCGCGTGGTCAGTTTAGGAGCAGTTGCAGCTGATGATTACATAGTAGATATTGGTCCAGATACTGTGCGAGTGTATGAAGATTGTATTCGGCAAGCCAAAACCATTATTTGGAATGGACCGATGGGTGTGTTTGAATTGGAAGCTTTTGCCATGGGCACTTATCATATCGCGAAACTAGTGGCAGACAGTGAAGCGTATTCAATACTGGGGGGTGGTGAAACTGTTAGTGCAGTTAAAAAAGTTGGCTTAGAACAGAGTATTAATTTTATTTCAACCGGCGGGGGAGCCATGCTGGAATTTTTAGAGGGAAAAATATTACCAGGAATCGTCGCTTTAGATTAACAATTATGAATCATGCCCACACCATTAAATCTATTCATGCTCGTGAAGTGCTCGATTCACGAGGTAATCCTACCATAGCTGCTTTAGTTACCCTCACCAATGGTGCCGCAGCCGAGGCCATGGTGCCTTCTGGTGCTTCAACCGGGGCTCACGAAGCGGTTGAATTACGCGATGGTGATACCAAACGATTTGGGGGATTAGGGGTACTGCAAGCGGTGCGTCATGTGAATACCGTGATTGCCAAAGCCTTGCGCGGTCAAGATGTATTACACCACCGTCAACTTGATGCCATCATGTTACGCCTCGATGGTACGCGCAATAAAGCGAAGCTGGGTGCCAATGCCATTTTGGCTGTATCGTTAGCCACGGCTCGGGTAGGCGCCGTTAGCACCAAGCGGCCACTGTATCAGCACATTCGTCGACTGTATGGTTTGCGCCAGCGTGGTTGGATATTACCGTATCCGTTAATGAACATTGTGAATGGTGGTAAGCACGCCGATAACGGGTTAGAGTTTCAGGAATTTATGATTGTACCCCAAGCCCGCCGGTTCACTGAACGTATTCGCCAAGGAGCTGAAGTATTTCACGCTTTGAAAAATTATTTACATAGTCAGGGTCTAGCCACGGCGGTAGGGGATGAAGGCGGGTTCGCCCCTCAATTAAAAAACAATGAAGCTGCTTTGCGGGCCATTCGGGCAGCCGTGCAACAAGCCGGCTATCGTTTTGGTCAAGATATCAAAATTGCTCTCGACCCGGCCTCATCAGAATTTTATAATGCAACCACTGGTCAGTACACTGTTGATGGTAAAGCCATCTCACCAGCGACCTTAAATCGATTGTATGCTCGCTGGGCCAAAACGTACCACATTATTTCTATTGAAGATGGTTTGGCGGAAGACGATTGGGATAATTGGCGTGAGCATACTGCTCTGCTGGGCAAACGTTTGAATTTGGTAGGCGATGATTTATTTGTGACTAATGTGGAACGCTTACAAGCCGGCATTAACCAAGGCGTGGCCAATGCCATTCTCATTAAGGTCAATCAAATCGGCACACTCTCGGAAACGTTGGCTACCATTGCTCTAGCCCAACAGCATCATTATGCTGTAGTGGTATCGCATCGTTCTGGAGAAACGGAAGATACCACCATTGCCGATTTAAGTGTGGCCGTGAATGCTGAATACATTAAAACTGGCTCACTATCACGTAGTGATCGGGTAGCCAAATATAATCGACTGTTAGCTATTGCCGAGCAGATTAAATTATTAGGCTAGGCTGCTTTAACTTTGGGTGCTTGCTGTGCTGACGGGGTATTACTTGCAACAGCTGTTTGCGTATCAGCTTCTTCACCAGCCGCTGTGCGATCGGCTTTGGGTGGTGGTTGATCGCCTTCATCGGCTGCTTCAACATTCATTAAAGCAATCGAGTGTTCCGGACGACGCAATAGTTCATAAGCAGTATGTGCTCGACGCTGAATTAGAGCTAAACTTGAATCATTATCATGTTCGGTGGTAATGGTGAGTAGTCGTTTACCAATAGCATGGCCATCACCAGTGGGCAAACCTAGTACGATATTACCCCGAGCATCGACGCGCACTACTACTTTTTGATGTTGTTCGGTAATATGGCGGGCTTGAACAAAAATATTTTTGCTATCATTGCCACCTTCTGAGCGGGAAATGTCAATCAGTTGTTGGATAATATCATTAGAGGCAGCGGTGCGCTCGGCAGCTGATTGAGCCTCGGGGTTTAATGGTTGTTCTGGAGTAGCTGTTTCAGCCTGTGGGGTAGTGGTTTCAGCAGTTTGTTCGGCTTGTTCCGTATCATCTCCAGTATCTTCAGTGACAGCTTCAGTGACAGTTTTAGGGGCGGCTTCACCAGTCGCTTCGGTTGGGCCCAACTGTTCGGTAGCAGTACCGGACGAAAAAATTTGATCCATCACTTCAGCTTTCAACACTTTGCCAGCCATATTTTCTGGCTGCAAGGCTTGGCGTAATTGAGCAGTAAAGTCATTTGGTAGGATCATTTTTTTACCATCAAGTCGATCATCAACCTTGGTGTGGAATTGTACTTCTAACTGTCCCTGCTTATTCAAATCAAATAAGAAATCACTGTTACTGGCTACAGCTTGAACAGCTCCGGGTAAACTATCCTGATTACGACCCGAACGACCCATCGGCAAACCATCATCAAACATCATTGTCGGCGCCTCCGCTGATTTATAATGACTAGCCACCATATCAGCCTTCGATCGTAAAAACATTTTAACCGCTTCACGAATAGCCGGCCGATACGTGGCCATCATTTCAGCATGACCACGCTGTTCAGCAATATTCATCTCCTTACTAATGGCGGTGAAATCGATGTCTGTTTCTGAATGATACAATACTTGGTCATTCGCAATGGCTAGCTTTTCGTTGGCTTGTCGTGGATCAGCCACAAACTGTTCAAAAATTTTACGCGTTTGATCAAATTTTTCTTGAGTAGCAGTCAATTCTTGTTCAGCCTTTCGGACGTCATCTGGTGAACTAGCTTTATCAAGTGCTTTTTGTTTTTTATACAGTTCGCCTTGTAGATAGGTGATTTCGCGCATCATGGTATCAACAATTCCACCCTCAAGGCGTTCAGCCAGCAGCCGGTTGGTACGATCTGCTACCGATTCATGGGCGTTGAGTTTTAATTCAGTCTTAAAATTTTTGGCTTGTTCATTGACTGCTGGGAGTGAGCTGGCATCCTGACGATCGAGCAGTTGACGTAATTCTCCAATTTGTGCCAAGCGCTTATCAGCACTAATGGCCCACTCGCCATGTTGCACGCGATCGCGGACTAGTTGATAGCCTCGACTCATCGCATACCAGCTGGATTGAATCAACGCAGCTGGCACCTGTACCATGCCTTGAACTAAAGCTTTGGGAGTTTCACCAGCCAAACGCATACCCCGCGTTGACCAATCAGCCTTGTTATCATCAACCGAATTCATCCAGCGCTCACCCGTTTTCATTAAACCAGAGCCTGGTGCACCTAAAGCACTGGTCATCCAGCCCTCGGCCCGTTGCTGGGCTTTAAGCAGTTCTTGATTAATTGGCTGGGTTGATAAATATTCAGCCACCTCAAAATCGCTTTTACCTTGCAGTTGTTTTAGTACATCAGCTAATTCCGGTACGCCTCGAGCTAATTCTTTGAAGCGATCAACTCGGCCATGAACAGTCGCGGCTATTTCTTTGAATGTTTGGCGTTCCTGTTCAGGTAATTTTAATAATTCTTTTTCTAACCGGCGTCGGCCTTGTTCAGCTACCAGTTGTTCTTGAGCAGTTTTTAACAGGCCGGTTCGTTTACGATCGGCCTCGGCCATATCAGTCGCTACTTTTGCCACGGCCAAATCAATCATGTCATCTTGAATACTATCTAATGATTGTTGTCCAGCTGCCTGATCAATTATCAAGGTAAGTGTAGGATCTTCAATTGGGTTAGCTTCGGTTGGTTTATCAAGTGGCAGGCCTGTTTCAGCTTCGGGTGCGCTTGGTACTGGGACAGTAGTTTCGACAGATGGCAATTTTTTGCCATTAAACCAGGCATCCTCTTCATCACTGAAATTAGTCACTGCAGCTTCTGCTTCGCGAGTAGCCGCTTCAGCTGCTGTGACCGCTGGTTCTGCTCGAGCTGGTACACGAACATCTTGTACAGTGCCAAAGTCTGGTTCAGGTCGCAGATCTTCAACAGCCATAACAGCAGCTCCATCAGCCGATGGTTCAGTTTTTGATGTAAACGGTGACATTGGTCCAATACCTGGTTCTGCTCGACCCTCAACGGCTTGTACCACGGCTTCTAATTCAGCTAGTTTAGCCTCAATTTGGCGCACACCTTCAGTCAGCTCGGCTACTAATTCAGGAGATAAGTTATTCTGTTCAACCCCAGTCGATTCATGGGCTGTAGTTAACGCTGCAGTAAAAGCCTCGTGCAGTTTACGCAAGCCTTCCACTGCTCCAGTTTCGGCTGCCCGAACGCGCTCAATAGCGGTTTCAACTGATTCTTTTATTTTGCCTTGCTCAATTTTAGGTCGTTCTTGTTCAAGGGGTTGACGATCGGGCAAAGGAGCAGAACCTGCTGGCATAGGCTTAATTTGGTAATGATTGAATTAAAGCACGAATTTGATCAATTTTTTTCTGCTCGACATCTTTGAGGGCTTTCTCCAAAATATCTTTTTGATGAATTTTTACACCATTCACTACCTCAATAAATTCATTGTACGCTGCTTTCAGCAGAGCAATCCGTTCCGGTTCCGACATACTTTGAATTTTTTTGGAATCAAGCGGTTGACCTAAAATCATGGCTAAAGTGTACTAGAAAAAATTGGTTTTGTCAATCTAAGCACTGACTGATATACTATCGCTATGGCACACGTGTTAGTTATTCTTGATGGTTGGGGCAGTGGTCCAAACTATAACGGTAATGCTATTACCCAAGCCAATACACCAGTGTTTGATGCTTTGCGTCGAGATTTTTCCTATACAGAATTAGCCGCTGCTGGTAGTGCCGTGGGTTTACCTCCCAAGCAAGATGGTAATTCAGAAGCTGGTCACATGAACATCGGCGCTGGACGAGTGGTTGAACAAGAAGCCGTTACCATTAATCGAACAATCAGTTCAGGAGTGTTTTTTAAAAATCCTGCCTTTGTACAAGCGATTCATCATGTTGAACAGCATCACTCCAAGCTTCATTTAATGGGCTTGCTCACGAATCATATGAGTGCCCATGCTTATCCAGATCATTTAGAAGCCTTATTGTTATTTTGCCGCAAGAAAAATATCACGCCGTATTTACATTTATTCACCGATGGGCGCGATGCTCCACCACACGCCGCGGTCAAACTATTAAAAGAATTACAGGATCATTTTTTAGATGGAGAAATCATCGCTACCATCATGGGACGGTTTTATGCCATGGAGCGAAACAAACGCTGGGATATTACTGCCCAGGCGTATCATGCTTTGGTGATGGGTGAAGGCGAGCTCATTGAATCAGCTGAAGCCGCTATCACCCGATCATATAATCGTAACGAAACCGATGAATTTATTAAACCGCATATTATTGATCGAGCGGGCTTAATTAATGATAACGACGCGGTGATTTTTTTCAACTTACGATCCGATCGGGCTCGTCAACTCACCAAAGCTTTTGTTCAATCGCAGTTCACCGAACATAATCCCCAGGCGTTTACCCGCAAAAAGGTTTTGCAGAATTTATGTTTTGTTAGTATGACTGATTTTGGTCCCGATCTTGATCACATTGTGTCAGCTTTTCCATCGCCGGATTTAAGCGCTACCATGCCCCTAGCTTTACAAGCTTTACGTCAACTGTACATTGCCGAAAGCGAAAAATATGCTCACGTTACCTATTTTTTAAATGGCGGTTATGATCATGCCTTGAATGGAGAAGATTGGTATAAAGTGCCATCACCCGCCGCCGCGAATTATGCCTTGCATCCAGCTATGAGCACAGCCGAGATTGTAGATTATGTGCTAGATATGATGCAGCAACAGCGTTATGATATGTATATTATTAATTTTGCCAATGCCGACATGATTGGCCATACCGGTAATTTACCGGCGGCTATTCAAGGTATTGAAACAATTGATCAGCAGCTTGGGCGGCTGTGGTCAGCGGTGCAAAGTAGCCACGGTACTTTATTTGTTACAGCCGATCATGGTAATGCTGAAGAAATGATTAATCAAGCTACTGGCGAAATTGACACTGAACATTCTATTTATCCAGTGCCATTTATCATTACGCAGCCAAATTTACGGCTTCAATCGGGCGGTTGTTTAGCCAATGTTCTGCCGACAATCTTAAAAGTATTGCAATTGCCACAACCAGCTGGCATGACAGCTGAAGCGCTATTTTAATATGACGCCCGGCTACCCTGTAGTATTAATTATTTTTGATGGATTCGGCATTGCTAGTCCATCTCGCGGCAATGCTATCACCTTAGCTCATACTCCCAATTTTAATCAGCTCATTCGCACCTACCCAGCCATCACCCTACAAGCCTCCGGAGAAGTAGTAGGGTTACCGTGGGCCGAAATGGGAAATTCAGAAGTAGGGCACATGAATATTGGCGGTGGAAAAATTGTCTATCAAAGCTTACCATTTATTAATCGAGCCATTGCCGATGGGTCATTTTATAAGAATGAACAGTTCTTAATTGCCCTGAATCATGTCAAGCAACAGCAATCGGCTTTACATTTGATGGGTTTGGTTAGTGATGGTGGTATTCATAGTTCACAAAATCATTTGTATGCTTTATTAGAATTATGCCAACAGCAGCAAGTGAGCAATGTATTTATTCATGCTTTTTTAGATGGGCGTGACACGCCACACAATGCGGCCATGCATTATATTCAGCAGTTACAAGAACGTTTAAAACATTTAGGCTTCGGTAAAATTGCCAGTATAGCCGGACGGTTTTGGGCGATGGATCGTGATAATCACTGGGAACGAATTGAGCGAACTTATCAGGCTATTACCGCTGGAACAGCCAAATATACAGCGGATGATCCAGTCCAGGCGATTGCCGATTCGTATCAACGCCAAGTATTTGACGAAGAATTTGAACCAACCGTTATTACCGAACAGCATCAGCCCATCGCTACCGTGCATGATAACGATGCTGTGATTTTTTTCAATTTTCGAGCCGATCGAGCCCGCCAACTCACCAAAGCTTTTGTGCTGCCGGCCTTTAGCAAATTTAATCGGCCGCACTATTTTCAAAACGTTCCGTTTGTAACCATGATGGAATACGAACGTAACTTGCCAGTTAAAGTAGCCTTTGTGCCAGATCAAATAGACGAACCGGTATCCAGTGTGGTAGCGGCCGCTGGCTTGAACCAATTACATATAGCCGAAACTGAAAAATATGCTCATGTCACCTTTTTTTTAAATGGTGGTCGTGAACAGGCTTACCCCAACGAAGAGCGTGTGATGGTTCCATCACCGCGCGTGACCAGTTACGCTGAAGTACCAACCATGAGCGCTGCCGGCGTGCGCGATGCCGTGATCGCTGGTATTCAACAACAGCGATATCATTTTATTGTGGCTAACTTTGCCAATGCCGACATGGTTGGGCATACTGGTAATTTATCAGCTACTATTCAGGCCATTGAAACTCTTGATCAGTGTTTGGGGAGCATGGTACAAACAGTGCTTCAGTATAATGGTACGATGGTGTTAACGGCCGATCACGGTAATGCCGAAGAAATGATTGATGTACACACGGGCCATATTGATAAAGAACATTCCACTAATCCCGTTCCATTTTTAATTGTCGGTCAAAGTTGGGGCCAAGTAAAATCACTGTGGCCAGCGATACCATTGAATGATTTAGCGCAAATGCAACCGAGTGGAGTGTTATCTGATGTTGCTCCAACGGTACTACGTTTGTTAGGATTACCATTACCAACTGCCATGACGGCTCGTAGCTTAATTTAATTATGACCAAATCACACTATCAAATTGTTTCGGTAGGCACCGCTTTGCGCGACACGATGTTTTATACTACTGCCGCGGAAACTTTTCTTAATCCTAAACATGATCCCACTAAACTTAAACTGATCGGCTTTGAATATGGCGCAAAAATTCATAGTGCCGAAGTGTGGCAATTTCATGGCGGGGGAGCTTCTAACACGGCGGTTGGCATTGCCCGCCTGGGATTACGCAATGCCGCGTTAGTACGACTAGGCAATGATGCTGCTGGTCAAGAAATCCGACAGCACTTAAAACGTGAACGGGTCGCTACCAAATTAATTCAGCGCGACAGCAAGCATCCCACTGGCTTTTCTTTTTTAGTGGTTGAAAAACGTACTAACGAACATGTGGTGTTTGCGCATTATGGCGCTAATGAACAATTACACATCAGTTCGGCGTTGTTGCGATCATTCTCGACGGATTGGTTTTATGTATCGTCATTGAGTGGTCGCCATTGGCCAGCCATGATGCGACAATTATGCGCTACCACAGCCCAGGTGGCTTGGAATCCGGGAGCTATTCAATTGGCGGCCGTAGCAGCCATGAAGAAAATTTTACCGCATATTACCGCATTGATTGTGAATCAAGATGAAGCAACCGAATTGGCGCTGCAGACCGGCGTAAAAAAAACTGGCCAAACCTTATCACTGAAACAATTGTTGCATCACCTGCATCACCTTGGGCCACAACTGGTGTTAATTACAGCCGGACATCAAGGAGCCTGGGTGTATAATGGCGAACAGATTTTTTCAATTCGCCCAAAACCTGATCATCCCAAAGATACCACCGGAGCCGGCGATTGTTTTGGATCAAGTTTTATCACCGGCCTAGTGCGGTTTGAAGGTGATATTCAGCCGGCTTTGCGCCTGGCTTTACTAAACGCTACCGCTCTGGTGCAGCAGATAGGTGCGCAAAATGGATTACTGACATGGACCAAACTGCAAAAAAAACTACGCCAGAAATAATCATGCGCCAGGCAGTTCAGTTAGCGCGCCGCGGCGCTGGTTGGGTAAAAACCAATCCGCTGGTTGGAGCCGTATTGGTATACCGTGGTCAGATTATTGCTACCGGGTACCATGCTCGATTCGGCGGCCCTCATGCTGAACGCAGAGCAGTACAATCAGCTTTACAGCGCTATCCCAAACGGATCGTGCAACACGCTACTCTGTACGTTACGCTTGAACCATGCACCCATGATGGTAAAACTCCGGCCTGTACCCCATGGTTGATTGCTCAAGGTATTAAGGAAGTTATTATTGGTAGTCGCGATCCGAATCCGTTAGAGCATGGTCGCTCGGTTCGCTGGCTCCGCCGGGCTGGCCTGCAGGTGACTAGTGGAGTTGCGCAAACCGACTGTGATTATTTAATTCGATGTTATCAAAAATGGATTACCACCAAAATGCCATTTGTGTTGGGTAAAGTAGGCATGAGTATCGACGGTAAAATTTCAGCCCCCAAACACCAGCGCTATATCAGTAATCCAGCAGCCTTGTATCGCGTCCATCAATTACGTCAAGAATTTGATAGTTTGATTGTGGGGGTAAACACCATTGTCCATGATAATCCTCGCTTAACTACCCGATTATCATTACATCGATTAAGCCACCCGATTAAAATTATTCTCGACAGTTATTTACGCACACCATTGTCAAGTCAGGCCATCGATGAACACACCGTGATGGTGTGTCGTGAAACTGCTAGTCGTCAGCGCAAAACCGCTTTTATAAAAAAAGGCGCCGATATTTTAGAATTGCCGGTTGATCCTACCGGTGGACGGTTGCTAACGGGATACATGGATATGCAGCGGTTGTTACAAGAGCTCGGTCGCCGCAATATCACCAGTGTTATTATCGAAGGCGGTGCCAATGTGTTTACCACGTTTATTAACAATCAAGCGATTGATGAATTTTATATCTTCATGGCGCCAGCTATTTATGGCGCTACTCGTTTACCCTTTACCTACGCCCTCGACCAGGTGGTTCAATTAACGTCTGTACAGGTAGAACAGTTAGATGATAATATTTTGGTTCGCGGTTATGCCCATTACTCATCATACAGCATTTCATAGTATTACCCAGGCCATTCAGGCGGTACGACGTGGCCGGCCGGTGATTATTGTTGATGATGCTAATCGTGAAAATGAAGGTGACATCATGGTGGCTGCCAGCCGGGCTAGGCCGCAGCTGATTAATTTTATGGCCCAGCACGCTCGGGGTTTAATTTGTGTAGCCTTACCGCAGGCCCGCCTTCAAGCTTTACAGTTGCCACCGATGGTAAAAGTGAATACCGATCCCTTTAGTACCGATTTTTCAGTATCAGTTGATGCCCGACACGGAGTGAGCACTGGTATTTCGGCGTTTGATCGGGCTCACACCATTGCTGTGCTGATTAATCCCAAAACCCGCCCACATGATTTAGTACGACCAGGCCATATTTTTCCGTTGCGGGCCAAGACCGGTGGCGTACTCGAACGAGCTGGTCACACCGAAGCGGCGGTTGATTTGGCCCGGTTAGCTGAATTACCAGCTGCTGGAGTAACGTGCGAGATTATGAATCCAAACGGTACCATGGCTCGATTGCCACAATTACGTCGTTTGGCCCGCCAACACCGTTTTGCTATCATTTCAATTGCCGATTTAATTGCTTACCGCACCCAAACCGATCAGCTGGTTCAATTAGTGGCTCAAGCTAGTCTGCCTACTCAATTTGGTCCATGGACTATGATGGCTTTTGAAAGCCAATCGGATCATAGCCAACCCATCGCTCTAATTAAGGGCGATATTTATGCTAAAAAGAACGTCTTGGTTCGAGTACATTCAGAGTGTTTGAGTGGGGATGTGTTTGGTTCACACCGCTGTGATTGCGGCGAACAGTTACACTACGCTATGAAGTATATCGCTAAGCGTGGTAACGGGGTGATTGTGTATTTACGTCAAGAAGGCCGGGGCATTGGCTTAGTGAATAAACTCCATGCCTATGTATTACAAGATAGCGGCCTAGATACGGTGCAAGCCAATGTGTGTTTAGGATTTCCAGCCGATACTCGCGATTATGGCACCGCCGCCCAAATACTATCCAGTATAGGACTCAAGACTATTCAGTTATTAACCAATAATCCAAAAAAAGTTATTGGTTTATCCGGCCATGGTTTACGCATTACAAAACATTTGCCACTGCAGGTACCTACTCGACCAGAAAATCTGCACTATTTGCGTACTAAGAGAAAAAAATTAGGCCATTGGCTGAATGTATAAATCACGCCCAACTTCTCACAAAGGTGATAATGGAGTGTTGTATGTGGTAGCTGGATCACGCCAATATCACGGCTCACTGTGGTATGTAGTAGAATTGGCTAGTCAGCTGGTTGATTTAATCTATGTTGAAACTGATGTTACCAATCTACCATTGTTACGCCAGTTAAAAAAAATTCACCCAGCTCTCATTCCAGTAGCTAGTCGGCAGCGGGCTCGGTATTTAGGCAAAAGTAATTGCTTGTTACTTGGTCCTGGCTTGGGGCGTAGTTTGGCCAGTCAACAACAAGTGCAGCGCTTATTACGTCACCCGTGTTGCCCAATCAAACGGGTGATTGATGCCGATGCTTTGTATTATCTGACGTCAAAGTTAATTACCACCAATACTGTAATCACTCCACAGGCTGCTGAATTTCGAGCTTTGTTTGGGAAACAATCCGCTGCTCAAGCTTCGCGCCACTGGCCAGGTATTATTGTAGCGAAAGGGCCGGTAGACTATGTGTGTCAGGCCGGCCGCTGCCGTCGTATTGTTGGCGGCAATGCCGGGCTCACTAAAGGCGGCACAGGAGATGTCTTGGCTGCTTTAATCGCCAGCTTGGGCTGCGTTGTACCTATGACCACGGCTTGTGTAATGGCCACGCAAGCCATCAAACACACCGCTCAACACTTGGCCAAAAAATTTGGTACTTTTTATTCAACGCGCCAAGTCATCGCTCAATTACCGCAGGTATTGGCTCATTTTAATGAGTTGTCAAAATAAAAAAAATCAGTATAATGAGCACTATTAAACCTCCAACTTCCAAGCTAGCTCGAGCCGTTTTATTAAGCGGTAAATCCAATACAGCTTTGGCACGTAAAATTGCCAAGGAACTTGGTTTAAATTTGGGTAAAATGGAAGTCAAACAGTTCTCCGATGGGGAAAGCTATGTGCATATCGATGAAACACTAAAAGATCAAGCGGTTTATATTATTCAAAGTGGTTCGTATCCGGCCAATCATTATTTGATGGAGTTATTAGCTATCGTGCATGCGGCTCGAGGTTTACAACCTAAAAAACTAGTAGTGGTGATACCGTTTTTCCCATATCGTCGGATGGAAAAAGTAATGCAACCTGGCGAAGCATTGATGTTTGAATTAGTAGCCAATTTACTGCACGCTGCTGGCATTGATAAAATTATCTGCATGGATTTACACAAACATCGCAGTAAACGTTTTTTTAAATTTCAACGCAAAGAACTATTGGCTTTTCCTTTAATTATTGAACGATTAAAAAGAAAAAAATTACAAAATTTTGTAGTAGTAGCTCCAGATAAAGGTAGTATGCCTGCCTCGAAACGGTATGCTCGCGAGTTAGGAGTGCCGCTAGTCAAATCATTCAAAACCCGTAAAAAACATGACGAAGCCATTATTAAACGGCTAGAAGGTGATGTGCTCGGTAAAGACGTTTTTATTATTGATGACGAAATTAATACGGCTGGTACGTTAACTGGAGTGGTAGAAAAATTAAAACAACAGCACGCCCGTAATATTTATTTTGCTTGTACACACGCCGTATTATCTGGCCCGGCTATTGAACGGTTGCAACAGACTCGCATTCGAGAAGTGATTGTGACCGATACCATTGAATTGCCCGAACTCAAACGTATTCCAAAAATAAAAGTGGTATCAGTGGCTAAACTATTTGCCCAGGCTATTCGTGATGACCGTTAAATTGCCCACCGCCAGTGATTACGATACGCTTTACCAGCGGTATCATACTCCCGGTCATATTCAAGAACATATGCGCGTGGTAGGATTAGTAGCAGAACAATTAGCTACTGCTCGAGTTCGGCTAGGTGATGAAATTAATTTAGCCTTACTTCAGGCCGCCGCCTGGTTGCACGATGTAGTGCGCTTGCCAGAACAATGGCAGTATTTGCCGACTACTATTAGCACGCCAGCTGCTCACGCCGAAATTAACTATCAGATTTTGTTTCCACAATGGCCAGCAGTGGCTCAAGTTGTGCGGGCTCACAGTTTAATGCGCATTATGAACGATCACTGCTTTAATAATCAGACCGAAAAAATTTTGTACTACGCCGACAAACGGGTTAATCATACTACCGTCGTATCGTTGGCTGAACGGTTACAACTTGGTCAGCAGCGTTGGCAGGTTGATCCCAATCATAATCAACAGGCCGAACTATTACAACGCTTAACGCAATTGGAAGATGATTTATTTACTGGTTTAACTATTCAACCGCATGATCTCGCTGCCACTCACCCAGCTTAAACAAAAAAGTGTTGGAGCAATTATTTTAAATCCCCAGCAGCAAGTATTAATTATGTTTTCAGCAGCCAATAAGTATTGGGAGTTTCCAAAAGGTAAAGTTGAACGAGGCGAGCGTGAATTGGATACGTTAAAACGTGAAATTTTTGAAGAAACTGGTATTCGACGTTTTCGATTACATCCTACCTTTCGAGAATACCTCTACTACACATTTCGAGTGGGCCATAAAATTATTCGCAAGGTAGTAGTATACTATTTATTTAAAACCGCTTCAACGATTACGGTATCAAACGAACACAGCGATTATCGCTGGGTAACAATTGATGAGGCCCCCCGATTTTTACGTCATATTAATCAGCGTAATCTCATCAAACGGGTTAAACAATTTTTACAAACCAATGCGGTTTAATTTTACGCTGACCGATTCTGTCAAATTATTTCAGGTGTGGTGTTTAGGTATCATTGAGCAGGCTGGTAAGGTAGTGTTAGTACAAAGCGCTGAAAAATCGATGCATGGTCGTTGGACGTTACCAGGAGCGCAGTGTGTTAGTAATCAATCGGTCATTAGCACTACCGAACAAGCGATTTGGCATCAGTTGGGGTTAGGTGTGAGCTTGAAAGAGGTGGTGGGATGGTATCGAGTGCCAGCCCAAACTGGTACCTATGGTAGTTGGTTAGTGGCCTGTCGCACTAATCTGCGCAAGGGTGCATTAACCCCACGACACCACACTATTTTGAATGCCAGTTGGTTTAGTTATAATCAAATATTTCGCATGCCTAGAGAAAGTTTTTGTTACTCTACCATTCGTACCATTATCAAAGATTATCGCAAAGGCCAACAGGCTCCTTTAACCAGTTTAAAAGACGCCTAATGGAATCAGATCAATTAGTACAATGTTGTCCTGAAGTGCATCCGGTGATTGTACGCTGGTTATATAATTTAGGAATATATACCCCAGAGGCCGTGGATCATTTTTTACACCCAAATTATGAGCGTGACCAGCATGATCCAATGCTGTTTGCTGATATGCCCAAAGTAATTCAGCGGATTATCCAGGCCCGTGATCAACAGCAATCAGTGGTGATTTATGGCGATTATGATGCTGATGGAGTATGTGCGTCGGTAGTATTGTATACTGCCTTACGCGATATCGGCTTAGAACATTTAAAAATATATTTACCACATCGCGATACCGAAGGCTACGGTTTAAATGCCAAAGCTGTGCAGCGATTTATAGAAGAAGGTTGTCAATTACTCATTACGGTTGATTGCGGAATTTCTAATGCCACAGAAGTGGCGCAAGCGGCCGCCGCTGGCATTGATGTGATTGTGACCGATCATCATGCCGAACCGCTCGTTTTACCAACCGCTGCCTACGCTATCATTAATCCACAAATTCATACCGATCAGTATCCTTTTCGTCAATTGGCCGGGGTAGGGGTAGCTTTTAAAGTGGCGCAAGCGCTTGGTCGGCACCTGGGCCGGGAAGCCGGTTATGAAAAATGGTTACTCGATTTAGTCGCCATTAGTACGGTGACTGACTGTATGCCATTAATTGATGAAAATCGCTGCTTGGTGCATTATGGTTTGATTGTATTAAATAAAACTCGCCGGCCGGGTATAGGGGCGTTAATTGAATCCACCCATAAAAATAATCAACCGGTTACTACTAGTAGTATCAGTTATCGCCTTGGTCCATGGATTAATGCCGCTGGCCGGATTGATCATGCTAATGTGGCCGTAGCTTTACTACTAGCTGATTCAGTCGATACCGCCGCTGACTCGGTTGCTAGGCTAGCTGCCACTAATACCGATCGCCAACAACAAACCGAAGTAATGTATCAAGAAGCCTATCAACAAGCCCAGCAGCAAACTGATCAGCCAGTGCTTTATGTCTTCGGTGAACATTGGCCACTAGGGTTGGTTGGATTGGTAGCCGGAAAATTAGTGAACGCCTTACACAAACCAGCCTTTGTGCTCACACGTAATCGGGGAGAGATTTCTGGTTCTGGCCGTAGTGTGCCGCAGTTGAATATGATTGTCACTTTACAAGGCATGGAACAATTATTTTCACGGTATGGTGGCCATGCCATGGCCTGTGGCTTAACCTTAGCCACACACAGTACCGTAGAACAATTTCAACAACACTTCACCACTCAAGCTCAAACCGCTTTGCTTCAACCAGCGCCAGCCACAGCCGTGCCCTTGACTATACCCATTCAATTAGGCGATATTAACTGGGCATTAGTCGAACAATTGCAGTGGTTACAGCCGTTTGGTGAGGGTAATCCCGAGCCGATATTTCGGTTAGATTCAATCACCTTAAAAGATTACCAAACCGTTGGCAATACCAATAAGCATTTACGTTTGGTGGTAGCTAATGATAACGGCCACATCGCCAAAGCTATTGCCTTTGGTCAAGGTGCCAGTAGCGAACACCTCCACTTAGATCAAACCTTAGCCCTCATTACCACCATTGGTATTAATGAGTGGAATGGACATCGAGAGATTCAACTGAATGTCAAAGAAATTATCTATTAAATTTTATTATGGGTTTGTTTGTACTACCGGCAGCGCGGTGATGTTATTAGAATTTGCTGCCGCGCGTATGCTAGCGCCATGGTTTGGAACATCACTGTTGGTGTGGGGTAGCATTATTGGCGTGGTATTACTGGCCTTATCATTTGGCTATTGGTATGGCGGTCGATTGGCTGATCGTTATCCACAAGCAGATCGATTAATGTACCTGACGCTGGCGGCTGGTGTGACTGCCAGTATCATACCGATTATTTTACATATATTTTTAGACAACCTTAGTTTAAGCATAACCTTGTTAAGTGGCACGTACGTTGGTACCTTACTGGGATCATTTGGGGCAATGCTTCTAGCTCTGGCTGTGCCCATTGGATTATTAGGCATGGTCAGCCCGTATGTGATACGTTTGGTCACTACTGATATCACGCAGTCTGGCCAAGTGGCTGGAGCTTTGTATGCCTGGTCTACGGTTGGCAGTATTGTTGGCACGTTTGCCAGTGCTTTTGTATTGGTGCCATGGTTAGGGAGTAGAGAAACAATCACTCTAGCAGCCGCTAGTTTAATCGTTGTGGGTGTCATTGGCCTACCCAATAAAGCAAAATTTTCTCTATGGCTGGCTTTACCCTTAGCCATTTATGGTTACAATAGTATACGGCCACTCCACGCCGACGCAGCCACTCTGTATAGCACCGAATCAACCTATCAATTTATTCGCGTTGAAGATCAAGGCGATCGGTTGGCGCTTATTTTTAATGAAGGGCTAGGTACTCAATCATACTATATGAAAACTGGTGTACTCACTGGATCATATTTTGATTATGCCGGCTTAACGCCCGAACTAACCCAACTACCAAGTCAGCCCAACCTGGCGGTGTTAGGATTAGCTGGTGGCACGGTAACGCGTCAATTGAGGGAGTATTATCCCCAGGCTACCATTACCGGTGTAGAGATCGATCCAGCGGTAATTACCGCTGCCCAAAAATATTTTCATTTAGATGAACAAGCTATTAATCTAGTGAATCAAGATGCTCGACAATTTTTGCATAGTAGTCATCAACGGTATGATGTATTGGTGATTGATGCCTATGCCAACGAACATTACATTCCTTGGCACCTCACCACCAAAGAATTTTTTCATCTGGCTGCCAACCGCCTATCGCCTCGTGGAATACTAGCTATGAATATTGGTAGCATCGGAGAAGATACCGATATATTTCAAGCTTTGGTTGCCACTGTCGCTAGCGAATTCAAGATAGTGGCAGTGATACCGGTACCATCAACCTATAATTATGTGGTGGTAGCTAGTAACAGTCAATTGCAGCCGAATAATTTGCAGCACATCACTGGTGCCCGCTTTGGCTTAGCCAAACAGGCTTTAGCCGGTTTCCATTTTATTACGACAACTGATACCGATAAAATTTTTACTGATAATCGAGCACCGTTAGAGTTGTATACTGAACAAATGATTTGGTCATATATTACTAGTTTATGGTAGTCACCACTGTTACAATTTATACTGATGGTGGTGCTCGCGGCAATCCTGGGCCAGCCGCTTCTGGCGTATATAGCCCAGAACTGGGTAGTTTTAAAAAATATTTAGGGGTAGCTACCAATAACCAAGCCGAGTATCAGGCCATTTTGTTGGCCATGGAACAAGCGGTTGCCTACCAACAGCACCAGCCAGCTTTACAAGAGTTGAAATTTTTTATGGATTCCGAGTTAGCCGTCAAACAATTGAATCGTGAATACCGGGTAAAAGATGCTACCTTGCAAGGCTTGTTTATAAAAATTTGGAATCTTACCACTAAATTCAAACGGGTTACCTTTACCCACATTCCACGTGAACAAAATAAACCAGCCGATCGTTTGGTGAATGAAGCACTTGACGAAGCCCTGGCTGAACCCATAAATTCCCTTTAGGCTAATTCCAGGGATAAAATCTGGTAGCCGAGCAAGATGCGGACATAATGTACAAAGTATCCAGTGACCGATCGTGGAAACGATGTCACCAGGTTGAGGTGGTCTTTTAAATAATCAA
>JACPGK010000037.1 GCA_016182495.1 Candidatus Kerfeldbacteria bacterium
AACGCATGTAAATCAGAAATATTTTTAATTAAACGAACATCGCGTTCAATATAGGTTTGAATATAGTGTTAATGAGTAGACTACTGTATGCAGAATCTGAACCCGATTGTGCAGGTGTTGCGGGAATGGCATGAAGGTTTATCGGTTCTTAGCAGCGGCCATCGCGAAACTAAAGAAATAACGCTGGAGTGATTCGGTACTGGATTGGTATTGATTATCACCATAAAAATGATCACACAGAACTTCACGTGCCCGGACAATTTCTTTACGGCGTTTATTCCAACGCTGATCTTCTAAGATCAAATCAATCAACTCAAGTGCCCGATCAATCGAGCGGTGACTACTGACAGTATCCGCTTTTTTTAGCCAATGAGTAGCGCGATCTACTTCGCTACCAACATGAGCCAACTGTTCCATTAAAGAATATTGTGCCCAACGGCCATTGGCTAGTTGTTGATGTTGTGCAGTCATATTATGATGCGAGCAATTTATTGACGACGGCAATGATTTGTTGCTGGATTGCTGGGTCATTAACACCTCGAGAACGATTCCCCTGACTAGGACGTAAGTTAATCATGGAATCAAATTCAACAAAATCTTCACCAGTTTTATCTGGATACAGATTAATCCCCCATAAATTTATCTGCTTTGATCCATCTTCAAGCAGAACAGTTTCTTCATCGGCATGCAGTTCTCCACCAACTGCCATAATACCACGCTCAATATCGACCACAGCTTTTACAAGATCAACAAAGGTATTATGAGCAAATTGTTTCAGCTGCTCTCGAGTAATATGTTCACGAATAATATCTGTGAGCATAAATCTATCGTAACATAGATATTCAGGAATTCATAGTACAATTATTGGCCCCATTGTACAGGCCTTGCGCAAAAATTACCCATCAATACGGAACCCGTTCGACAACCAGTTCATTATCTTCGGTCCGGAACATAAAGTAGACAGTTTTATCTATCATTTTATACATAAAACTATCTACATCATCTGCAATTATCTTCCGTTTCAAAGAATCATCAGCTTTAATTCGATATAGAGTTAAAGTACCATCCTGCATATCCGGTATCAACGTGCCGTTGTTTAAAATTAAATCACTAGCTGCATATATTGCAGTTGTACTGGTTTCAATTTTGCCACGTGTTTGCCACCCTTCCCACTGTTTCCAGCGTTTCCAATAGATATTGCCATCGTTTTCTTTCCATAGTGTGATCATATCACCAGGACTAGTTATCACAATAGACGGGTAAGCATAGGTAATATCTAAATCCATGTAATTGAATTGCTGTAACTGCTGCCATTTCTTTTTTTTAGCATGATACACTTGTCCTGCATAATTGTTTCCATCCAACCAGGTTGCGGCAATATGGCCCTGGTTTGAAACGGTCAAGTGATGTTCTGTGCAGCTTTGTTCACAACTTAAAGTTAAGGTCGTATAAATCTTCCAACCATCAAGCGCATTCCATTTATAAATATTCAGATCGCTGATCTCTTCTGTCCAAGTGGCTAAATAGTATGCTTCTTCTCGCTGATTATCAACGGTAACAAATGTCGTTACGCTATCCGTATCTATATATAAATCTTCTTTCCAGCCTTTATCATGAACCCAGCGATAGACTGTTTTATCACGGTAATCAGAACTTGCAGCATCGATGGTATCATAACTCAATGCTGTATCAAAAATAAACTTTATCCGCTTATTTTCTTTGTCCAACACCCCATTCAAGTGTTGATCGAAAACCGCTACCGAATCATACCAACCAATCTCATTTGACCAGCCAAATAAATAACTACTACCTCCGTGCTTAAAACCAGATTCATCGTCCGTGTATCCAGTAGAAGCAGCAAAAACAATGGCATTGCGTGCTGTTGTCGTAGCTCCATTTAGTGAGTAAAAAAATTCGCCTTTTTCCAATTGCACTGGACCGCTGGTAAAAAAATTTTGAATGCTATCCCAAAGTTGAACATGTAAGTTACCATTATTATCTTCTTCACCAAGGGTGGGATCTAATACAATATACCCGATGGTTCCGGAGTCTGTAATTAAAATTTCAGGCGCATCTTCCTCATTATTGTGGCTAGGTAAGGCTATACTGTTCGAAAAACCGTCCGCTTGCGTCCAGGTAATAAATACACTTGTATTGGCCAGAACTAGGGTATCGTCAGATGACGCAATCAATTGAATATCCCCCACTGGCATATCTGTTACGTTCAGTCCACTGGAACTAGAGTAGCTAACTAGCCTGAAGTCATCACCTCCATTAGATAATATAACCGCTGTTACCTCACCCAGTGTTTCAATAGCAAAAATTGTATACGTATAATTTTCTTCAGCCGGACTACCAAAAATAATTTCAGCATCTGACCAGACAGGTTGGCCATTACTCTGGCGATGACGTACTTCTAATTGCTCGCCTGCTTGATAGATAGCTAAAATGGTGTCATCGGCCAAGGTCACTAGCTGGTAAATTGAGCCGGCATCTTGATTCGGAGTTAATGTGACGGCTGCAGCAGGAGAGATTCTAAGCCCACTCGCCAAAACAAAAAAAATAATTGCCAGCCAGCGTAGATATTGTTCTGTTCTTATAGACATACCATATCAGTCATTATTTTTATCTTACAATTATCTATAACGACCTTCCAATCAAACTGTGACATGTGAACGATATTTTGTACTAGTAGACTACTGTATATAGTGACCCCCACTGTCTAGACAGCTAAGTAGGGTTGGAGAAATAGAAGGTGTTACGGTTCTGGCATAGAACAATGTTCCATACCATACCCAGAACCGTGGAAATGTCACACCGGCTACTCCGGCATAAAGAATTAAATGGAATAATATCTTGGAAATAGTCTAAAATTGATTTATTGAGAGGATAAAATTTTAGTAATATCAGTGACAGCTTGATGGATGACTTTTTGCATTTTTACCTGATTATAGGACGGCAAAATATCTAAAGGAACTACCTGAATAGAATGGGCAGCTGCTAAGGCCACTAGCCAACTAGTAGGATCAACATTTGGATAAATTTCGTCCCAATAAGACAGCCAACTACGCACATCTACTTGTTGAGCGATACAGGCAAGGTCAAAGTAATCTTTATATTCATCTCTCGAACAAATTGCCGATAATTTCATAATGGCGATATCAGCAATGCTCACCAATCGAAAGCTATCTTCAATTGATACTGGTTGCAGTAATGCATCACTGCGAGAAATAAACGATATTTTCACACCATCAATTAAGCACCACAAAGTGTTTTTCTGTTCAAAGGTAATCTGCATTGTTGTGGATTGAAAAATATCTTCAAGTCGGTTCCTCAATTGCTTAGTATCTATGTCATCGGCAATAAAATAATCAAGATCAATACTTTTACGATGACCGATCTGCAAAGCCAGAGCAGTGCCACCAGCTAAATAATAGTTGGGATCACAATCATTAAAAATGCCTTGGGCAATTTCTTTCATGGCTGAAGTAATGACAGTAGCGTGTAGCTTCATGCTAACAAGTACTGTTCAAAATAATAGTATTTTCTTTGGGGCATAGCAGTTGGTTTCATATGATGCAATACTTCCCTGACAGCTGGCAGACTATACTGTTTGATGAGTTGAGTAACCAAACGAATACCACCATACGTTAGGGCTCGTTGGATAACAAACACTGGTGGTAGTGTACTAATTTGATGAGATGGAATATCCCACAAGATGGTTTTAATATCTGCATTTTTTATCATAGTATTACCAGTTTACATTAAAAATACAAAAGAATCAAGCTCATGTATTGTAGCCCCACGGGGAATCGAACCCCGATTTGAGCGCTGAGAACGCTCCGTCCTAGCCGTTAGACGATAAGGCCAAGTTTGGCCTATTGTACTACATTCACTCTGACTTTCAAAATCTGGGCTTTCCGCAATAACAAAAATACTATTGGGGAAGGCGTAATTTTTTACCGGCGGATTCAGCCATATCGACCAAACGATTCGCATAGCCGAATTCATTATCATACCAGCTCACCACTTTGACCAAATTACCGCCAACCACCATGGTTAAGCCTAAATCCACAATTGATGATTCTGGTCGACCAATAATATCACTGGACACAATTGGATCGGTTGTTACTGCCAAAATGCCTTTGTAGGCCAACGAGTTGGCCGCCTCTGTTAAAGCCTGATTAACCTCCTCAACGGTGGTATCGCGTTGCAATACTATTGTCATATCAGAAATTGAACCAGCTGGCGTAGGTACGCGTAAAGCAAAACCATCAAAAATACCTTGATAACTTGGCATGGTTCTACCAAAGGCTTTAGCTGCCCCAGTTGAGGTTGGAATAATATTCAAGGCCGCTCCACGAGCCCGGCGCAGATCATTTTTATGAGTACCATCAACTAAATTTTGATCAGCGGTATAGGAATGGATTGTAGTCATCATGGCTTTGGCTACACCAAACTTGTCCATCATCACTTTCATCACTGGGCCAATGCAGTTGGTAGTGCATGAAGCATTCGATGAAATAGTATCTTTGCCAATATCAGCCTGATTGACCGACATCACATACGTACCGATATCACTATCTTTGGCTGGAGCGGAAATAATCACATGTTTGGCGCCAGCGGTGAGATGTTGACTAGCTAATAGGCGCGTTAAAAAAATACCGGTACATTCTAATACTACATCAACGTTTAAATCTTTCCAGGGTAATTTGGTAGGATCTTTTTCTGAAAAGCGACGATATTTTTTTCCATCAACCACTAAATAATCCTCCCCCTCGGTGGTAACCGTTTTATCATAGCGACCATAGACACTATCGTATTTCAATAAATGCGCAACCATAGCCAAACTGCCAAGGCCATTAATCGCGACAACTTCTAGCTCGGGGCGCTCAATGGCAATGCGGAAAGCGGCTGCACCAATGCGGCCAAATCCATTAATGGCAATGCGTGTTGGCATAAGACAAAATATATTCAATAAAATTATTAAAATAAAGAAAGTGGGACTAGTTTAGCATAAGCCTACTACCTAATCAAGGCCCGTCCGCTCACTTCATGGCCAGTTATAATGTTGATAAGTCCACTGAATTAAGGTTTGCGATTCTTCAAAACGGACGGTTGGATCGTCAGCACCCAGATAGGCAACAATAATTTTATGGCCGGCTGGATTAGTGGCTAAACTGACTAAACAATTGCCAGCCTCGTAGGTAAAGCCAGTTTTTCCTGCCAGTACAAACGGGTCGGTATTTTTAATCAGACGGTTGGTTGTGCGTACCACGATTTCATGAGCTGCCTCTACATTATTTTGACGGATCATTCTATGTTCAATTTGCCCCAATGGTGCTAATAAGGTCGGCTGGTAGGTAGCAGTCCGCATTAAATTGGCTACATCGCGCACTGTGGCTGTATTACCAGCTTGTAAACCGGTGGGGTCGACAAAATGGCTATGGCGTAAGCCTAATTGTTGGGCTTTCGCATTCATAGCTTGAACAAACTGGTCTTGAGTTAAACCGGTGCTATGAGCTAGCGCCGCCGCGGCATTATTAGCCGAGCCAACCAAAGCCGCTTTTAAAATATCATGCTTGGTAAATTCATCGCCATTACCAGCCGAAAAACTAGCGCCGCCAAGGGCATTCTCGTTTGGCTGCATAGTATAGGTGGCATTCCAATCGGTAATATAATCAAGCGCAGTTAAGGCTGTCATTAATTTAGTGATGCTAGCGATTGGTAATTCAGCAGTGTCATTTTTTTGCCACAACACTTGGCCAGTGTCATAATCCATAATTAAAACGGCCTTAGCTTTAGTACTTGGCCCCCAATCAAAATCCAGTTTATATGGCACCGGCTTTAACCGAATGCTCGGTAATACGGTCAGTGAGGCTACATTATTCTCGGATATTGTTGGCACTACATACCATTGATCACTAATCGTTTGCGGCAAGGCCAGCGTTGTAATGGTGGCAATAAACGATAGGGTGGTAAGCAGGTAGTTGAGCACGGCTACTGAAGCGCTTTAAAAAAATCTTCGCCTGGCTGTTCCATCATAGCCAGATGTTCACCTAAATTGATATCTCGATTCAAAGCTTGATAATCGGGCAAATCTTGTACCGAACTGACACCGAGTAATTGTAAATACTCTGGCGTTACATCATATACTGATACGCCTTTGGTTTTATCGGGTAGTTCTTCAATTAACCCGCGCATCAACAAATTACGAATGATTAAACTACAGTTGATTCCTCGAATCATTTCTAGTTCGGCTTTAGTCACGGGACTACGATACGCAATAATGGCTAACGTTTCTAAGGCTGGTCGAGTCAACTCACCAGTACGCTCATCGCGCATTATCGTAGTGACAACATCATGTAGATCAGGAGCTGTGGTCAGTTCGACTTGTTGATTGGTGACAATAAAATGCAAGCCGCTGTGACGTTGCTGATACTGTTGCGCCAAATCGGTAACAGCGGTTGTAATGGCGTTGGGCGTCACCTGTAATACTTTGGCTAATTTAGTAATGGTCATCGGACGACCTTCAATAAATAAAATGGCTTCGAGTTGACTTGATAATGTCATAGCTGTTTGATAATTATATCACTGTATGGTTGTGTTTGGCGAACAGTCACCAGGTTTTGTTTAACCAACTCCAGCACTGCTAAAAAAGTAATCACTAATTCTAGGCGATCTGTTTCGGCATTAGTCAGGGATGCAAAGCTAATTTCGCGATACTGTTCTAAAACACTAGCCAAGGCCATTATTTTTTCTTTGAGCGTAACAGCTTTGCGAATAGCTGCTTGTGGTAGGCGGATGGGGGTATCAAGTTTACCTAAAACATTTTTATAGATGATGCTTAAATGCTCGGCGGTAATACCAGGTGGTGGAGAAAATTCCACCGTCACTTGCCGAGCTAGGCTGCTGGGTCGCTCCACGGCGAACTGTTGCAACCGTAAACGTTGCTCAAGCTGTTCGGCCGCATCACGGAATTCGCGATATAATTTTAAACGTTCGGCCAATTGGCCTGGTGGTTCATCGTCATCCGGTTCTAAATATGGCAACAAAGCCCGAGATTTTAAATACAGTAAACGTGAGGCAACTATCAAAAAATCGGCCAATTCATCTGGATAATGATCTTCTACGGTATCTAATTGCTGAATAAATTCAGCGGTGATAGTAGCTAATGAAATTTCAGTAATGGCCAATTCGCGTTGCTCAATCAGTTGCAATAACACATCGAAGGGACCTTGAAACTGTTGCAATTGAACCTGAAAAGTCACAGCTATTTAGTAAACGCATCATCAATTGAGCGCGGTTCAACTAATTCGGATTGTTCACCAAAGCGTACGCGCACATAGCCAGTATTATTGACAAACATCTCAATCACGCCTTGACGACCATCGTTTAAAATTACTGTCCAATCCTTCATCATTCCGGGATGCAGTCTTTTTAAATCGATTAGATCATTTTTGCGGCGAATGTTCTCGGCGGATTCAACCGGCGTAGTACCAGGGCGACGATCACCTACTGGACCAATGGGTTCGATCATAATCATTATTGTTGTATAGTAATATTTAGTTCATGTAGTTGGGCTGCGGTAATTGGGGCCGGAGCCGACATTACCGCGGTACGCCCTTGGCTAGTCATTGGAAAGGCTTGCACTTCGCGCAAGTACGATTCACCAGTTAAGTTCATGATATTACGTTCCACGCCTAACGCAATGCCGCCATGTGGCGGAAAGCCGAATCGAAAGGCTTCGAGCATGTGACCAATACTAGCTTCAATTTCGGCAGCACTGTAACCCATCACTTGGTAGGTAGCGCGTAAAATTTCTGGCTGATGAGCTCGAATACTGCCACCGCCTGATTCGTAACCGTTACACACCAAATCGTATTGCTGTGTGATAATCTGTTCAATGTTTTTGCCTTGTAACAACCAATCGACATGTTCTGCTTTTGGCATGGAAAAAGGATTATGGGTGAACGTCCAGCCTGAACCAGTGCTAGCATCATCGGTGGTTTCAAAAAAAGGAAAATCAGTCACCCAAGCGTAGGCCAACACTTTGGATTGCTTTTCTTCAGGGGTGCGTAAATCAAATTTGTCGGCGCCAAATTGAGCCATGGCTTCAGCATACGTAAAGCGCGGAAACGGTTTTTGTTTCACTGTGTAACCCATCGCTTCAACCGTTTGTATCATCATTTGTTCTACTGTGGCCATAACATCGGCTTGCTGTACAAAAGCCATCTCTAAATCTATTTGGGTATGTTCATAACCACGATCGGCTCGTAAATCTTCATCGCGCAGTGCTCGAGCTAATTGAAAATAACGTTCAAAGCCTGCTCCCACTAACAATTGTTTGTATTGCTGGGGTGATTGCGGCAAGGCGTAAAAACTACCCGGGTAATGCCGCGAGGGTACGATAAAATCTCTGGAACCTTCGGGGGTTGATTTAGTGAGTAACGGTGTTTCAATTTCAACAAAATTGTTACCGTATAAGAAGTCACGGCAGTGGCGAACAAATTCGCTACGGACAATAAGGTTACGGTGCAAACGGGTTCGCCGTAAATCTAAATAACGATACTGCAAGCGCAATTCTTCATTGACTTCTTCTTTAAATTCATCTTCGATTTCAAATGGAGGGGTGGCAGCTGGGCTAATAATATTCAATTGGAACGCTTCAATTTCAATAGTACCGGTGATCACATCGGCTTTGACTTGTTTAGCTGGACGAGTGTTCACTTGGCCGACAATTTCGACCACAAATTCATTGCCTAGTTCGGCTGCCTTAGTTAAGGCTTCAACATGGTTGGGTAAAAACACTACTTGACACACACCAGTTTGATCGCGTAAATCAATAAAAATCAACTTACCCATGTTGCGACGAGTATGCACCCAACCTTGTAAGGTTATTTGCTCCCCTACCTTATGGACACTATCAGCAATCCAGGTACGTAGCATACCAAAGACCACTAGAGGTATTCTAATACTACGCCAACGTTATCAGCAACTTCATCCTTAATAGAAAAAACAGCCATTAATTTTTGAATGTCTTGATTAGTTAACATAGCATAAAGAGTATACGTTTCTAAGGGTAATGTCAACTACAAGACTCTACAGCTTACGGCGTAATCCGATTAATCATGCGCGGAAACGGAATGGTTTCGCGAATATGATGTACCCCGGCTACCCAGCGCGTCATTCGCTCGATACCAATGCCAAAACCACAGTGTGGCACACTGCCAAATTTGCGCAATTCTAAATACCAATCAAAATCTTTAAGCGGTAGCCGGGCTGCCTGCATGGCTGCTAAAAGAGTTTCATAATCATCTTCCCGTTGCGAGCCACCAATAATTTCACCAAACCCACGCGGCGCTAAAACATCGGCATTCAACACTAAATCATGGTCAGCTGTTTTATTAATGTAAGGATAACCTTTCATATAAAACGGTTTAATTGACCGCGGCCAATTTTTTACTATCACTGGCACAGTAGAATCTGCTGTCAGTAGCACCTCATCATCGGCTCCTAAATCTTCACCAAACTGTATGCTTGAGCCCCGTTTTTGTAATTCAACAATAGCTTCAGCGTATTGATAATGCACTATCGGCTTAGCCATGGTATCTTGTAAATCGGTTAAATCACGTTGCAGCAGCGCTAGTTCTGCTCGAGCATGCTGTAATACATACTCCAGCATGTGTTTGATGGCAGCCTCTTGAATTTTTAAGCTGGCTTCATGGTCGATAAAAGCAATTTCAGGGTTTAATGACCAAAACTCTGTTAAGTGTTTGCGGGTTTTTGATTTTTCCGCTCGAAAGTTAGGACATAAATCATATACCTTACCAAACGCCATACACATGGCTTCAAGATACAACTGTCCATTTTGCGTCAGGTAGGCTTTGCGGTCAAAATATTCAACTTCAAATAAGTCGCTGGTACCTTCACACGATGTGGGTGTAAATGTGGGAGTGTCTAGTTCAATATAGCCTTGGTTATTGAAATAGTCTTGAAAGCCAGTTTTAACAAAATGACGCAGACGTAATACGGCCCACTGGGATTGTGAACGTAACCACAAGTGGCGTTTTTCTAATAAAAAATCTGGGCCATGCTCTTTTTTACCAATCGGAAATTCTGCAGTGGCTAGTTGAATTGGAGTGATCGCCGTAACTTGTAATTCGTACTCCTGTTTCTTGGGATGCTGGCTGACAGTGCCAGCAAGAGTAAGGGATGATTCGATGGTAAGTTGGGTCGCGGTTTGCCAGGTGGTAGGGTCAACGCTAGCCTGATTGACAATGGCCTGGGTAAAGCCGCTGCCATCGCGAATTTGCAGGAAGGTAATTTTACCTGATGACCGAATATTATACACCCAACCTTGCACCATAACCGTTTGGCCGACCTGTTTGGAAAAATCGCGAATGAGGGTTGTTATCATATTTTAATGAACAGATAAATACTGTTCAATTGTTTGTATGTTCTTTAATATGCTGCTACTGTAGCAAAAAAAACTGGTTGCGTCAAAAGGCCAAAACTTTAAGGCGGGACCATGATCTCTAATCAATCACCACATTGAATAGAGATCAGGGCCCAGCACGGTAACGCAACTATGCTGGGATGATCCTTACGAGCCGATAGCGGGTTTAAGCAGCTGTTCCTGGATAAACTTGGCCAAATCGTCATTAGTCACGATTTGACTACATAGTTCATCCAACAAGCCATTCTCAATCTCGATATCCTTGCGCAACAGCGAGCGATAACCGGTTAGTACCAATGCCAGGTATAAACCAGCCGCTCCAGTAGCGCGGGCTACGCACACTTGTACCGGTCGTTCACCGTTGCGTAGTGAAATAGACCAATGTGGTGTGCGAATGGATTGATGATACATTTTACCAGTACGAACATTAGTGACATTTTCACGGATGAATCCCATTGGGATGTTTGTGATAATGCCGCCTGGCCATAATATCTGAATTTTCTTATCCGCTGCCTCAACCAAGAGGAGCGGAACACTGGTATGGGTTACATACCGCGCCATTAGGCACCTCCTGGGTGACTCGTTTGGATACGTATCGTCAAACTACTCTATTGACTAATGACGTCAAGAGTTTGGTACGTATAATAAATCCTTAACGATAAATATCTCGCCGATGGCCACCTTTTAGTACCAATATACGGCTTCGATTAATATCAACTATGATGCGATAATCGCCCACGCGGTAACGGTATTCACCAAATTCTTCACCTTGCATTGTTTTGCAAAGCGCTCTGGATGTGTAATTGAGTACGATAATGAGATGCCTTTCCCAGCTGCGATTTCTCGTCGCGATTGAGTAATTGCTTTTTTTAAATACCGAGATTTAGATATTTCTAGATCTTCTAATTGATCTTGAATTTCTTCCCATAAAGCTAATGGCAACACCACCATTGGATTTTTACCAAATTCTAGCTGTGTTTGTTTATTAACTTCTTTTAGTAGAAATGATCACGGGCCCGCACACACCATCCTGGGAAGGAAAGGCGGTGCGGGCACACGTGAAGCGACTGTTGAATGGCGTTACACGAAGTTGGCCGTACCGTCGGTGTCCCCAGGCTCCGCGGTCACCCGCGGGGGCTCGATCTGAGGTGACACGGAGCTAATACGGAACTTGACGGACAGGACCAGCATGAAGAGCTCACGCCACTGGTGATTATGGCTAGCCGCCTGAAGAAGGGTAGCGGCGTCCCGATGCTGATCGTTGTCGGGAGTGTACTTCCACTCGTTGACGGTATCCAGAAGCGGCATGCCGCGGGCCTTCAACGCATCGATGAAGCCATGAACAGTCATCTTGTTGAGCGTCTTGGTGGAGAACTGATACCTGTGGCCGTTCACATTCACTTCGAGATCCAACATCGTGTCGTCTCCGTTTTGACGGTTACCGCCATACCGTCGTTGTTTGAGCTTCCTGTGGCGGCAACAAATGAGTAGCCTACTCACCTCTTCCCGCCACAAAAAAACTGCCATCGCTTCACGTTGTAAAACCTCCTAAAAAACAAAACGGCCATCATGGCCAGTTAGTGATTTACCATAGTACAAAACAGCCGTCAAGCATCACGGCCGGGGGTGTGCATAGATTTTTTGTCCATGCCACACCCCGGGTAATCCGTGAAGCGAAAAATAAGCTCTAAAACCACCCACTAGGCAGCGTGGTGACTAATGATAGCCACGCTCGCACCGTGAGCCACCATCCGGCTCACGAATTGCATGGCATCACGTTCAGTTTCAACCTGACGCAACAGGGCGGCCAGGTCAAGCCAGTGGGCATCGGTATAACCATGATCATAATTGCGCAATTGAGCAGTATGCTCAATACGCGCCGACACTGGTACACCATATTCATGAAACTGTTGAATCAACTGATCGAATAACATATCAGAAGAAACCACGCACTTTGTACCATTGATCCAGACGTCGTGCCTGGCCATGGTTAACCTTTCTTAGTTTTGGGTGACCGCCATGCCCAAAACCGGTTAGCGTAGCTGAACCTACTTTGGCGGTAATAAGAGATAGCTCAAATGAATAAGGCTAAACTCAAGTTGTCTCCTGTTCTCGCCAAAGTAAGCTGTGCTGTTCGCTTCACGTATCAATGTGCCCTCCATCAGATCGACACACTCGGTATAGCACTGCGGTCAGAGCCGTCAAGCGAGTTGCTCATCTTTATTTCGGTGAATAAACACAAACTTAATCGCCTCAATGGCTACTAATTGAATCAAACTAATTATAATAATTACCACCCAAGCGAACCAATCCAGCGCTACCGTGTGAATATAGTTCTGCAATAATGGTACGTATACTGGTAGCAGCATTAAACTAATCCCTCCGATAAATGATAGTACCAACCAAATATTAGACAGTGGATTTTTATGATAAATCATCTGACGCATTGACCGAATACTAAACATTAAAAATAACGAATCCACTCCGATGGAAACAAAGGTGATAGTTTGTGCCAAGGCAGCATTACCGGTAGTAGTATAGAAAAAATAATAGGCTGTTAAATTAAGGGCGCCTGATAATATACTGACAGCGGCAATCAGTAATTTTACTTCGTTATCTAAAATAGCAGTATGTTTGCCACGTGGACGTTCGCGCATACTGCCAGGTTCTTTTGGCTCTTGGGTCATGGCTAAACTGGGAAAACTATCATTTACTAAATTAACCCACAAAATTTGAGTGGCCATCAGCGGCGCTGGTAACCCCAACAACATTGCTCCAATAATAATAATCACTTCCGAAAAACTATCTGAAATTAAATACAGTACGGTTTTACGAATGTTATCAAACATGCCTCGACCTTCTTCAACCGCCGCCACAATGGTATCAAAATTATCATCCAAAATAACCATATCGGCGGTTTCTTTGGCCACATCGGTACCTGAACCGAGAGCCACTCCAATATCAGCCGCTTTAATGGCTGGCGAATCATTAATGCCATCACCGGTCATGGCTACTATTTTGCCGTTAGCTTGCCAGGCTTTCACAATCCGTAATTTATGTTGCGGCGTTACTCGAGCATACACCGTAATAGCGTGCACGCGCCGATCTAAATCGGCCTGGCTCATTTGATCCAGTTCAAATCCTTCTAACACCTGCTCGGCGGTACTCATTAGTCCGAGTTCCCGAGCAATGGCTTGAGCCGTTAGCTTATGATCACCGGTGATCATCACCGTGGCAATACCAGCCTGACGACACAAAGCAATGGTTCGTTTGGCTTCAGGGCGTAATGGATCTTTAATTCCAACGTAGCCGACAAAAATTAAATTATCTAAGCCAGCCGCTTCTACTGTGCGGGCATCATTGACAGCTGGCTTATAAGCCAATGCCATAATGCGCAAGCCGCGTTCGGATAGGGTTGTAAATTTATGCTCAAAGCGATTGCGCATATCGGCTGTGAACTGTTCTGGTTTTGCGCTGATCAAAATTTTAGTGCAATGCTGACTAATAATTTCAGGAGCGCCCTTCACATACAACATTCGGCCATGAGCCTCGCGGTGAAGAGTAGCCATATACTTAATGGCGGAATCAAACGGTAACGTATCAATCCGAGGAGCTTCTTTTTGCAGTTGACTGTAATGCAGGCCGGCTTGGCTGGCAGCCACAAATAAGGCGCGTTCGGTTAAATTCCCTGAAATCACCCAATCTTGCATGGCATCATCGGGATTCGTCACTTGGGCATCGTTACATAATAGGCTTAAACGTAAGGCAAACAGCAATTCTTTAGCAGCGGCCGTGCTGTGATCGGTATGATTATTAACATCAATGGCATTATCCCAAGTTAAAAAATCAGTCACTTGCATATGCCCTTCGGTTAAGGTGCCAGTTTTATCGGTACAAATTACATCAACCGACCCAAGTGTTTCGGCCGCGACCAATTTACGAACCAGTGCCTGACGTTTTAACACTCGCTGCATACCAATGGCTAAAATAACAGTCACCGCCACCGCCAACCCTTCGGGAATAGCCGATACCGATACCGCCACCGCCACGGTGAACATAGCCACCACATTACCGCCAGTGAAATAGCCAAACCCAAAAATAAGGACGGCTAACATCACCACTACTACGGTCATGCGCCGAGCGAATTTTGATAATTGTTGTTGCAATGGCGTTGGTTCTTCAACAGTTTCATGAATCAATTGAGCAATTTTACCAATTTCAGTAGTAATTCCGGTAGCCGTTACCACCACGGTGGCTTGCCCTTTGGTTACTACGGTGCCAGTGAATACCATGTTCGATTGATCGGCCACTGGAGTAGTATCGTTAGTGATACTAGCCAGTTGTTTTAGCACTGGTTCAGATTCACCCGTTAAGGCAGCTTCGTTGACCTCGAGATCACTGATAGTTAGTAACCGACCATCGGCTGGTATTTTATCACCGGCTTGGAGATACAAAATATCGCCGGGTACTAGATCGGCTGCTGGTATAGTGAAACGTTTATCATCACGTTGTACTTGAGCGTGTAAAGAGATCACTCGTTTTAAAGCAGCTAGAGCATTTTGAGCTTTATATTCTTGCACTAATCCGACCACTACTTGAATACATACCGCCATCACAATCACAAAAGCATCGACCCGTTCGTTGAGTAATAAACTAACGCTAGCGGCCATCAACAACACTGCAATTAATGGACTGCGAAATTGATCTACCAGTACGATAATCCAAGATTTACCAGGATCGGCTGGTAAACGGTTGGGACCATATTTTTGTAAACGTTGCGTTGCCTGATTAGAACTTAAGCCGGTGTGGTTGGTTTGCAGCAGCTCAAGACTATTATCGACGCCTAAAGTAAAGTACTGCATTATAACCAACCATTAATAACCGCTACTATCAAAATAATGTATAGCAACACGGTACCACCGAGCAGTACCAACACTAGCCGTAACCAAAACTGATACACACCTTTTAATTGCTGCGCGTAATTGTCGGGTTGTTCTACCAGCGGATTACCATGAAATGGTTTCTTTAACCACCGTAAAAATGACTGCTTCATGATCTTATAGTAGCAGTTTCGGTATACTTTTGCTATGGACTTTTATGGTTGACACTGTCCACGGTGATTGTTACTATAGGACAAGTTTTTATTCGGGACGTTAGCTCAGGGGTAGAGCAACTGCCTTTTAAGCAGATGGTCGGAGGTTCAAATCCTCCACGTCCCACTACTTTTATCCTTTTGATCTATTTAATTGTTCTAGCCAAAGCTTTTGATCGGCGACTGAACCAAATTGTACTCCTGTTTTAAAAAAGCTGGCAGCTTTGGTTTGTTCTTGTGTTCCAGCCTGTTGCACTATCTGCATCAAACTACCATCACTATCAAGGGCAGCTACAGCCGCTAGGGTTTGTGTTACTTTGTGCTGGCGAGCTCGTAATTGATCAAGATGTCCCGACTGACCATCAAATCCATCCACCAAAGCTTGGCGCATATACTCATTATTGATTCCAGTGGCTTCACTGGCGACAGTTTGCCACATGATGCCCAAATCAATCTGGGCTTTAATGGCTGCTTGTAAAGCTTGGGTAAAGCATCTTCATAGTGTTGCTGGTAGAATGCTTCTCGATCTTTTTCAAAAGTTTGGGGCATGCTGTGATCATGATAATATAACATTTGTGAAAAACCAGTCATCCCTGGAATACCAATTTGAGTTGGTTCAATAAACACACTATCACGTAACACTTTGCCAGCAAATTTTCGTTCAGCTCCATCATGGCCTGGCCATCAGGTTCAGGTAATTCAAACAAATCATGATAACTGGATTGTAGAGCAATATCATGCAACCCTTGTTGTAAAAGCTCGATACGATGTTGAGCATCAACCATTCGTTCACTAGCTGCTCCCATTAACCCTAGAGCACTCAATATGCCGACACTTGCCTTGACTAGTTTAGAGCGACGTAATCGCTGCAATAGGCCAAATTGTTGCGTTGCTGTTGTAACAGAGAGGGGAACGCCGACATCACGATCATTCGCCTGAATGGCTTGACGTAATTGAGCAACCTCTACAGTTGTACTGGCAGTATCTACACTAGGTGGTTTGAGCCTAGCAGCTGGTTGATCGTGATGTTTTACTAATCGTAGATGACGCTTATCGACAGACTCAACATTACTGGTATCCATGTCTTTTGGATAATGAAGAACTGGTTCAATTTTTAAAACAGGTTCGCCCATACCTTAATATTTTTTATTTATACTCAAGTGTATTCAGTATTGAGAAAAAAATTTTATCATTTTTTTGACCTTCTGTCAATCATTAAAATAATTTTTCCATTACTTATATCAGCGGCTGGGCTGCGGCTGGCTAAATCGGTCAACCAGGTATCAGCTTCGGCTGCTGTCATTAAGCGCGGTTGGCTACGTTCACTGATCAACGGATGCAACGTATATACCACCTGCTGCTGATTGAGTGTTACAGTAACCGCCAAACCTTGTTGCGTATCTGTCGAAAAATATTGATCAAAAATAAAATTGCCTAATGAATAAAAAATAGCCCGATTATTGTACACTTCTACTTCTTGCACCACATGGGGATGGTGTCCTAACACTACATCAGCACCGGCATCAATCAACCGATGAGCTAAATTTTGCTGGATCGTATTAGATTGTAACTGATATTCTGTGCCCCAATGTACTGTCACAACTATAAATTGATCTGGCTGATTAGCGACTACTTGCGCTATTTTGGTAACAGCCTCATCGCCAGAAAAGCCTGCACAAAATGGACAAAACGCTACCCAGGTGGTGTTGCCAATGGTGGTTGGCTCGGTAATAGCAGTAGGATGGCCAAGCGTAATTACTCCAGCTTGCTGTAGGCTAGTACGAGTGGCTTCATAGCCAATTTGGGCATGATCTAAACCATGGTTATTGGCTAACGACACCGCTGAAAAATGGTGTTGCTGTATCACCGTGGCTGTACCTGGCGGAAACGAAAAGCGTAACACATTGTTGGGAGTAGGCTGGTGATGTTCTGGAATTGGCCCTTCTAGGTTAGCAAAGGTAATATCATGCCCCTGTAAAAATTCATCGATCTGTGCAAATGGATAATTTGTCCCATACGCCTTCATCAAGGTTTCAACATAACGACCCAGCATCATATCCCCCACTGCCAAAATAGTAGTAGGTTGATAGTGTGCAATTACCCTAGCCCGAGCCCGTTGATCGGCTTTGATCCAATGCCCATAGGCCAAGGCTGCTTGATTGAAGCTAGCACAATTACTGGCCGCTAAACAGATGGTTATTACAGTTGTAAGCATAGCCCCAGTATGCCATCCACACCCTATGTACACAAGCCATGCACACGGTGGCTTGGCAGTACCCTAGCCGGTACAGTACTATGCCTATACTATGCCCCGCCAAAAGCTAACCCCTGGCCAAGATTTAGCCATGATGACGGCTACTCCACCACAAAACCTCGAGGCTGAACAAGCCTGTTTAGGGGCTTTACTGATTGATAAAGACGCTATTATTAAGATAGCCGATATTATTGCGCCAGAAGATTTTTATAGCGATAAGCACCGTTTTATTTACCAAGCCATGGTGGATTTGTTCAATCAGCACGAACCGATTGATGTGCTCAATTTAGCCAACCGCTTAACTGAACAGAATGTAGTTGAAACCATTGGCGGGCGATCGTATTTAGTCACCCTCACCAATGCGGTGCCATCAGCTGCCAATGTGGTAAGCTATGCTACCATTGTTCAAAAAAAAGCCACCTTACGGCGCTTAATTCAATCGGCTCATATTATTTTACACAATGCTTACGAAGAAACTGACGATGTTAGTAGTCAATTAGATAAATCTGAACAAGCCTTATTTTCAGTATCGCAAAAACATTTGCGTCAAAATTTTACGCCGTTATCCAGTATTTTAGCTGATGCCTTTGATCGGATTGATGAAATTCATAAAGAATCCGGTAAGTTGCGCGGCGTAGCGACTGGTTTTCCCGATTTAGACACAAAATTAGGTGGCCTACAAAAATCTGATTTGGTTATTTTAGCTGCTCGCCCATCGATGGGAAAAACTTCCTTGGCCCTTGATATTGCTCGCCAAGTGGCGGTGCATGGTCGCATACCAGTAGGCATTTTCAGTTTAGAAATGAGCAAAGATCAATTAGTAGACCGGCTGTTGTGTGCTCAAGCCGGTGTCGATTTATGGAAAATGCGTACCGGTAAATTATCAGATGCGCCCGAACATGATGATTTTCCACGGATTGGTCAGGCTATGGGCGTGTTATCTGAAGCACCAATTTATATTGATGATTCCGCCGCCACCAATGTATTAGAAATTCGTACCAAAGCCCGCCGTTTACAAATGGAACATGGTTTGGGTTTAATTGTGCTTGATTATCTACAATTGATGGAGAGTCGAACCAATTTTGAAAATCGGGTACAAGAAATAGCCGAAATTTCCCGGTCGTTAAAAGGTTTAGCGCGCGAATTGAACATTCCAGTATTAGCCCTATCGCAGTTATCGCGGGCCGTGGAAGCGCAAAACATACCGATTCCAAAATTAGCTCATCTACGCGAATCGGGTTCCATTGAACAAGATGCCGATGTGGTGATGTTTATTTATCGTGAAGATTACTATAAACCTGATACGACGCGTAAAAATATTGCCGATGTGTTTATCGCCAAACACCGCAATGGACCAACTGGACGAATTGAGTTATACTTCGATATTGAGAAAGCGAGTTTTCGGAACCTGGAAAAAACTGGCTTTGCTCCCCCAGCTGGGGATTATTGATTCTTAACTTTGTTTTTTATGGCTTCAATGCTATCAAAACTGAAACAGTACAAAGATATGCGGTCACAGGCTAAATCGGTTCAAAGTGTACTGGAAAAAGAATCTGTAACGTCGGATGCTGCCGGTGGAAAAATTCGTTTAGTGATGAATGGCAATCAAAAAGTCACCTCCCTTGAAATTGACAATAGTTTATTATCGCCTGACAATAAAACTAAAATCCAGCAGGGCTTAATTGACGCGCTGGATGAGGCGACTAAAAAATTGCAGCGTTTAATGGCTAAAAAAATTCAATCTGGTGAAATGACCATGCCAGATTTATCTGGTTTACGTTAATGCCAGCGTATCCAGCGGCTATTGAGCAACTGATTAGTCAGTTAATACGCTTGCCAGGCGTTGGCCGCAAAACCGCTGAACGCTATGCTTTAGCTTGGTTGCGACAAGGCGATACTGCTTTGAACCCCTTAATGACTGCTGTACAAGCAGTGCAACAACAAATAGGCTTATGTCAACAATGTTACAATTACACCACTACAGAGCGGTGTGATATTTGTAGTAATCCACAGCGCGATCAACAGCTGGTGTGTGTGGTGGCTGATAGTGCGGCCGTATTTGCCTTTGAACAAATTGGCGATTACCACGGTACCTACCATGTGCTCGGTGGCACTATTAATCCACTTGATGGTATTACAGCTGACCAACTGCGTCTGCCTCAATTAGTTGATCGGGTGCAACAAGTTAAAGTGCAAGAGATTATTATTGGTACTAATCCTGATCATCCCGGTGAAGCTACTGCTTTGGCAGTAATCGCTGCTTTGCAACCATGCCAAGTAAAAATTACCCGCTTGGCCCGAGGTTTGCCAGCCGGTTCAGATATTGAATTTGCCGATGATGTTACTTTAGGCGAAGCTCTCAAAGACCGACGCACTATTTAATATCTCCAATGGTCACTTGCGTAAATGGCTGACGGTGCCCTTTACGGCGACGGTAACGAGTTTTGTTGTGAAACTTTACGGTAATCACCTTATCGTGTCGATCCTGCTTGGCAATGGTAGCTGGCACTTTAGTTCCAACCACAGTTGGCTTGCCTAGTTGTAGCTTATTACCGGCGTCATCGGCCACTAACAATACTTGATCAAACATCACTGCATCACCTACTGCACCGGCGATTGTTTCTATAGTAATAGTATCTTGATTATGCACCAGATACTGTTTTCCTCCCGTTTTAACAATGGCTAACATAGCCAGTATCCTAACTGGTTTATCAAGGCTCGTCAAGAGCTCGTCCGGTAACTATTCACCTTTATCCAGTACTACCGCATACCGTTGAGCCGGTACAGCCAAGAGTTTGGGCAGGGTATCCATAATAGACTTACCTCGTAAGGCCAATGTTTGTACTACACTCATCAATACAGCTTGAATCTCTGCT
>JACPGK010000038.1 GCA_016182495.1 Candidatus Kerfeldbacteria bacterium
CCAGTGTGCTGCCATCGTGTGCCAAGAGTGTGTCTGCCTGGTGATGAGCCAGAATCCGGCTCGAGAGAATACGCGTGAGGTGATCTACGGGTGCAGCAATGGGAACAGGCAGGATCCTGCCAAATCCTGCTTCGAGCTTTTTACCATAGACGTCTGGATGCGCTCGTAATTCTGCAGCAATGCCTTCGGTGGTTGGTAATGGGTATTCTTTTCCATCAATGCCAGTGATGCCAAGCTCGGTTGGCGAAGCCATGAGTGGTTCCCACAGACCAGCGTGATTGAGGGCGACAACTGTTCCTTGATACTGCTGTCGCAGTTCTTGTTCGACAAAGCGCTCCACCAGAGCACGTGGATCGTGTTCTTGGGGTGATCTTAGTGGATGATCTGGGCGAAATGGCATAGCGGTAGATTAGCAGGAACATGGGGTGGTTGGGAAGAGGGAATTTTTGTCCGCCGCGCTATTCCGCTTCCTTCAAATTTTGGATATAATACGTTCGAATTTCGGCGTAGGTAGTCAGCCAAAAAGGATGTTCAGAGTTTTCCGAAACACGCACGCCAAATTGCAGGCGCGTTTTGTGTAGTAGTTGAAAGGGTGTTTTGAATTCCACTTCCACCTTCCGCTCCCGCAGTTGGGCGTTCGGCGTTGAAACAACGCCAGCATATGAAATGCTAAGTCGACCGTTTTGGTTCATGATAATGAGCGCAAAGCGACTTTTCTCTATTGCCCAAAAGCACTGAAAGGCATATAACAAATATATGAACAAATTTTTCCTCTATGCTAGAAAATCAACCGATGAGCCAGATCGACAGATTTTATCTATTGACGCACAGATTACAGAACTCAAAGAATTTGCCAAGCGAGAGGGATTAAATATTGTTCGTACCTTTATTGAATCACAAACTGCTAAAGAGCCAGGACGACTAATATTCAACGAGATGCTTGATTTAATGGAAGCTGGTAAAGCTGAAGGCATCATTTCTTGGCATCCCGATCGCTTGGCACGAAATTCTGTCGATGGTGGCAGGGTTATCCATTTAATTGATAGAGGAAAAATTTGTGCGCTTAAATTTCCTACATTTTGGTTTGATAATACTCCACAAGGAAAATTTATGCTCAATATTGCTTTTGGGCAATCGAAATACTACATTGATAACCTTTCTGAGAACGTAAAACGGGGTTTGCGACAGAAGGTGCGTAATGGTGAAAAACCAGGACTTGCACCTATTGGGTATTTGAATGACAGAAATAAGCATACCATTGTGCCTGACCCTGAACGGTTTGATTTTGTAAAAGAAATGTTTGAACTATATGCAACTGGTGAATATTCTTTAAAGGCACTACAAAAAATGATGTACGACAAAGGTTTACACAGTAAAACGAATAAACCATATTCTTTTTCTGTCATTCAACGCATTCTGCAAACCCCGTTTTACTATGGCCTGTTTTGCTTCAAAGGAGAACTATACCAAGGCGTACACGAGCCAGCGATCTCAAAAAAATTGTTTGATCAAGTACAAACAATCATGAAAGATAAATCGCGTCCAAAAAAGCGGAAACACAGCTTTCTTTTTCGTGGCTTATTAACATGCGCTGAGTGTGACTGTGCGATTACAGCAGAAACGCAAAAAGGTCACCATTATTACCGCTGTACTAAAAAGAAACAGACCTGTAGCCAAGGATACGTTCGTGAAGAGTTATTGGCCAATGAAATTTCAACAATACTTTCGTCTGTTTCTTTGCCTGAACCAGTCGCTGATGCGTTTCTACAAAAACTGGACACAGAAGAGATCGACACCAGAACGCTTACAGCTTCACACAGCCACACGCTACGCTCTCACATAGCAGAATGTGAGGGAAAGCTTGATCGCTTATTGGACAGCCATTTAGAGAGCCTAATTACCAAAGACGAATACACGAAAAAGAAAGCGGAGATACTCAATCAAAAAGTAGAGTTAGAGCAAGAATTGGCTACTTTGGACGCGAAGGGATTTCGCTGGCTCGAACCAATGCGAGAATTTATATTACAAGCAAAACAGGCACAAACAGTCGCTCTGCGAGGAAATTACGAAGTTCTTCGTAATTTCCTCAAAACGGTCGGCTCGAACGCCCAACTGCGGGAGCGGAAGGTGGAAGTGGAATTCAAAACACCCTTTCAACTACTACACAAAACGCGCCTGCAGTTTGGCGCGCTTGTTTCGGAAAACTCTGAATATACTTTGTGGCTGGGGCGGTAGGATTCGAACCTACGCGTGGTGGATTCAGAGTCCACTGCCTTACCGCTTGGCTACGCCCCAATCTACTATAGAGTAGGTATTTTTATACCATATTACATTTTAGGATACAACCGTGGGCAGTGCTCTTGGGCTAATAATAACAAATTTGGACCTAATGATTGGCATTGTATATAGTGAGACTGAATATAACGATCAATTGGTTGCGACCATGGTGCATAGCCATACTTAGCTACTAAATCATAATCTAAAATAACAAACTCTGGTTGGACAGTTTGAAACACGGCCAAAGTGGCCTGCTGACAAGCACTAGAACATAACGTCATATTATTACTAAACACAAACGGGTTGGGTTTACGTAATTCAAAATACAGGCTGGGCAAAAATGGTCCGGCATAAATGTACTGGGCTGACTGCATTTCTGGAAAACGTAAGGTTTGATAAGTAGTGGCTTCATCTAAAAAAATGGTGGCTGTTTGAAACGTACGATGAATTGGCATAATAAACAAACTGCCTATCGCTACAATTATCAGGTCGTTCAAAAGTACTTGCTGCCAACGTGGTAAATACTGCAGCAGTGTTTGCCAATACTGTGTTACAGCAACAATCAGCTGTACCAGCACTGGAAAACTATTAATCAATAAATGATAACGGTCAATAATATGAGCACTGCTCAAAAATAGAGCCAACTGACTAGCTGCCAAAATCCAACCAGCGCGTGATTTTGCTCGCCAAGCCAAAATCACACTGATCAGTACAAGAATAATTTCAATCATTATTATGTCCATTTGTACAAATGAACTCGCCAAATACTGCTGGGTAAACGGCAGAATAAACCAACTTTCAATAATAGTCAGTAATGACCATGGCAGCAAAGCAACAACCAACAGTGCTGTTGCTGTTAATACAACAGTACGCACATTGAACCAAGCACGCTGTCGTGACTGATCGAATACTAGTACACTCACTATGGTCATGGCAGCCAACAGTATTCCTTTGGTTTGTAAAAATAATATGGTTATTGCTACAGCTACCCCAGTAAGCACATACCGGCGCTCTATCAACCATACCAGCAGCCAGATAGCCGCCATACTACTTAGAGCATTATGATTAATCAGTGGATAATAATCAGTCATAATCAACCAACCAACCACACTCATCATCACTGCTATGGCTTTACCACCGCACCGCAACACTAATTGGGTAATGCCTAAAGCCGATAGTAACCAAATGAATATGACTGCTACTTTAGCGCTACCATAACTTGGCACTCCTATTATTAGCCAAGTCCAGTATACTAAATAGGTTGCACCTGGAGCGGTAAAATCGACCACCGGATTGTATAATTGTAACCCCTGCCACAGTTGCCAAGCATTATTAAGCACCACCCCTTCATCTTGATTTAGGGCGTGCTCGCCAAATACTAAAGCAGCCAGTGTAATAATGACCAGCCAAAATCCAATCCAGCCTAGCAACTCTACATTACGATTGGGCTGGCTCATTGCTGCTAGCCTGAACAGCCAGATCCCAAATATTTTCTACTTCAGTCAATGAAACGCTATCAATATTATCTGATGGTAATGTTTTAATAACAGCCATATCAATATCATAACGATCATTCACCACGCATTCCACCTGCCAAGGCTGCTGCAGCACTTCCTGTAACACCGCTTGAATAATCACTAGATTGACTGGCGCTATAATGCGATCACGATGAAAACCAAACCGCATTCCTAGCACTACCGTATTAGGCTGAAGTACATCTACTAGATGCACCACGCTAATAGTCATCGCTAAAGCATGGTTACGTTCTTTAATATGAGCAATGATTTCAGACCAGTGACTTTTGAGGCGCTGCAATAACGCTGGATCGCTGGCTCGATCAGTGACTGGCTGATCATTGGTTGTTGACACTGGCTTGGTTTGAATGGATGGAGCAACTGGTTTAACCGGTGGTTGAACACTGGGTTGCACTGGTGTAGTGACCATCGTACCACACCATCGTATTCCAGCTATTTCTAACGATAATTCTGGTATACCAATGGGTTGATCGTTGACATTGGCCGACAAAAATACTTCTACCAACTGCATACAATCAGCTGTAGTGAGGCTTTGCATTAATTTAAGTAAACGTTCATGCGTTGTGGGATGAACATCAATTTCAGCAAAATGTTCTAAGGCGTTATCAACGCTATACAGTAAACACTGACGCAATACCTCTAATAATAAACGCTGTAATTCCTTAATATGTACGCCATCATGTACGGCTTGATGTAAAATCTCTAAATATCGGGTGGGATGCTTGGCTACTAATTGTTCTACCAAATCTATCACGATGCCAATATCAGTGCGGGGCAACACTACATCGGCTTGGGCAGCGCTGATATGTTGTTCTCCTACCGCCAGCACCTGACCAAGCATACTTTCTGCATCACGCAAAGCGCCATGAGCACGCCGAGCAATGCGCTCAATCACCTCGTGATCAATGATTATTCCTTCGCGTTGGGCCAAATCATTCAAACGTTGTACCAGCACGGCTAAATTAATCGTATGAAAATCAAACCGCTGACACCGTGAAATAACTGTCGCCGGAATTTTATGCGCTTCGGTAGTGGCTAAAATAAAAATAACATGAGCGGGCGGTTCTTCCAGTATTTTCAGTAAGGCGTTGAAGGCTGATACCGACAACATGTGTACTTCATCGATAATGAATATTTTATAATCTAGTTGGCTAGGAGCTACATAGGCATTTTGGATAATATGTTCGCGCACATGATCAACGCCAGTATGACTAGCGGCATCGATTTCAATAATATCCAACAAGGTAGTATCGGCTAGTTTTGCCCGGGTGATGGCCGTAGCATTGACGGCCTTGGCAAAAATACGAGCTACGGTAGTTTTACCAACACCTCGTGGTCCAGCAAATAGATAGGCATGTGCAATCTGACCGGAAGCTAACTCGTTTTGCAGAGTGGTAGTAACATGCTGTTGATCAACCACTTCGGCAAATGAGGTGGGACGATATTTCCGGTACAGTGCTTGGTGCATACCTAGGCACTAGGTAATTCAGCCTCGGCTCCAGTAGGTAATTCAGCTGCATCACCACTAGGCAACTCGGCCTCAACCCCACTGGTTAATAAATCAGTCATGGTGCCAGGTAAAGTAGTATCATGAATAATATTTTCTACCGCCGCCCAGCTGCTATCGGCTGCCTGCGGCACTAATAACACCACTTCATCGCCGGCTTCCCCTTTAAAATAGGTAATGGCAGCCTTAATGACGCGATAATTTCGTTGTCCTACCAGCACCGAAAAATCTCCAGTTTCAGGATTACGAATTAATTTCCCTACCAGACGTTTACGTTCAACTGGTCCAATTTGCTTATAAATAAATGATCCATCTGGCTGGATAGTTAATTTCAATAAATCGCCTTCCACTAATTTTGATTTGGAAACATAGTTGGCTGGAATGGTATAAATTTTACCATCGGGCCCAACCATGTTTTGACCATTAAATACCCCTTCCACTACCTGAACGTTGCCTTCAACCTCAACACGGGCAAACTGTTGAGCTCGTTGTACCACCGGCGGATTCAAATCACTGGCTTGAACACTGCTTAAAATTTGTCGGGCTTTATTCAATTGGGCAGTGGCATGTTCAATGGCTTGTTGCAATTCAAACAATTTGTTTTCGCTTTCGCTCATACGTATTTTATTTTTTTATAATTAATGGCGAACCCAAGTATATCACTGCCAAAAAAATTGATCAACTAGGCCGCTTTGGCCAGCGGTGGGGTCGTTTGATTGGGTGTTTTTCCTGGGGTGATTTGACTATTACCATGGGTTGATTCGCGATCAGCCAGATCGCGTGAGGCAATTTGAGGCGGCGCATCCAGTTGATTTTGATACACTACGGTCACTCGAAAATCCAATGCTCGATTACGTAATACAAAACCATACTGATTTTTTTGATGCACCTCAAATGGTGAATCTTGTTGTCGCAGTGATTGTAACAAGCTCTCCCCTTCTTTTTCATTCACTAAAAAATTGGCATCCCCCACTGCTCCTAGTTTGCTAGTGGTTTTTTCACCAATGGCGCTTGGCTCTAACACGGCAATGGTTCGCTGTTTTTCTCCGCCCATGGCATCTACAATATCTTCAGCCAACTTGATAATTAAATGTTCAACCTGATCAGCCGCACTCACATCGGCTTCGGCTTCAACCGCACCAGCATCACCTTTGTTTAGTCCCATATCTTCACGCAGCTTTTCGAGTTGTTCACCTTTACGGCGTTGGCTACATTTTTCTAAACCAGCTCGAATCACCCGACTAATTTCGGTTACGCTAAAAGCCTTGGTAGGATTAATCGTTACTTGTTCCCCCGTTAAGGTATGCGCTACCAACTCTCGACTACCGGTTAAATCTTTACTTTCGCGGTGCGTCCGTAAATCATGCACTTCGGCCGTACGGCCATCGCCTGTCTGTCGACGTTTTTCAAAGTCAGCTTCGGGATTATAGTTTTGAGCCATATACTTGTGGCAGGCTAACGCCTGTAACTATTAATAATTAGAAAAACGAATCTGGGCTGGTCATTTCCGAACCACCGCCCAGCTGATCTAACTTACCGCGTTCAATTACTTCAGCTTCAACGATGGCGCGATCGCGACCATACTTTAAGCGTGATAATTGTTTGATTTGTTTGGCCAATTCTGGATTACCAGGTGGGGGCATGATTGTTTTCATGTTGAATGGCCGACAGGTGGTGTTATCAATCAATAATTTTATGTTAGCGGTAAATTTCTCTACATTGATAACGTCATTTTCATTAAATACTGGGGCCAATTCTTTCGCCATCATCTCGGCATCTTCCACACCAATCCGGAAAGCAACTTTAGTACCCACATTACCAAACACGGCATCACGAATTTGGGTATCGTTATTTTTAACCAACTGATTAATATATTGGTGTGCTAAAATTAAATCTAATTTATATTTCCGGGCTTCCGATAAAATTACAGCGATTGAATCGGTAGTGTAATTTTGAAACTCGTCCACGTACGTATAAAAATCCTTGCGTTGTTCTTTAGGCATATTAGCCCGGGCCATGGCCGCCATTTGAATTTTTGAAACCATAATTAAACCAAGCAACGAACTATTCACTTCACCAATGGAACCCTTTGATAAATTCACCAGCAAAATTTTTCTATTATCCATGATCTCCCGCACGTTAAAACCGGATCGAGCTTGCCCCACGATATTACGCATCATGTCGTTAGTTAAAAACCGACCAATTTTAGAAATCACATACGATAACATATCGGCCGCTTGTTGGCCGGCTTGAGATTGTTCGTATTCTTGTTGCCAAAAATTTTTAACAATTAAGTTTTTTACTTTCTTCAGTTTCTCTTTGCGGAAAGCCGCGTCGGTAAACATTCGTGGAATTTCAATTAAGGTAGCACCAGCTTCTTTATCATCCATCATCGCCAGCATGGCATTACGCATATAGTGTTCAAACATTGGACCAATCATTTCCTGACCAAACAATTTATAAAAAATTGCCACCATTTCCTGTACCGCAAAATCTTTTTGCTCATCGGTATCGTATTCCAACATGTTTAAACCAACTGGTCGTTCAATATCCCCCGGATTAAAAATCACCACGTCATCGGCCCGATGTTTTGGAATGTGTTCCAATACATCTTCCACTAAATCGCCATGGGGATCAATCACGCACACCCCTTCACCATTATTAATATCCTGAATCGCCAGCGATGATAGCATGACTGATTTACCAGAACCGGTTTGACCAATGACGTACAAATGACGCTGACGATCAGCTCGCTTAATGCGTACCGCTGTTTTAATGCCACGATACTCAACCTCGCCCAAAATTACTCCTTCTTTAGGCATATTAAATGGCGGGGCCGCTTTTTTGGATAATAACCAACGAATGTTGGGTGTTTCGGTGGTCGGCAACGGCATGTGGTACAACGTGGTCATTTCTTTGGTATTCAAGATGAAAGCCGAGTTTTCTTCAAAGGTACGATAAATAAAATGACGAATTTCTTTCTCACTAGTTGATGGCTTAGAAAATTTGAATTCATTGGCGTACAAAGTGCCAGAGTATTGTGAGAACGCCCCTAAAATATTATGTAGTTTATGTTCGGCCATCTCTTTATTAGACCCCGATACTACTACTCGAATATTAGTTTGAAAGCCAGGGTTGCCAGCTTTTAACTCGAAACTTTTTACCATGTCTTCTTCCATGGGTGATAAGCGATACTCACGTTCTGTACGGATATCAATACCTTGTTCCCACTTAGCGCGATCTTTAAAAAAGAGATACTTCACCGCTAACCAATAGCGGTAGATAATACTGCCAGCCACTTCGCGTTTGGCTTGACTGTATTTTTTGCCCTGTTGCATTACTTGAGCAATACGAGCCGGCACATGTTCCCAACCCTCTTTGGCCGGACGAATAATCACCTGAATAGCGGCCCCTTCATTTTTTTCAAACTTCGACAGTACATTGGTTAAGGCACTCAATGGGTCAGTTTCCAGTTTATCGTAGGTTAAAATGGGATACTCCTGGGCCTTTTTTAGCTTACAACGAGTGACCAATACCGTACCATCAGGTTCAAACACATTATAATCATTCACTTGCTCAATCACGGCGTCGTTATATTGGGCTTGAAATTGTTGTTCAAAATAGGTGCGTAAATAATATGGTACTACCGCATAAAAACTAATCAGTTGATCTTTATCGGCTACAAGTTCTAAACTGACATGATCGTTGCGCCCCAACCAAAATGCTTTCCAACCATGGTCGCGCGGCACTCGAGCTAACGCCACATAAAAGGCTTCGGCCACATTAATGCGCATATCTTCAGTTTGCTTGCGGTAAGAATCGTTGGTATTTTGTTGCTCACGTAAATCTTCTTTCGGCACTCGTAATTGTAAAATCACTCGTTTAAAACTTTCTGGTTTCACAATCCAATGCCGAATCACTTTGCGAATAATCTGAACACACACCAGCGCAACCACCAGAACAAACCCTATGTATAATCCAATCGCCAACAATGGCGTATCAAAAATAAAGGTGATGGCAGTATCGATGGCAGTAAAAAAATCCATGTTATTTATCGCGCTGTAATTTGAGATGCTTGCGAGTATAGTTTAGTAATTCATCAGTTTTTATTTTAGCTTCCTGTTCCAAAAAATATTTACTCACGCCAGGAATCAATTGTAACCATTCGCGGATTAACTGAAGAATTTTTTTAGCAGTGGCTTTAAGTTTAGTGGTCATGTCGGCAATGGTACGAGCCACTTCTTCGCCTTTTTGTTTAAACTGTTCTTGTTCGGCTGGCGACATACGCTGATATACTTCTCCTAAATTATCCGCTAAAATTTCTTCAATCGCAATGACTGTATCAGACTTATTGGCATCATCGGTCATTACTTGATCTTTCCGAGTTTTGCTAGCCGATTTAATCACATACGGCGATTCTTCGGGATGCTGTTCATCCACTTGTTTATACTGTTCAAAAGCCTGCTCCGTTACTGGCGTTTGTTCTATCGCTGGCGTAGACTGAATCGGCTCGGGCGGGCGTCGTAATGCCGGAGTATGTTCAATGGCGCGAGGCGCTTGATGAGTATCAAGTTTTCGCTCTAATTCCTTTAACGCTTGCAAAACATCAGGCATAGTTAGTGTTTACTATAGCACAATTTTGCAAAAGTTTCAACACTTGAAATTTTTTGAAAAAAGTGTTAAAATTTTAAAGTTATGATTCCAGAAAATATCACTATTATTGAACGCGGCAATTTTCGCTGGGTCAATATTGAAGAGCCTGATCGAGCGGCCATGAAGTATCTTAAAGAAAACTTTGCCTTTCATGTGTTAGATTATGAAGATATTACTAGTACGACTCATCGTTCAAAAATCGATATTTATCAAGATTATGTGTTTATTATATTGCTCGTGCCCATTCTCAATCGTAAAACTAATCAAATGACTGCCAGTGAAATAGATTTCTTTTTGGGTGCAGATTATCTCGTCACAATTCACCGTGGTAATGTGCCTACTTTTATTGATATGTTCCAGTTATGTGAGGCTTCCGATCAAGCGCGCGAGCAGTTTATGAGCCGATCGGGTAAATTTTTGCTCTATAAAATTTTGCAGCGTTTATTGAAGTACTGTTATCCTTTATTAGACGAAATTGATGCCGAAATTGAAAAAATTGAAACTGAAATTTTCTCCTCCAAGGAACAAAAACTACTGCAACAAATTTTGTTTGTGCGTCACAATATTATTGACATGCGAAAAATTATGCAGCCGCACCGCGCTACCTTGTTTCGCTTAAAGAAAACTTCACTGGGTACGCAAGAAGAATATGAAGAATATTTTGATGATTTAGTCGATTACACCGAAGAAATTTGGAATCAACTGGAATCGTTCAAAGAATCGATTGATGCCTTGCAAGAAACTAATGAATCGTTAATCTCGTATCGAATTAACGACGTGATTAAAACTCTAACCGTGTTCTCGGCGGTAATGTTACCGGCTGGTGTAGTTGCTAGTATTTTTGGGATGAATGCTCTAAACATTCCTTTTCATGGCGTGGTGAACGATTTTTATATTTTTACTGGTTTGACCTTTTTGGCGATGTTAGCGACGTTACTGTATATTCGTGGTAAACGATTGCTGTAGCAGCCATGCAACTCTACAACACCTTAACTCGTCAAAAAGAACTGTTTACTCCTTTACATGCTCCGACGGTTGGCTTGTATACCTGTGGTCCAACGGTGTATCACTATGCTCACATTGGCAATCTGCGGACCTATATGTTTGAAGATATTTTGCGTCGAGTGCTACAGTTGAATGGCTACCAGGTACACCATGTAATGAACATTACCGATGTAGGCCATTTAACCAGTGATGCTGATAGCGGTGAAGATAAAATAGAAGCTGGCGCCAAACGGGAACAGAAAACAGTGTGGGAAATTGCTGATTTTTATACCAAAGCTTTTCAGCAAGATATGGCCGATTTAAACTTGCTGGAACCAACTGTGTGGTGCAAAGCCACTGATCATATTCAAACCCAAATTGACTTAATAAAAATTCTTGAAACCAAGAATTTTACCTATCGTACGAGCGATGGTATCTATTTTGATACTAGTCAGTTATCCGATTATGGTAAATTAGCTAGGCTAGATATCGCTGGTTTAGCCGAGGGTGTTCGGGTAGAGATGGGTGATAAAAAACAGCCGACCGATTTTGCCTTATGGAAATTTTCTCCAGCCAATCAACAACGTCAAATGGAATGGGCCTCGCCCTGGGGTAACGGTTTTCCGGGTTGGCATATTGAGTGTTCGGCCATGAGTTTACACTACCTAGGTGATCGCTTTGATATTCATTGTGGTGGCATTGATCACATTCCGGTACATCACACTAACGAAATTGCTCAAAACGAAGCTGCTCTCGGTCACCCAACAGTACACTACTGGTTGCATGGTGAATTTTTGCTTACTAATGACGATCGCATGGGTAAATCAAAAAATAACTTTATTACTCTAACAACGCTTAAAGAAAAAGGCTACGACCCGTTAGTGTATCGCTATGTTGTGTTAGGAGCTCACTATCGTTCAAAACTAAATTTTACCTACGAGGCTCTCGATAGTGCGGCTAATGCTTTGACTAAATTACGTCACTTGATTAATGATCTGCCTGAAGCCACCGAAATTGATACTATGACAATGGAACAATTTACCCAAGCCGTTAGTGATGATTTAGATACGCCCAAAGCCCTGGCCTTACTATGGACCATGGTACGATCGGCCATGGAACCTGGTAAAAAATTAGCTACGCTATTTGCTATGGATGCAGTACTCGGTTTACATTTGCAAGCCTATTATCAAGGCCAGCGTACAGCTCAAGCAGAAGTTGCTCCAGAAGTAATAGAACTAGTGGCGGCACGCGAAGCGGCTCGAGCCGCGGCCGAATGGCCAACGGCTGATCGCTTACGTCAACAAATTTCTGATTTAGGCTATCAAATTGAAGATACCGATATTGGCCCAAAATTGATCAAGTTATGAAAAATCCGTGGCAAGAGCTACCTAAACCGCTGATTTACCTGGCACCGATGAGCGGCGTCACCAACACGGCCTATCGCCAAATAATGAAACAATTTGGCTCCGATTTATTGTTTCCTGAATTTGTGTCAATCGATGGCTTGCACCATGGCTCAATAAAAAGCACAGAGTTATTGACCTACGATGACTGTGAACGTCCAATTATTGCTCAACTGTTTGGAGCTGATCCAGCTTTATTCTATGAAGCCGCTTTGCGGGTGGAGGCAATGGGGTTTGATGGGATAGATATTAATTTTGGTTGTCCGGCTCCGAAGGTAGCTAATAATGGCGGGGGTTGCGCTTTACTAGCTGATTTAGGCCGCTGTCGAGCAGTGATTGAAGCTGTGATTGCAGCCGTTGGTGGACGTTTACCGATATCAATCAAAACGAGAGTGAGTTACAAGGCAGTGCATGTACGCGATTTTTGTACAGTGATTGCCGATTTACCCATCGATAATATTACCATTCACGGCCGGCCATTTGAAAAGCCATACGAAGGAGCCGCTAATTTAGATTGTATTAAGGAAGCCAAAACGTTAGTGCCATTTTTAGTAATAGCCTCGGGCAATGGCCACACCCCGGAAGCTGCCAAATATACCTTAGAATACACCGGGGCTGATGGTATCGCCTTAGCTCGTGGTACTTTTGGCAAACCCTGGTTAGCTCAACAAATCAAACAGTATCTGGCTACTGGTCAGTATACTCAACCAAGTTTGCCCGATATTTTAGTTACGATGATGGCACACGTTACACTAACCATGGCCTTACCCAGCACTCGACCATTCGTTGAAATTCGTAAAGTATTGGGTTGGTATATTCGTGATATTCCAAATGCCGCCCATTATCGCGCTCAATTAGTGCGCGTCAGTACAGTTGAAGAAATAGAAACAATTGTAGCAAAAATTCAAGCCGAGCTTAATCTCGATTTCTCCCTACCAGCATCATCGCAATAATTGGAGCCATAATCCAGCTAAATTTAGTCCACTCTTGCGTAAAGATCATTTGTGATAATGGTGAAAACTTGGCTAATAAGTTTGGTGGCAAAAAAGACATTGTCACCGATACTAACAAACCAACATGCAATACACTAAATAATAATACTTGCCACCATTTGCCATGGCCATCAGGCGACAACGCATTCAATACCGCCTGACGTGATAACAGAAAAAATAAAACTACAAATACCGAAAAAAATGCCGTAATTTGTACAGTGTAACTATCATTCACTTTTATATTTAATACGAATTCTGGCAGGGCAGCCACTACGGCTAAAGCCATATAAATACTAACCATAATGGCAATAATGCGATCCTTGCCTAGTGATAAGCCGTACAATAAAGCACCGACCACAAAAAAACCTACTAAAAATAAATCCCAGGTGGGATTACCAATGTTCACTTGGTTAAAAGCCTGATCTAATGAATAGGTGCTGGTGTCAGTTTCTTCGGTGGCAGTTACTGTAGTAACATCCTTTTGTTTCTTTTTCTTCTTAGGTTGTTCAGTAGCAGCAGTATTGGTTGCAGCAGTGTTACTATTTTCAATAATAATGGCATTACTACCAGTAGTGGCAGTTGCTTCGGTGTCAGCTTGGGTTAATAATATCCCTCCCGCATTCATGATCTAACTAGTATACCATAAATCTTACTATTATTCAAATTGAAATAGTTTACCAATTGAGGTATTGAATAGATTGGCGCACTGCCAGGCTAAATAAAGCGTTGGTTGATATTTGCTTTGTTCAATGGCATTAATGGTTTGCCGAGTGACTCCTAATTTTTTAGCCAAGGCCTCTTGAGTATACCCGGCCCGTAAGCGAAATTCTTTTAGATGGGATACAATTTGTTTATTTGGCATGCAGCCTAACTATAACTTGTAATAGTTTTGCTACTCCACCAAACAAATAAATAGCGTAACGTAAGCGCGTTGAAAGGCCTGTTGAAAGATAGCGACCTCGCGTTCGTCTGGTCAATAGTACGCTGTGGATAAACGAAATCCAAACAGCCCGCCAGTTTCTATGCTATCACCGTGCAGATGAGCTAGATCTTTAAATAATTTTTTTTCAGCTTTAGAGAGTTTACTGGGTGTGTGCACTACCACCGTAACCAAATGATCGCCCCGTTGACTGCCACCTAATTGTGGTACGCCTTTGCCTTTTAAACGAAATACTTTACTCGATTGTGTACCAGCCGGAATTTTCATTTCTACTACCCCATCAATGGTCAGAATATCAACCTTAGTACCTAAAGCGGCTTGAGCAAATGAAATAGTAGTGGTAGATACAATATCATTGCCTGATCGCTGAAAATCATCCTGCCGGCGTAGTGTAACGCGAATATACAAATCACCAGCTCCACCGCCGTACGGGGCTTGCTCGCCCTCGCCATCTAACCGAATGGCCTGACCATCATCAATGCCAGCTGGAATTTTGACACGCAGCTTGGTTAATTGTTTAGTTACACCAGTACCGGTACATTCTTGGCAGGTTTTTTCTGGTCGATTACCTTGTCCACGACAATCCGGACAAGCGGCCCGTTGGCGCATATACCCCAAAATAGTGCGCTGGACTTGTTCTACAATGCCATGGCCAGCGCAAGTAGCACATTTTTTTAAAGTGGTACCGGGTTCGGCCCCTTGGCCATGACAACGTTGACAGGCAGTGACGCGATAGGTTTCGATAGTTTTTTCTGCACCAAACACAGCTTCCTTAAAATCTAAATCTACTCTCATTTCAATATCATTGCCTACCGCCTGACGCCGACGGGCGCCGCCACCACCAAACGCGCCCCCGAAAATATCACCAAAAATATCGCCAAGATCGCCTAAGTCAAAAGAACCTCCATTTTGACCTCGGGCATAACGCATAAAATCATCCCATCCTACACCGCCGCCAAAACCGCCTTGCTGTTCAAAATCGGCACCAAACTGATCGTACTGTTTACGTTTATCAACATTGCCTATTACTTGATAGGCTTCGTTGATTTCCTTGAACTTGGTTTCATTACCACTTTCCTTATCGGGATGGTGTTGATGAGCTAATTTACGAAAAGCTTTTTTGATATCTTCAGCAGTGGCGGTTTTCTCCACTCCGAGAATTTTATAATAGTCCTTGGACATTACTCCTTCTCCTTAAAATCCGCCTCTTGAACTACCTCACCTTCTTTGGCTGCCTCTTTCGTTTCTGGTTGGTCAGTTTTTTTGTCAGAGCTGGCAGCGGCTTTATAGGCTATCTCACCAATTTTTTGTGAAGCTTGTGCCAAAGCTTCAGCTTTAGCTTTAACAGCTTCAAGATCGCTACTGTCCAAGGCTCGTTTAACATCTTCAATTTTATCTTGAATGTTTTTTACTTCTTCAGCCGCTAACTTAGCCCCATGTTCCTTTAACGCTTTATCAGTAGTATACACCAAGGTTTCGGCTAAATTTTTAGCTTCAATTAATTCTTTCTTCTTGCGATCTTCATCAGCGTGCAATTCAGCTTCTTTGGCCATTTTTTCTACTTCTTCTTTGCTTAAGCCAGTCGAGGCTTCAATTCGAATTGATTGTTCTTTGTTGGTCGCTTTATCTTTAGCCTTCACGTTTAAAATACCATTGGCATCAATATCAAAAGTCACTTCTACTTGCGGCATACCACGAGGAGCTGGTGGCAAACCAGTCAATACAAACTTGCCCAACGATTTATTATCATTGGCCATTTCACGTTCGCCTTGTAACACATGAATTTCTACCGAGGTTTGGTTATCGGCCGCTGTGCTGAATACTTGGCTTTTTGAAGTTGGAATAGTAGTGTTACGTGGAATTAATGGCGTGCGCACTCCACCTAACGTTTCTAAGCCCAATGTTAACGGTGTAACATCCAGTAGCAACACATCTTTCACGTCGCCTTGTAACACGCCAGCCTGAATAGCCGCGCCAACGGCTACCACTTCGTCGGGATTCACTCCAGCATGGGGATCTTTGCCAAAAAATTCTTTTACCTTTTTTATCACTAACGGCATGCGTGTCATGCCGCCTACTAATACCACTTCATCAATTTGGGTAGCTGATAAACCAGCGTCTTGTAAACATTTGCGGACTGGTTCCATGGAACGATTGACCAAATCAGATACCAATTCTTCCAGCTTAGCCCGAGTTAAGGTAAGCACCAAGTGTTTGGGTCCCGAGTTTGGATCATTAGCAATAAACGGCTGATTCACTTCAGTTTCTTGAGCCGAAGATAATTCAATTTTAGCTTTCTCGGCAGATTCTTTTAACCGTTGCAGTGCTAACTTATCATTGGATAAATCAATCCCCTCTTGTTTACGGAACTCGGTGATCATCCATTGAATGATAGTTTGATCAAAATCATCACCACCTAAATGAGTGTCACCGTTAGTAGCTTTTACTTCCACAGTATCATCGCCGACTTCCAGCACAGAAATATCAAACGTACCACCACCTAAATCGTACACTACAATTTTTTCGTTCTTCTTCTTATCAAAGCCATAGGCTAAGGCGGCCGCGGTCGGCTCGTTAATAATGCGTTTCACATCTAGTCCGGCAATTTTACCAGCATCTTTAGTAGCTTGGCGTTGAGCATCGTCGAAATAGGCCGGTACGGTAATAACCGCTTCGGTGACAGGTTCACCGAGCCTGGCTTCGGCATCAGCTTTTAACTTAGCCAAAATCATGGCCGAAACTTCTTCGGGAGTATACTCCTTGCCCGACATGGCCACGCGCACGCCTTCGCCAGCTTGGGTTACTTTATACGGCAATAATGTAATATCGCGTTGGACTGATTCGTCACTAAAACGACGACCAATTAAACGTTTTACCGAAAAAATAGTATTTTCAGCATTGGTGACAGCTTGCCGTTTGGCCGATTGACCGACTAATCGCTCACTGGTTTTTGAGATAGCAACAATTGATGGAGTAGTGCGTAAGCCTTCGGCGTTTTCGAGCACCTTGGGCTGGCCACCCTCCATTACTGCCATACATGAATTGGTGGTGCCTAAATCAATTCCGATAATTTTTCCCATAGGATTATTTCGTGTTCACTTTAATAGTTTTCTTTTGGGCCGCAGTCGCTTTAGGGACAGTAATTTTTAATACGCCGTCGGCGTAACTGGCTTCGGCTTTATCACCATCAACACTAGAAGGTAAAGCCACCGCTCGATGAAAGGAACCAGATTGTACCTCTTTACGGTAGTAATCCTTTTCATCAACTTCGCTCTTTTTTTCCATCGAACCTTCAATCGATAGTACATCATTTTCAATGGAAATTTGCACTCGATTAGGATCAATTCCTGGTAACGGTGTTTCCACAATAATAGTATTATCTTTTTCGTACACATCTAGGGCTGGAGAAAAATTATTCGACATCATGCCCGGAAAACCTTGGAGCATGTCTTCCATGTTTGGATACAACACTGGGGCGATTGGATTCCATCGTGTAATACGCATATGAGTATATTTAGGATAATGAGTTAGTTGGTTCGGCTAATTTTGTTTTGGCGATAATTACTTTGGCTGGTCGGATTACTTTACCATTCAGGTAAAAACCGGCTTGGGTTTGTTGCACTACCGTACCGGCTGGTTGGTCGCTGACTATCTCGCTGACAGCTTCGTGCAGATTAGGATTAAACGGCTGACCAAGCGCTTCAATTGTGGTTACTTGATGTTCACGTAGTATCTTCATCAAATAATCACGAATATGATAGATGCCTTTCAGCCAACTTGATGATTGATCAGTTTCAGGCACTGTCGCAAAGGCGCTATCGAAGTAATCTACCAGTGGACATAATTCGAGTAACAACTGTTCAGTGGCAAACTTTTGTACATTGATGACTTGCCGATCGGTTTCACGTTGTAAATTTTGATAGTCAGCCGCTAATCGTTTAGATAAATCGCGATATTCAATGACTTTTTGGAGCAATTCTTCTTCAGTGAGCTGCTCTAGCTGCTGATCAATAGTAGGGGTGATAGGGTTAGTCATGCGTTGGTGATTGATTAATCAGTAAGTCTTTAATATATTTTAATATTTGGTAATTCAACTGATAATTCATGCGCAATGGACCTAACACAACCACAGCTCCAACCACACCATCACTGATTTGATAATCAGTGACTAATATGCTGCAGCGGGCGCTGATTGGGTTATCAGTGCCGATTAAAATATCAATGTCTCTACTACTGGTAGGTTGCAAGTTAGTCATCACCTCGTCTAAATGATCAATCAAGACACCGAATGATTGCATCACTAAGGGGTCAGAAAATTCTGGCTGACTAAACACGTTGGTAATGCCGGTGTAGTAAAAACTGTACGGGTTAAAACTAACCAACACAGCTTGTTGAGCAACTTCAGCTACTGCTTTGGCTAATGTTTTGATTTGACGTTCTGGTTGTTCAGTTTCTACTACTTCCCAAACAGCTTGAAAAGTATGGCTGACATTTGATTGTAAAGGACGATCACGCTCCAGGTAGTGTTCAACGTAATAACGGTAACCAGTTTCGGTAGGAATGCGACCAGCCGAGGTATGGGGATGGGTAATGAGGCCAAGTTCTTCTAGTTCTTGCATGTCATTACGCACTGTGGCAGGTGATACCTCAAAACCATACTTTTCCACAAGCGCTTTCGACGAAATTGGTTTAGCGGTTTCAACATATTCTTGTAAAATTGCGCTAAATAAAGCCGTTTTTCGCTGGGATAACTCTACCATGCAGCTATCATAAAGCATTAGCACTCTCTAGTCAAGAGTGCTAATTAATGCTGCTATTATCTCTTAGTATGGTGTTGTAGTATAATAAATGAGCATTTAACTTAAATAGTATTGATATTTAACTATGACACATTTTATAAAACACTTTTTGATTGCTTCGAGCCTATTAGTTGGTTTTTTGGCAGTGATGCCAAAAGCCCAGGCAGCAAATTTTTACTTACCAGATGACAGTATTACAATTGATAATGATACCAGTGAATGGGGCGATCCGATTATTACTGATAGTGTTGCTACTGGAAATCGTACCCAGTATTGTTGGAATACCACTACGTTAGTTTGGGATGAAACTACCGATCCGTCTGATTGTACTACCTATGTGTATGATCCTGATGGGCAAATTGATTTGACCGAAGCATGGTTTGGGGTTAACGAAACCAATATGTTGTTGGCCTTTACTACGGCTACTCCCATGTTTGGTATTTATGATGTAGCGGCCGATAGTTATGTGGGCATGACTGATGAAGCCTTACTCACTGCTGGCGTAACCGCCTTGCCGGAACCATTTGCACACGACATGGTGTTTGCCTTTGATAGCACACCTAATCAAGATAATGCAAAATTTGATTGGTATATGGTAGCCAATATTAATTATGATATTGGTGGCGAAAATGTGAGTGCTGAAGGCTTTTTAGAAATCTATCAAGATAGTGGCGAAACCAATGGTTTTCAGGCTGACGAAGATATTTTAGCTGGTGAAATTGATACCACTCAATCCGAGGTGGCCGATTTTGAAACCTCGGCTACTATGGAAATTCGGCAAAATATTGAATATTTTTATGAGGTGACTGGTATTCAATCCGGCGATGATGTTGACTTTCGCCTAGAGACTCATTCTGATGCTGGTGATACCACTAAAACCGTACACGTAAAATTTGATGATTTTGAAGGCACTATTACTGAAGATGCCGTGGTGTTGGGTGGAGGAGCTACCAAATTTAATGGCCGCGAAGCTAGCCGTTGGCCACGTGGAGTAGTAACAGCCTATACAGCCGACGATCAAACTCAATTATTAGAATTTACCGCTTATCAAAAAAAAGTTGGTGTACAAGTAGCCGTTGGCGATGTTGATGGTGATGGTTCCGATGAAATTGTGACATTGCCGTTCAAAAAAACTACTCATCCTGAACTGAAAGTATTTAATTTAGCTGGTGAATTAGAAGCCAATGCCGTTATTCCACGAGGTGATGATATGCGCCGACTGCAACAATATTTCCTAGCAGTTGGCAATGTCAATGGCACTGGTAAAGACGAAATCGTATTAAGCAGCGCCCAAGGTAATCAATTTTTGCTCGATGTGATTGAATTAACCGCTGCCGGCGCTTTAAACCGTTTAGTGCAATATGAAGATGACACAGTGGTAGGTTATGGCAATGGCGTATGGGTAGAAGTGGCCGATGTTGTGCCAACCACTGCGAATGATTCGACGAATTATGAAGAAATTGTTACTGCTCCGGTACGCGGTTCTGCTGTGGTTGATATTTGGAATTATGCCGAAGATGATACAGGAGCCAATGGTAGTATTAATTATATGGTCAAATTCACTGAATTAGATACTGCACAAATGCAGAGTGGTGTTCATATTGCCGCTACAAACAATGGATTGGTGATGGTACCACATCGCAGTGGTCGAGTGACTTTTTTGGAGTGGGTGGAAGCTAAAGGTAATTTAGCCACCACTGGCGATACCTTTGCCATTGGTCATATTGGCAATGCGGCTTATAATGGTACTACCCTAGTGTATTCAAGCTTTACCAAAAAACAGGTAGTCGCAAAAAATAGTAGTGGTGATACTCAATACACTATTACAACTGATAGTCGAGGCGGTTTTGTTGATTTTGTTGATGTAGAATAACAATCAGATTAGTTTACTGACAATCCATTGCTAAACGTAAGTTATTTAAATTCTCTGTCATAACAGTAAGATAATTTTTTCCGGCAGTTACTTCTTCGGCGGTTAAACCCTCTAACGGATTTAATACCAAAACAGTAGCGTTAGTTTGTTCTGCAATCACATCGGCAAACTGTGTTTGTACTAACGGTTCGGCGAAAATATAATTAATGCGATGCGCTTGAATTTGACTGGAAATATCAGCTAAAGTTTTAGCAGATGGTGTGGCTTCGGGTGATAACCCTGCTACTGGGAGTAACCCAATAGTATAGCGCTCACCCAAATAGCCAAAGGCATCATGAGCGGTCACAATAGTACGTACTCGGCAGTTAGTTAGCCCGATGCTAAATTGACGATCAAGTTCAGCCAAACTGTTGATATAGCTATCAGCCTTCGCTTGATAGCTAGCGGCCTTGTTTGGATCAAGCTGTATTAAGGCATCACGAATCAGTGCAATTTGATCTTGCGCTAACACTGGGTCTAACCAAATATGCGGATCTAGGGCTGCATCAACATCTTTACGTAACTGCACTTGGTCAGTCATGGTGATACTAATAGCCGACTGATTGATGAATTCTGTGGATGTTATTTGATCTGCCCAAGGATCTAATCCTTGACCATTTCTTAAAAATAAATCCGCTTGTAGAATAGTAGCAATATCATGTGGAGTAGCGGCATAGTCATGTGGTTCAACCCCACTCGGTGTAATAACAGTAACAGTAACAGCATCACCTCCAACTTGTTCAGCAAAATGACCAAGCGGATAAAAGGTAGCTACGACACTGATAGTTTCATCAGAACTCCTAAACAACGCACTGCTAGTATTGAAACGCTTAGTCATGTAGCTAGCCACTCCTAGGCTAACCAAAACAAGAATGGTAATGGTGATAATAATAAACCGTTTCATATTTATATCTTAATGCAAATCATTTGCATTTGCAATACAGCCTTGTGGATAAACAAAAACGTAGGAAGCAGTCACGACCGTTCCCTACGTTTTGTGTACTGAATTGCTTTACTCAACAGTCACTGTGACTGATTCTGATTTAACAGCATTATCCAGATCAGAATGGTCGTTATTTTGTAACGATACCATCACTTCATGTTCACCAACGGCCACATCTTCTAGCGTAGTGGTTTCAGCCATACCAGGAGCAAAATATTCTCCATCTACCCATACGTGATAGTGACCTTCACCTTCTGCATTTACGCCTTCTACTTTATCAGGTGCTAACGTAAAACCCTCTACTGCTACTTCCAAATCAAAGGTGGTAGCAACTGTAGCACCATCAACTGGTGATACAATTTCAATAGTTGGGGTATCAACATCAACGGTGGTAGTTTTGTTAGTGTTGGTTTTGGCTTTGTTGGTTGTTTTAGTAGTGTTGGTTTTGACAGTATTCGTGGTGGTATTGGTATTAGTGTTGGTGGTATCGGTTACACACCCCGCACCTACTAATAACAGGGCACTCACGATGCTGCCTGTGACTGCAAGAAACTTTTTGTTCATAGCACTCGTAATATTAATTAATAAAAATTAACTAACTATCTTAAGTAGTAGTCAGTATACACTAGCACCAAAATTTTGAACAGAGTAACCTAACTTACCGTCTAATAAACCCCCATTGCCGGTGTAAGTGGCGCTCAACCAAGCCAAAAATGAGTACATCGATGGCTAAACCTAGTACAACAATAGTGAGCATTACAGCCATTACCTGGGCAATATTATTTAACTCTCGCCCGATCATTAACAATTGACCCAGGCCAGCGGTAATAAATAACATTTCGCCAGCCATCAATGATCGCCAGGCAAAGGCCCAGCCTTGTTTTAATCCGGTAACAAAGTTTGGTAACATCGCTGGTACAATAATGCGCCGATACATATTGAACCGTGATAGCTTGAACATTTTTCCAACCCGTAAATAAGTTGGTGGAATTGTGCGCACCGCTCCCTCGACCGCTACGGTAATACTTAAAACCGCGCCCATGACTACGACAAATAAAATTGCTTTCTCATTTAAACCAAACCACAGCAACGCCAGCGGCAACCAACAAATGCTTGGTAACGTTTGTAAACCTAAAATTAAACCACCAAAAATTTGTTTTAAATTACGATTACGGGCTAACCCTAATCCAATCAAGGTGCCAATTATTACCGCGATGATAAAACCAATGGCCAAGCGTTGTACACTTACTCCGACCGCTGAAAATAAGTCTCCGGTTTTTAGTAAATTAAACAAAACTGTGAGGACGCGTTGAGGTGATGGAAAAATCCACATCGGCCACAATTGTAAGCGTACCAAAATTTCCCAACCGGCAAATAAGCTCACCCAGCCAAGTAGTGGTTTAACGATAGAGTGGGTTACGGTATTCATGAGTAGAGTAGAGTTTCGGCTTGTAATTGTTCAGTGATACTGCGTACATAACTATCCAGATTTGGATCAAAACTACGGCGGGGTCGAGGTAGGTCAATGATATACTCATTGCGAATATGGGCTGGCCGTTTGGTAAGTACTAGTACCCGATCGCCTAATACTACCGCCTCGCGTACATCATGGGTAACAAAGACAATGGAAACTGGGTAATCATGTAATAACGTTTGCACAAATTGTTGCAATCGTTCACGAGTTTGAGCATCAAGTGCAGAAAAAGGTTCATCCATTAAAATAATATTTGGCTCAATAATAAGGGTGCGAGCTAAGGCTGCTCGCTGTTTCATACCACCGGATAATTCATGAGGATAGGCCTGACCAAATTGTTCTAGAGCCACAATTTTTAAATAACGTTGTACTGCCTGATTAATAGCCTGGCTAGAGTACTGTTGGCGATTCATGCCAAAACCAACATTTTTTTCTACTGTTAACCATGGTAATAGGGCGGGGTCTTGAAACATCATGGCTAATCGCCCGGTATGTTCTACCGTACCAATTGAAGGTTGATCTAAACCAGAAATGACATTAAATAAAGTTGATTTACCACAGCCCGACGGACCAATCAAACACACTACTTCTCGACTACCAACCGTAAATGAAATATTCTGCAAAACTTCGGTGCGGTTTTTTTTGGTGGTAAAAGTTTTACTAATATTGCTGACCTGTAATTTCGCTAAGGACACTAAAGTTATATAACTGGTTAAAGTCGAGCCCAGCGGCATCGATGAATCCCAGAGTTTCGGCTTCGGACCGCATGGTTTCGATACTGGCTTTATCTGGAGCGACTTTGAGATTTAACCGCTCCCAGGCAGAGGATAGCACAGTTGCGTCAAGTGAGCTACCAGTTAAGATATCAAGTTGCTGATTGACCAAAGCTTGGGCGGCTGTTGGATTTTGGATGATCCAATCGGTTACTTTACCATGGGCTTGCAACCAACGTTTGACTATATCAGGGTGATTTTCTAAAAATTCCGTGCTGACAATAATAACCGTGGTGGCAAATGCACCATCTGGCCACAAATCACGTTCATCTACTAAGACTGTTGCTCCAGCTTCGGCTACTAATCGGCTTACCCACGGTTCGGGTACCCAAGAACCATCTAATTGCTTTTGTGCAAACAAAGAAATTTGATCAGCATTCGCCATTGGGCTAATTGTTACTTGATTAAGCATACCCTTATTCTGAAAATAGGTTCGCAAAGCGACATCTTGAGTATTACCTTGTTGTGGCGAAGCAAATGTTTTACCAATAAAGGCACTATCACCTTGTGCACTATAGGTTGCTGCTAGCTCTGGTTGAACCACTAAAGCGGCGCCACCAGACATACTACCGCTGACTATTCGGATGGCTTGACCGTTTGATTGAACGTAGGCATTTAAAGCTGGGCTGGGTCCGATATAGGCTAAATCAATTTGGCCAGCAAACAGAGCTTCGATTTCAGCCGGACCAGCGTTGAAAGTATACGGTTCAATAGTAACGCCACTTAATTCTTCTTCAAACGTACCATCAGCTAGCCCCACTAACGCTTGGGCATGAGTAATATTTGGAAAATAACCAACTCGAATAGTAGTTGCTTGATTATTATTCCCGGCCGCACAACCGGTTAATATAATGACGCTAATTATTACGCCAACTTTGAGGATTTGTTGCATATATAAAATTTTCCATACTACTGCGGAGTATAAGTTTTTTGATCAAAAAAAGCAATGCGCCTACATGCTCTTCATGAAAACCTAGCTGGCTTATGCGTGGACAATATGCTACTCCTGGAGACTTGCACTCCGTGCAACCTACTGCTCAAAGCAGTTGTTGAGAGCATGGCGCTCTTCATCCATTTCAGTCACTCCACTGACCTCCACATCAGCCGAGTAAATGTAGATGGGTAGCTTGCTATCTTTGCGTAGCTAGACTACTGCAAAAGAAAAAGCAAGTGTGCCGCGAGAGCGCTAGGTGAAGAGCTTAATTACTGTAACATTTGTCATACTTTATATGCAACTAAATCTCTGGATAGAATGTGGATGAAATTCTTGACTGATTTTAGCTTGTTTTTAAAGGTGAGAAAGTAACGCATGTAAATCAGAAATATTTTTAATTAAACGAACATCGCGTTCAATATAGGTTTGAATATAGTGTTAATGAGTAGACTACTGTATGCAGAATCTGAACCCGATTGTGCAGGTGTTGCGGGAATGGCATGAAGGTTTA